>NZ_CAMXCK010000003.1:0-280969 GCF_947179105.1 Commensalibacter communis
AATTCCAACAGATCTAGGCGCTATAAAACTCCTCGCTTGTATCGGTAAAATACCACCATCTTGTCCAAAATCATCCAAATCATCTAATAAATCTTCACCTTTTAATAAATCACTCATTTATTACTACCTTTAAGTAAATAAGATATAAGAATTTGTTAACTTTTATATTAGAAGTTTTCATTCTTTATTATTCAACTTAATTTATTTATATTTATTATTTATTTATTATACTTTATTTGTAGTTTGTACCCTGAAATATAAAAACCTAACTACTCGTAATATATACATAATTATAATAGAGTCAAAACAAATTTAAAAATAATTAAATTTTATTTCCATTTTGATTCAAAAATAAAGAATATTTATAATATGTAAAATATATATATTATATTGATAGTGTATCGTTTTATTTTTTCAGCTCTCTAAGATTTTATTATAAAAAAAATAAGCTTTTTGATTGATTGTACATTTATTGTTAATTAATGATGAATTATATTTTAATTTTTTTAAATTTTTGAAAGAATTTTTTTTATATAGGTTATTAATTTTTTTTGAATCTATTAAATATGCTGTATAAAAGTTATTTATTAGTTGATAAGCTTTATATATTCAATAGTATATACGATATGAGTAGTTACCGTAATTTAAATATATTTTGTACAATAGAAATGACCAGAAAAAAATAAAGTAAATTAAATGAGTGTTGCTCTTGTTATAGAACGTATATTTTTAAGTTTATATATAATGTTTTTTGTATTAATAATGATTTAATTATCAAATCAAATAAAAATTATAAAAAAAGATTGGAGGAGAGTATGGCTGGTATTATTTCTATGATAGAAAATAATGAACAAAATAAAAAAGAAACCGTTGCGACAACGATTCGTATGACTGAAGAGATTGCTTCTCAAATTGAAGGATTAGTCGATTACCTTGAAACTTCTAAAAATGAAGTAATGGTCAATCTATTAAAAACTGGATTAGAACAGGCATATCAATATATCAACACCATGGATGATGATATCATAGAGTCAGAAGAGAATGTTATAAGATATTTTCTATTTAATACAAATAAAGGGAATAATGTAGCAGATCATGCGCGCATGATGGATGAGGAGCGCATTGAAGCCTTTAGCTCTCCGTGGAAAGAGAGTATAAAAAAAATAAAAAAAGATGATATTGTTTTTTTATATGCCAACGGAGAAGGAATTGTTGCTTATGGTAAGGCAAGTGGCATAGTACAAAATGGATATCGTTATGATGATCCTAAGCAAGACGGCAGTTGCTATCAAGAATTAATTGACTTTAAAAAACTTTCTAAACCAATAAAGGCTTCTGAGATATATAAAGTTTTGGGCAAGAAAGTACCTTTCTTAAAAACGTTATATATTCTCAAACACGGTGAAAAATTGTGGAAAATTATTAAAAAATAGAAAGTTGTTATTCTTAATTGATGTTGATAGGGCTGGGTTTTACTGGGCAACAAAACATTGCCCAGTAAACAATAAATCTATGATTGCTCTATAACAGTTTTAGAAGGCTTTGCTCCGCTAACGCCATAATATAAAATATATACATAACAAAGAAGTGGTAATAAGAAAGCATGGTGTAATCCAATGCTATCAGCGATAAAACCCTGAGCAAATGGGATCACTGCCCCTCCGACAATAGCCATTACCACTAAACTTGATGCTTGTTCTGTCAAAATTCCCATTCCTGTAATAGCTAAAGAGAAAATCGTCGGGAACATAATAGAGTTAAATAAACCAATGGAGATAATAGAATATACAGCAACATTTCCAGAGGATAGCATGGTAATAACTAATAAACACAGATTAACAATTGCACAAAGAGACAATAATTTGCGTGGGGATATTTTTACCATTAATGCTGATCCTATGACACGTCCAACCATCGCACCTCCCCAGAAAAAAGCGACATATTGGGAGGCAACTTGTTCAGTCATCCGACCAATATCAGGTAATGTTAAATAGCTTATCATAAAACTGCCGACTGATACTTCGGCACCGACATAAAAGAAAATTCCTAATGCACCAAGAACAGCATGAGGATATTGAAATACATCTTTAAGAGAATGAGGTGTGTTTTTGCTTTCTTCTGCTTGATCTTTATTTTCGGGAAGTTTAAAGATGGCCACGAAACCAGCAAGTAATAAAAGAATAATACCCAAAATTGCATATGGTTTTTGAACTGATTTGGCTTGATTATTCCGATATTCTTGCATTTTTTGTTTAGCTGCGGGCGTTATTTCACTTTTTAACTTTTGCAGCATATTCGTTTGGTTAGGATCAAGTGAAGTTGTAACAAGACCATCCATTGATTGCACTAAAGCATCGGCAGGTAATTGCTCTAATTTTTCCGCTGGAATATTACTGAGAATATATAACTTTTGTTCAGTTGGTATATCGCTTAATACAGTTCCCAATATTTCAGGGGGAAGGCGATTAGCTTGTTCTAATAGTAATTCATTCGAAAGTTTGTTAAAAATGAAAGGTGGAATATTTTTTAAAGCATAGGCAACATTCTCAGGCTTTGCTTGATTGAATGCAGATTGAATATCCGTGGTTGGTTTATTTTCAAGTGTAGAAATTAATTGAATTGTTTCTGGAGCTGTTGCCACATCTTTTGGTAAAGTATAAGAAGCACCCACTAGAATAAGAATACCACCAAGATAGGGGGCTACAGTGGTTCCCAAAGCATTAAATGCTTGAGCCAAGTTTAGTCGGCTAGAGCTGGTTTTCTGAGAGCCTAATAAGGTAACATACGGATTGGCGGCAACTTGTAAAATTGTTATTCCAGTTGCAAGAATAAAAAGTGCAAGTAAGAAAATGTAATAATTAGAGGAAATAGCCGCAGGCCAAAACCCAAATGCGCCAATTGCCGCAATAATAAGACCAGTGACAATGCCTTTTTTATATCCGAGCGAGGAAACAATTTTCCCTCCTGGTATAGACATTAGAAAATATGCACCAAAGAATGTGAATTGGACCAACATGGCTTGGGCATAGTTTAATTCAAATACGGTCTTTAAATGTGGAATAAGAATATCATTTAGACACGTCAAAAATCCCCACATGAAGAAAACGGTTGTCATGACGCTTAATGCGACGGGATAGTACGTGAATGAATTTTGACGGGCTTCGAATTTGTCAGAAGCCCCTGATGAAGAATTGCTCATAATCGTCCTGTTTCTATATTTTTATAAAATTGGAGAATTAAATTCGCTCGTTATATATAAATTATAGTAAGCAAAATAATATACATATAGAAAAACATATAAATTGAAAAATCAAAAGATATTTATAAGATCAATTAGAGATTATTTATACGTGATGTTCTTACTAGTCTATTTAACGATCCATTGCTGTCGTTCAGGATTACGCTTTTCCCAACCTTTTTCCTCTAGTTCTGGAGTTATATTCTGAAATTGAGGATAGCCTACACATAAATAGGCAATAAAATTCCAATCCTCTGGAACCGTTAAAATAGACTTTACTTTTGCAGGAGGCAAAATAGAAACCCATCCAACCCCAATACCGTAAGCTCTGGCAGCCAACCAAAAACTAAAAATTGACATAACGGTTGAATAATTTGTCGTTTCTGGCATGGTCTGCCTTCCTAATCCCTTGCCCTGTGCGGGGTTTATTTCTGAAAAAACAGCAATATGATGTGGAGCATCATTCAGACCAGATAGTTTTAGATTTGAGTACATTTGTTGTTGTTCAGAAGCATATTCTTGCGCAGCTTGTTGATTACACTCTTCGAAAAGCGAGTAAATTTGCTCACGTAGGGCAGGGGTTTCAACCTTTATATATCGCCAAGGTTGGCTGAGCCCGACTGAAGGTGCTAATGAGGCAACGTATAATAGCTGGTCAAGGATATGATTATCAACGGGTTTTGATTGGAAATGTCTGACATCTCTGCGCCAAGAAAAGAGTTGCTCAAGCTCTTGAATAAAATCATCTGAAAATTGAGGAGTAGGCATAAATTTATATCCTCTGTGCTTGTAAAGGTTGAAACGAAAAAAGCCAGGATAAGAAACTTCCTGGCTTTTGATTAAATATATAGCTTTGGAGCCAAGCTATTATGGGTGTTTTGAAATTTGACGTTTTAATGCATCAATTAATGCGGAGACATTATTACCGTGACGAGCAATAAAAGAAGTATAATCACCTCGTTGTGTCACTGATAAAGAGGCATTTTCGCCAATAATATCAACCACTCTTGGGGATCCGCTTTCTGTACTGATAACCCATTGTATCGAGACATTTGGCTGTTTTGGACGATGAAGAATGGTTTCAATTGAGAACCTACCACCTTCAACTGTAGAAACTTTGCCAATGTCAAAAGAAACGCCTTTATATTCGCCCAAACGGTCAGTGATAGAATTGATTAATACCTGGTGAAATAATTGAACATATTCTTTTTGTTGTTCTGGTGTTGCGATACGCCAAAAACGACCAAGGCAAAATTTAGCGATTGTGTCAACATCAACATCTTGATTTAAAATTGTTAAAAACTGTTCTTTCTTCTCTCTTGCGGATTTATTGCTATTCACAACAGAAACCATTTTATTACCTGTGGCTTCGAGCCATTGTCTTAATTCTGTGCCTGAATAAGATTTTTGTGCATGTGCACCTGGAATAGCAAGAGGAGAATAAGGAACTATATTACTGGATAATAATATACTTGAAACTGTGGCTATAGAAAAAAGAAAACGACAAGAGTAAATCTTCATTATATAATTCCTAACTTATTTTATATACCAAGCTGGCGTTGTGGCTCTGTGGTCATTGATGAGCTCTTTGATCTCAGCACTTTGTTGTTGTTGGTATGCGCTACGAATGGTTGCATAAGGATCCAACGAATCTCTTTGTAATTGATCCATTGCATCAAGATAGTCCGCTCTAGAGCTAATTACACCTAGGATATTATATGCCCAGTTAAAAGTAATCAAGCCATATCCTCTGGGGACATAGTTAAATGGCTGTAAACCAACAGCGATAATAGAGCCACCTGCTTCACGAAAGCTTGATGGTCCCATAAAGGGTACAAATAAATAAGGACCTGATTTAATTCCCCAAGAAGCCAAGGTCATGCCTGGGGTCGTATCATGATGTTCATACCCAACCATAGAGGCAACATCGATAAAACCACCAACACCAGCAACCATATTGATACACCAACGAGCAAAGGTATCGCCAGCACGTCTTGGTTTGCCAGCGCCAACATCAGAAAAGAACACAACAGGTTCATTCATTGTTGTAATCATATTGCTCAGAGATTTGCGAACTACTTTTGGCACGGCCCAAACATACGCTTTGGCAACGGGGCGAAGAGTATATTTATCAACTGTGGTCGTGAGATTATACATTTCACGGTTTGTAGGTTCGTATTTATCATTATTGCGTTTATATTCAGCCAAGGCTTCTGGATCTTTGGGAATTGGTGCCGTACATGCACTTGCGAAAAGAGATAAACCAACAGTCAAAGTGATATAAGAGAGACGACGCATTTTTTGTTTTTTCTTTGTTTGAGGCTGTAAAGAATGAGAAATATTACTGTTATTCAAATCCATTTTGCCTCTCAAGTGGTTTTATTAATTCCATAGACTATATCAAATATACCAAGTCATATCGTGCGATAGGCTTTGATTATATTGATATCTAATTTTTTGCACAGATTGCGTTTTGACCATAGCAGATTCATTTCTAAACAACAGAAAAAAGGTTGTGGGCAGAATAAAAAATAAACGTATCTTGATGAAATGTTGTACTATAATCACATTATTATTTTAGATCTTGTTGTAAAATATTGATATAAAACAAGAAGTGGTAAATAGAATCGTAGATATATTAATGATAAATAATCTGTTTGATAATTATAAACTACGATTTCGTTTGATATAATCCCAAGCAGCATTGATTTTAACAATTTTAATTGCTGATTCTGCCATCTCAGTTTCATTTGCGCCTTTGGCAGCCATGACATCAGGATGATGTTCGCGAACCAGCTTACGCCATTGATTGCGTATTTCTTCATCGGTGGCATTGCTATGGATTTCAAGTGCTTCATATGGATTTTGCTCTTCCGCTACACTGCGTAGAGTGCCACCGTTCATCGCATAATCCCATGCCGACTGCGGCAATTCAAAGATTTTATGAACCTGACGTAAGAATTTTTCTTCTTCGGGATGTAATGGGGTTGAGGGATCTGAGTCTGCCTTGGCAATAGCGAAAAGGAGGATCAAAAGATTTTCGAGTTTGCTTTTTTCATCTTTAAAAGCCACCGCCAGCTCTTCTGCAAATTTTGGATAATCGTCAACCCGTTGGCGTGCTTGGTCAAACAATTTTCCAATGGCGGGTTGCTGCTGAGCTGGTACTGCAAAGAAGCGTTTAAAAGCATCGATTTCTTTACGATTGACAGATCCATCACATTTGGCGATCTTTGCGGACAGAATAATCATACACAAGGCTAAGGCTTGGTCTTTTTTTCCTGTACTAACCGCCATTTTGACAGCAATATAACTTGCGGCACCCATAAAGTCAGGCGAGATTTTACGTTTCCATTGTTCTGTCCATCCACCAGCAGGGGGATCTAACAATGTATTTTTGTCTGCGGCATGTCCTAAGGCTGCACCCAGTAAGGCACCCATAGGTCCCCCCGCAGCAAAACCAGCAACAGTACCAAAAACTTTTCCAATAAACGCCATGTGCTTAACAATAAAAATTATAAAGAGAGTGTAAGTCTACTATTTTTGCAGCAAAAGGCAATATGTTTATCGTTCGCCTGTTGAAGACGCAAACGCCAATGCTGCCAATCGTAAAGCCGAAGAAAGAGGGCGATTTGGGTCTCGGTCTGTATCAATAGACATAATCAATGCAGACAAAGAGAGTTGTTGTTTTTGAGCAGATTGTTCCAATAGTTGCCAAAATTCTTTTTCCAAAGCCACACTGGTTTTATGACCAGAAAGGCGTAAGCTGCGTTTTTGTAAATAAGGATTGCTCATGATTTTAACTGTTCTATGGCCCATTGGGCGGTTTCTTGGATAATCGCATTGTCGTGGTTTGCCCATAATTGGGCATGGCATAGCAAGGATTGCTGTTGAGAATTGCCTAGTGCAATCAACACATTCCGAATAAAGCGTATATATCCAATTCGTTTGACGGGCGATCCAGAGAAAAATTGTCTGAATTCTTCTTCGGTAAAATGGGAAAATTCTTTTAATAGTGGCTTATTCAGCTCTTGGCGAGCTTGTAATTTGATATGGCGACTATGTTGAGCAAAATGATTCCAAGGGCAAACAGCTAAACAATCATCGCATCCGTAAACACGATTACCAATGGATTTTCGAAATTCGATGGGAATAGCACCACTATATTCAATGGTTAAATATGAAATGCAGCGTGTCGCATCCAGTTGAAACGGTGCAGGGAAAGCATTGGTGGGACAGGCTTGTAAACATTGGTTGCAACTGCCGCAATGGTTTTTAGAAGTTTGAGAGGGCGGTAGCTCTAATGTCGTCAAAATCTCCCCTAAGAAAAGCCAGCTGCCAAATTGACGCGAAACCAAATTGGTATGCTTGCCTTGCCACCCCAGTCCAGCTTGTTGCGCCAAAGGTTTTTCCATAATGGGGGCGGTATCGACAAATACTTTGACTTGATCGGTTGGAGTTATAAATGGTTTAGCTTCTTTGATGATATATTGTGCCAAATGTTTTAACCATCCTTTAATCATGTCGTGATAATCTCTGTGTCGTGCATAAACAGAGATATTCCCTATCTCGGGATGGTTTAAGTTGGCTAATGGATCAATGTTGGGGCCATAATTAACACCTAAAACGATAGCAGATTTGACTTCTGGCCATAAATGGTCTGGGCTGGATCGCTGAAAGGAACGATCTTCTAACCATTGCATTTCTCCGTGGCGTTTCCTATCAATAAATTCGTTTAACTGTTGTGCTTTTTCTGGTGACAGTTGTGCTTTGCAAATACCAAACTGATCAAATCCCAGTTCAAATGCTTTATTTCGAATAAGTTGCGTTAAAGATACAGGTAACATAAGAAGGTATAAAACATAAAAAAAGGTTTGAAAATGTAGGTATAATACGAAAGCTATAAATTATCAGAATTAGAAGCAAAGAAAAACAAAAGAGTTTATTGCGATTGTTGAAATAATTGAAAGAATAAATATATTGTAGAACAGCAAATAATATGAATACCTTATTATTTATTAGTATTTTTTTTATAAGTGATAACTTTCCATTAAATGTAAAGGAATGATTAAGGATGAAGTTTTTTTCTTTTTTACCAGCACTCGCCGTGGTGGTGGCAATTTCTGGATGTGCATCGGACACTCCTTTACCTTTTAATCAGCTGGGGGATTTCAGTGCATATCCCTTAAACAAGCAAACATTTCGTATTTCTTATACTGCAAATGATAATATTAGCTATGCTGCTGCGCAAAATATTACATTGATTAAAGCTGCTCAAACAACAATTCAAAATGGATACCAATATTTTATTGTTATGAATAGCTCTAGTAATGTTCATAAAAAACCACAAAGAGAAGTGACTTATGCAGGTGGTGGATATGGCGGTGGATATTGGGGCGGCGGTCCAGGATTTTGGGGACCAGGTGCTTGGGGTCCTGGCGCTTGGGGATCACCAGTGTGGAATGACCCATTTTATGGTGTGCCACAAGTGGTTACAACAGGACCCGCAGAGATCGCATATAACATAGAATGCTTTGCGAACGAACAGACCGCGCCACAAAATGCTTATAATGCAACATTAATTTTGACAACAATTGGTCAAAAATATGGTGTAAGCCCAACTGGTCAAGTGATTATTCAACAGCCAGAACAGCATAAATAATATTATAACTTAAGGAGCAACTTGTTTAATATAAATAACAGTTGTTCCTTACCATACAACTGGATATTCCACGGCTACTCTGAATTGATTGGTATTAATTTCTGATTGAGCTTTGTTCGCTTGATGAATACTGTGTCTGGCAGTAATATTCAGTTTCTTTGCCCAGCCTTTTGGAACGACATATCTAGCCATCAGCTCATGCTCCCAATGTTTGCCGTTTTTGCCATATCCCAACCAATAATAGGCACTCTTTTGTGTCATCTTCGTGCCATCAATCCCTGTTCCTCTGATAAAAGCAGAGCTTATAGAAAGACCATGAATACCGATCAGGGATAAATCCAGTTCATAGCTGACTTGCCAAGATTGTTCATGTGGGCCGTTAAAATCAGATAATTGCGTTGCATTGGGCAGCCAGATTGCGCCTCTGGTGACATAATCAAAGGGTGTATTCCCGTGGACTTTTTGATAAGCAGCAGAGAATTTATGCACGCCGAGTTGATAAGTCGCAGCTAAACTGGCCGTGTTATTATTAATTTTTCCCGCATAGGATTTGCCTATATTATGACTGTGATAAAATTGCAGATCCAAGATAATCATTTGATGATGCGTCAAATGATGTTTGTAATTACCGTTTATATAATAAGTCATCCAACTATTATGATACCGCCCGACATAAGATGTCAAAGAAAGTTCTTTAATTCCAGTATAAGTTCCACCCACAAAATCAAATGATTTTCCTTTTCTAAAGGATGGGTTTAAATAATTGACGATCAGATCATTATGATTTTTGGTCGCATTACGATCGGCATTAGCAGTAAAATGTCCTATTTGTAGGGTTAGTTTCTTAACTTCGTTACTGGTTAGCAATAGTCCTGTGGATGTTTCTGGTAGTAACCTTGTGTCAGAAGAGCTAAATATCGGCGTTTTGGGACGCATTATACCGTATTTAGCAACTGTAGAATGCAGCCTTACTTTGGCGGCACCCCCTGTGCGATTGTAAAAATCTTGCACGCTGCCATCAGCATTTTTTCGTAATAATCGAATGCGCCCCGTGCGTCCTTTGGCTTGCAATTTTAATCCTGTATAGCTTTGAGCATCAATGCCGAACCCGACGAAGCCAGGGGTAAAGCCAGACTGAAAACTGGCCATTAATCCATAGCCCCATTCGGTCGCGTAATTGGGGGAGGTCTTAACGTCTGGATATTTCCTCGTGTCGTAAACGGTGCGATTAACAATAGAAGTTACACTGTCGGCCCAGAAACCATGTTTCTTTTCTGCTTTTGTTTCGCTACAATATGCACAATTACATCCTATGGAATGTAAAATCAGAAAAGGAGGAACCAATATTTTCTTTGTATGTCTCTTAAGCATGTCTGGCTCTGTTCAGCACTATAAATATTTTAGCCAATGAATATGTTTATGCGTTGCTTTATAGTTGGAAAAGAGACGCACGAATGGATATAGTAAGAAAATTAACACAAGCCAACAAGCCCATAATTGCCAAACTTCATTAAATCCAAAATAATCCCCTTTATTTTTACCAAATTGATATACAGCGCCAAGATACATAAATTTCAGAACGAATAAATGAAGGATATAGAAAAATAATGGAACGCTGCCAAAGATTGCTGCGTATTTCAATATAAAAGCATGTTGAAAACGTTCTAGGAAAGACAGTAAAAAGAAACCAATACTTAACGTGATTAACAGAAATAAGAAAGAAGGTGGGTATTTAGTAATATTAAAAAAACTCATGAGGGTTTCAGTCGTTGAGCTGCCATAAATCCATGGATGATCTCCGTAAATATTTGTCATTCTGATAATGATAAAAGACGATAAGAGTAACAATGCGCTAAGTTGTAGATTCTTTTGGCGTTGCTGTGCAGGAAAAGTGGATTTAAACCATGATCCACAATAATATCCAATGGAAATAACACCAATCCACGGTAAGACAGGATAAGTGGTACGAAACGTCAGTATATCCCCAATATTTACCCAAACACGATCATGAATGATTGCCCATGGTATATATAAGGCAGACTCATTCGAAAAATGAATATGATCTAAAAGATTATGTCCAGCAATAATGATGATTGCTAGGGTAAGCAATATGGTTCTTGGCAGCCAGATAAGTGCGGATAAAGCGATCATACTTAACCCAATTGCCCAAATGACTTGTAAAAACAGTCGATGGGGTGGGAATTCAAACGTCCAAGCAAAATTAATCACAGTGATTTCTAATACAACCAGAAACAATCCACGAATAAGCAAAAAACGACTGACATCGCTTTTATGCTGTTGTTTTTGTCCATATAAATAAGCCGATAAACCCGTCAGAAACACAAAAATAGGGGCACATATATGGGCAAGCGATCGGCTGAGATATAAATCCAGAGGCGTTATCGAAACATCCATCGGGTCAGAGACTTGCAAATGCAAGAAAAAAGTCTCTCTGATATGATCGATAATCATGATGAGAATAACGATCCCTCGTAACATATCAACAGATTTTAAGCGTTGTGATATTGGTTGAGAAGATTGCTCTATTTTATTATTTAACATACTCAAACTTTTTTCTTCTTAAAATCAATCATTGATAGAGCTTTAAATTTTAGTTTTAATATACTATTTCTTTGCTTTTATACGAAAAAGCAAAGAAATAGAAACCATAGAATAATTTAACGATTAATGTGTCGTAATCGATGCATAAAATTGGTCATTAATGGTGTTTTTTCGTAGATGTTTCGCTGCACTTACCATATGTTCAAGGGCAGGAATGACCTCTTTCCACTGACGTGTCTTCAACCCACAGTCTGGATTAATCCATAAATGTTGCACAGGGATTAATTGTTTGGCCTTGTCCATTAATTGAATGATTTGCTCGGTTGAAGGAATATTAGGAGAGTGAATATCATATACGCCTGGCCCGATACTGTTTGGATATTTAAATTGTTCAAAGACTTCCAGTAGCTCCATATTAGAACGAGAGGTTTCAATGGTAATCACATCCGCATCCATAGATGCAATTGCGGCAATAATATCATTGAACTCAGAGTAACACATATGCGTATGAATTTGTGTTTCGTCTTGCACACCATTGGCCGTAATACGGAAAGCGTCAATTGCCCAATTCAGATACTCATTCCATTGTGAACGACGTAAAGGCAGACCTTCACGTAATGCAGCTTCATCAATTTGAATGATTTGAACACCAGCTTTTTCAAGATCCAAGACTTCAGCTCTGATCGCCATGGCGAGTTGATAGCAACTTTCTGATCTGGGTTGATCGTCTCTGACGAAAGACCAATTCAAGATGGTAACGGGGCCAGTCAGCATTCCTTTGACGGGTTTATTGGTCATGGATTGTGCGTATTTAATCCATTCGATGGTCATTGGAATTGGGCGAGAGATGTCTCCGTATAAAATAGGGGGTTTGACACAGCGTGATCCATAAGATTGCACCCAACCATGTTGGCTGATGGCGTAACCGTTCAGTTGCTCGCCGAAATATTCAACCATGTCATTGCGTTCTGCTTCGCCATGAACAAAGACATCAAGCTCTAGTTTGGTTTGTTGTTCAATACAAAAGGCAATTTCTTTGTGCATTGCCGTTTCATAGGTTTTGAAGTCAATCAATCCTTTTTTGAACTGATTTCTAGCTTTACGAATATCAGCAGTTTGAGGAAAAGATCCAATGGTGGTGGTCGGAAAGTGCGGAAGGTTTAAAATGGCTTGTTGTTTTTTAAATCGTTTAGCGTAATTGCTTTTGCGTTGTCCTAATTTTTGGGTAATTAAAGAGCGAACATGGCGCACGGCTGGATTATGGGTGCGATCAGAGTTTTTACGGCTATTGATTGCAGATTGATTATCATTTAAGGCTTGTTGGACAGAAGATGCTCCTTGATTTAAGGCGGTGGCAAGGATATTGATTTCCTCTAGTTTTTGTAATGCAAATGCAATCCAAGATTGTAACTCAGGATCTAATTTTTGTTCTTGATTTAAATCAACAGGAACGTGCAGTAAAGAACAAGAAGGTGCGATCCATAAACGATCGCCTAATTGTTGAGAAATAGGTTCTAACCATTGTAAGATCGCGTTTAGATCGCTTTTCCAAATATTACGCCCATTAATAACCCCTAAAGAGATTATTTTATTATCTGTAATGGCATTAATCAGTGGGTTAATTTCGTCAAATCCATTGATAGTATCTAAATGAACGGCTTGTACAGGTAGAGATGCCAATAAAGGCAGGTTCTCTTTTAACTGTCCAAAATAAGTGGCGATTAGGATATTGATGTTGGGCGTATTTAACACTTGATAGGTCGAAACAAACGCGTTGTTCCAAGCCTCAGAAAGTTCAGTGACTAAGATCGGCTCGTCAAGCTGTACCCATTGCACATCATGTTCAGCAAGCGTTTTTAAGAGTTGTTGATAGATTTCGATCAGTTGTGGTAAGAGGCTTATTTTATCGCGATTACCATAGGTTTTGCCAATATATAAATAACTGACAGGTCCAATCAGAACAGGTTTCACATGAGGGTTAATCTGTTGGGCTTCTTTGATCTGTTGTAATAAATGTTCTGGATTTAGCGAAAATTTTGTGTCGTTGGTAAATTCAGGGACAATATAATGATAATTCGTATCAAACCATTTCGTCATTTCCCCTGCAAAACTATGATTATCGTCTGTAATATCATTGACGGAACGCCCTCTGGCAACGCGGAAATATTGATCTAAGATCGTATCATTTTGTTTCACTGAACGGGTTGGGATATTTCCTAATAAAAAGCTGGCATCCAAAATATGGTCGTAAAAAGAAAAATCACCTACTGGAATATAATTTAAATGATTTTGATGCTGCCAGTGGGTTTGTCTTAATGCTTTACCTGTTTTGATGAGGGCTTCTTGAGGTTCAGAACCATTCCAATAGGCTTCCAAAGCGAATTTGAGTTCTCTTTTAACACCGATCCGCGGGAAGCCAAGATTATGTGTGGTCACCATGAGTTTATTTTCCTGTATAACGTGAATTACAGGCATGATAGGCAAGGCAAACTAGAAATAAAAATGATATTAATTCATTGAACTATGCATTATATTCATAGTATGGTTCGTGATAATCAACAGGGATAAAAATATGCTGGAAATTATTCATTTAGAAATTATTCAAGAGCTCGATAAACAAAAATCTTTGACCAAAGCTGCTGAAACATTATGCCTCAGCCAATCTGCATTAAGCCATACGATAAAAAAACTAGAACGACAATTAGGGGTGGCGTTGTGGGTCAGGGACGGTCGGTATTTGCGATTAACCCAAGCAGGATTATATTTATTATCATTATCCAGCCGTATTTTGCCGCAGCTTAATCATGCGGAAATGATGATCCAGCAATATGCCGAGGGTAAAGCGGGCAATTTACGAATTGGATTGGAATGTTACCCTTGTTATCAATGGTTGTTAAAGGTCGTTTCCCCTTATTTAGAAGCATGGCCAAATATCGATATTGATGTAAAGCAAAAATTTAAATTTGGTGGGTTGGATGCGCTGGAAAATTATGAAATAGATTTGTTGGTAACGCCTGATCCTATTTTTAAAGAAGATTTATTGTTCCAGCCTGTTTTTGATTATGAACAGATTTTAGTTGTGGGTAAAAATCATCCTTTAAAGGATAAGAAATATATTCAACCTACGGATTTATTGAACGAAATCTTAATCACGTATCCTGTGCCAGCCGATCGTTTAGATATTTACAGCCAATTTCTGATTCCTGCGGGAATCGTGCCGCATCAACATAAAACGATTGAGACAACCGATATTATCTTACAAATGGTGGAAAGTCACCGTGGAGTAACGGCTTTGCCTTTGTGGTTGGTCAAAGAAAATATGAAGCAATTCAAGATTGCACCCGTTCGTTTAGGGAAACATGGCATATCCAAGCATATTCATGTAGGAATACGTAAAAAGGATCAAGAGTTGCCCTATATTCAATCTTTTATAGACCAAGCAATGGCGGTGAAATTATACTAGTTATATTTTTCAAGTAGGATAGTTTTGCCTTTGTTGATGGTAGCTTCATCATATTGGTAAGTTTTAAATTTTACCTTTTTATTTTCCACTGCATATTTGATGGCTTTTTGAACTTTGGATAAGTGAGCAGAATGGATTGTTTTCACTTCAAAGAAGATAACTTCAATATCTTCTATATTCTTTTCTCCGTCACGATATCCGTCTAAATTATTGAAAATAATATAATCAATTGGATTGCCAATAAAAGTGCAATCTTTTGGATGATAAGGAAACCCTTCATGGAATGGACAAAATATCTCTCCAATTTCTCTCTTAAACGCATTTCTGGAACTGGTTAATGCTTGTTTTATTGGTAACTTAATCCCCCTGTAATATTCGTTTTGTAAATTCTTTAGTTTTTCTTCTAGAACTTGTATTTCTTTATCTTTTTCGGCTCTTAGGGCGTTCATATCTTTATAAGGGTCTTTTTTTAACGCATTGATTTCTTGTCGATGATGTCTTTCGATTACTGAGATCGTTTCTAATTTTTTAATATAATAGATCAATAAAACAATAATAATTAGCAACAGAGTGATAATGGTAATGTTCATGATGGTTTATCCTTTATAAATAGTTGTAATATTTATCAATCAATGTTGCTTTGGCTTTACTTACAATGTCATCATCATATTTATAGACTTTACATCTGATTCTTTTGTTGGCAATGGCGTGGTGAATAGCATTTTGGACTTTGGATAAATCAGGTGAGTTATTTTGTTTAATATCAACAAGAATAATTTCTATATCATCTACGCTTTTTTGACCGTCACGATAGGCTTGTAGATTGTTGAACACAATATAGTCAATAGAATTGCCCACAAAACGACAATCCCGTGGGTTATAAGGAAAATCGCTTTGAAAAGGGCAGAAATGTTCATTTTGTTCTTTTTTTAAACGATCAAGAGAATGATTTGAATTTGAATAAAGTTGAAATTGAACTTTTTTAGTCAAAGCAGCATGCTCAATGGCATTTTGAACGCTAGACAGATTTGCCGAATAGGTTGCTTTGACTTCAAATAAAACGATTTCTATCTCGTCAATTTCCTTTTGACCTGCACGATATGCCTCTAGATTATTAAATATAATATAATCGATAGGGTTTCCGATGAATATACAGTCTCGCGCTTGATAGGGAAAACCCTCTTGGAAAGGGCAAAAGAGTTCTCCCAATTCTCTTTTAAAACTATTTCTGGAGCTGGTTAAGGCTTGTTTGATTGCTTTTACTGTTTTATCTTTATGCTTTATTTTTAGATACTTAATTGTATCTAATTGCTCTTTATATCGTATCAATAAAACAATGATGACGATTAAAGTGAGTATGATAATTATGTTCATATGATATTCACTCTTTTTTTATATCTATTTTTAACAAGATGACGATATAGTTTTCTGAAAATTAAAACAAATTGTTAACGAGTGAAATACATGATGAGCTTAATAATAGACGGCATTATAATTGGAATAGGTGCGACCATTGTCTTGGATATTTGGGATGTGATTTTTGGGTCTTTGCCAGGACAGTCCAGAGCCAATTGGGCACCCATAGGGCGATGGGTTTGGAACCTAAAAGACGGTAAATTATTCAATGATACGATTGATGAGTTAACGCCTTATAAACATGAACTGGCATTAGGTTGGATTTTTCATTATGCGGTAGGGATTATCTATGGCGTTATTTTCGCGCTTTATGGTGGTTATGAATGGTTTGCCAATCCAACTTTCCTGCCTGTATGGATTTGGGGGATTATTACATTGGGCGCAGGCTGGTTTATCCTTCAACCAGGCCTAGGACTTGGCTTTACAGCGTCTAAATTACCTAATGCCTGGACTGTCCGTGTTCTTGGGCTGGTCGCACATACATTTTTTGCTGTGGGAATGTATGCAACGGCATTGTTGTTGGGATAGTTTATGATTGAATATGAAGTTATCAATTATTTCGATTATTTAAATCTTTTTTAAATTTATAGCATATCCAGCATGCAGTATGCATTTTAAATTTTGTAAAGGATAAAGTGAGCTCTATGAACGATCAAGATAATACAAGCGGTTATGCTTTGAAGCAATTAAATATTGGGAATTCTTGGTATGGAAGAGGAGATTTAGAACAAGCTTGTATATATTGGCAAAATGTTCATAGAGAAGACAGTATAGAAGCATATGCTACGGCTCGATTAAATCTGGGGATTGTTTCTCTTGAAAAAGGAGACATGCAGAGTGCTGAAGTTTATTTAAATCAAGTTCTAGAACAAGATGGCTTAAAGTTTTATATGGCTGCCCAAGTTACTCTCGGTCAACTATTTTCAGAGAAAGGGGATATAAAGCAAGCTTGTAAGTATTGGCAGAATGTGCCTCGAGAAGATAGTGTAGAAGCATATGCTACGGCTCGATTAAATCTGGGGATTGTTTCTCTTGAAAAAGGAGACATGCAGAATGCTGAAGTTTATTTAAATCAAGTTCTTAAAGAAGATGATGTAAAAATTTATGCAGATGCACAAGTTGCTTTAGGTAAGCTATTTGATGATAAAGAAGATGTAGGGCAAGCACGTATTTATTGGGGCAATGTTAATCCAGAGGATAATAAAGAAGCATATGTTAGAGCTCAATATAATTTAGGAAATTCGTTTTTAAAAGAGAACAATATAAAACAAGCGCGTGTTTATTGGAACAACATTGAACGTATTGATAAACGTATCTATGCCCAAGCGCAATTTAATCTAGCGAATTCTTACAGTGGAGAAAATGATCTAGAACAAGCTAGTCTTTATTTGAAAAGGATTAACCCTGAAGATGACGCGAAAATATATACTAAAGCTCAATATAATTTAGGTAGTTTTTATTCTATAGAAGGAAATTTAGAACAGGCTTGTGTTCATTGGAAAAACGTCTTTAAAAAGGGCAATGCAACTGCTTATGCTTATGCACAATATAACTTAGGTAGTTTTTATTCTCGAAATGGGGATATGCAAAAAGCACGTGAATATTGGAATAATGTTTGTTTGGAAGATGATAAAAAAACATATATGCAAGCGCAATATGCATTAGGGTATTCTTTTTGGATTGAAAAAAAAAGAGAAAAGGTAATTGAGTATTTTCAGAAAATTGGTCCTGAAGTTGATAAGAAAATATATGCCCAAGCACAATATGGTTTAGGTCAGTTATTTTTAGATAAAGAGGATATTAAACAAGCACGTATTCATTGGAGCAATGTTAATCGAGAAGATCATGAAGTAGTATATGCTAATGCTCAGTACGAGTTAGCTCTATCTTCGCAAGATATAAATCTTACAATTGTTTATTGGGATAATTTTTTAGAGTGCCAGAACTTATTTCAAAGTGATGCTTATATTAATGGTTTAGGTGTTTATATTAAACAAAAAATTGTTATCTGCCTGAAAAATAATCGATTACACCTTAATAAAAAGAATATAGAAAAAATATTTATTCTATTTGATTATCTTTGTAAATATACGATAGATATTCAACAAAAGTTACATATTAATTTTAAAGATTTTAAAGATAAAGAAAATTGTTTTGCTCACTATACTAGAGTTGAGGTTGCAGAGAAAATTATCCAAAATGGTAGCTTTCACTTAGGTATTGCAAATTATATGAATGATCCAACCGAAGGGAAAATTCTTCTTAATGAATGGAAAATACCGCTTGATTATAATGACAATAGCATGGCTTTTTTAACCAGCTTTACCTTTAACGAAAATTCATTAAATCAATTTAGATTATATGGAAAACAAGATGGAAAAGATGGTTCTGGGCTTTGCTTAGTGATGAATCATCAGTTTTTTGATTCTGCTTTTGATCCACAGAGGAGTTCTTTTAGTAATATGAGCTTACTAGCCGATAGTGCATCCTCAACGGCTAATAATTTTATCACAAAGGAAAAAGAAAATAATGCATTGTCAAATAATGACCTTAAAAAGCAAAGCACTCGTAAAAAATTACAACTATTTCGTTGTATTTATATGAATCCAGAAACAGATTACATTAGTATAGCGCATCGTAGTGAACTCTCATTTTATTTTGATGATACAATCAAAAAACCTGACACAACTTGGAACGAGTATATTCAAACAATCAACCAGATAACAACTGATATTAAAGAATTGTTTGTTCAAATAAAAGATAAGGTTGAACAAATTAAGAACGTAATGGAAGAAGAGAAAATTTCTAATCCAAATGAAATTTACAAAGCAATAGCGACAGTTTTACTTCCTATCATTTATTTAACCAAACACGCTGCTTTTGAAGAGGAGGCTGAATGTCGTATTTTATATGTGACATCTATTTTGGACG
Organism: Commensalibacter communis; assembly: GCF_947179105.1. NCBI lineage: Bacteria > Pseudomonadati > Pseudomonadota > Alphaproteobacteria > Acetobacterales > Acetobacteraceae > Commensalibacter > Commensalibacter communis. Next base: position 19,270 of record NZ_CAMXCK010000003.1, read on the forward strand.
ATGTCATAAAAAAGGGTGGAGATAGAGTTTACGTTGAATATGGAACAAATCTTGCCGATCAATATTCACAAGATGGGCAATCTCAAAACTATTTAGAGAGAATATATTTAGGTCCAAAAGCAGACCCAAGAGCTGAATTGAATCTAAAGAAATGCTGGATTGATAAAATGCGAGAAAAAGGAATGGCGAACAATGATATTAAAATTCCAACCATTAAGAAATCAGATATGCCGTTAGCATAAGATTCGATTATATCATCCTTAAAACTGTGAGAAATTAAATCGAATTTCTCCAGCTTTTCCACCGAATTCTTCACCTTTGGCGATGGTGATTTTTTGAGTTAACCAGCTTTGTAAAATCTTTGGTATCTCTTTAAGTTTATCCTCATAAAATTTGGCATAACAATATAACCCGCCTTGTGGTGAGGTAAAGGATAGATCATTGCTATGATAGGTTTGTAACCACTCACCCAATAGCTTTGCTTTTAAAGCAAGTTGTTGTTGCAAATGGCTACAATGTTGATCCAGTTGATGTCGTAAATAATGCTCTGCTAATAATTGAGGTAAAACACTCAACCCACCATCAATTTGCTGGCGAACATGTGCCAGTTGAGTAATGATAGATTTCGGCGCAATAATCCAACCTGCACGAATATTCTTGCCCATATATTTCGACAAAGACCCCATATAAATCACTTGTTGATGCGTATCAAAGGCCTTGATAGGCGTGATATTTATATTCGATGAAAAGGACAGCATACTACACGCGTCATCTTCGATCAGTGGGATTTGATAGTGGTGACAATATTTTAGTATGTGTTGCTTCCGTTTTTGATCCATACAAGACCCCGTAGGATTTTGGAACAAAGGATTTAAGAACACCATTTTAATTGGATGTTTCTGAACTAAAGCTTTTAAGCCTTGTAAAGTTGCGCCATTTTCATCCATAGGCAACGCACAAATTCGCAACCCAGCAGCTTGAAAGATTGGTAGGCGATAAAAAGAAGAGGGAGCCTCTACACCAATGCGATCTCCTGGTTTTAATAGGGTTTGAGAGATCAAAAATAATGCTTGTTGTGTGCCAGTGGTGATTAATATTTCAGATAAATCAACTTTTAATCCTAATCGTTGTTGCATGTGGTTTTGCACTGCTTGACGGAAAGAATAAAGCCCAAGCAGTGCTGTCTCATCATCTTGTTCCAGTGATAAAAGGTCTTTGATGTGTAAATTTGTTAAGTTCAAATCAGGTAGTAAATTTGGTGAAAGATCCCCCGCTGCCATATCTTGGATTGACTTTTGTTGTTCGATGCATTCTTTGCGCAAATGTTGGATTTGTAAAACATAATCATCTTTGGGGAATTGTGTGTAAGCCGACTTTAAAGGTTGCCAGTTCATCAACGGGTGTGTTTGTAACCCCCATTTATCTGGATTAACAAAAGAGCCACTGCCGATTTTGCGAATAATAACGCCTCGATCGGCTAGCTCATTCAAAGCATGAATGATCGTAGAGCGATTAACTTGTAATAACATACTCATTTTTCGTTCAGAAGGTAACCGTTCCCCTGGCGATAAGTGTCCATGCATAATTGCCTGTTCAATTAAGTTGATGACTTGCTGATATAAAGGTTGGGTAAAAGATACAGGAAGATGCCACATGATATTTGATTATCATACTAAAATAGTATAGGTAAAATCAATATCGTGAATTTAAAATAATAAATTATTTTAAGAAGATTGAATCAATGAGTAATTCTGATTTTGAACTGATCGTAAGGTCTATTATTATTGCCATTTGTATAGCAATTGCAGTTTTAGTAGCGCTTTTCTTTTTAGGCAGAGCGATTGTTAACTTGGTATTTTATCCTGAAGAGTCTCAGTTTGAAAATATATATCAATTACAACCATCAGAAAAAGAAGATTTAATCCTTGTGATTAATAAGGCAATCAAAATCGTTGGAAATCAATTGTCAGGAAAAGACGGGTTGTTTACAGATATAGTCCCATTAGACAGAGTATATCAACCAATTGGGGATCAATCTACACGTATGGATACTGAGGCGGTACGATATATAAAAGATTTTATTACTCTTGATGTTTCTTACGACCAATTTATTAATGAGAGACTAGCTTATAAAAATTGGAATTATGCGGTATTGGTATTTTTTGATAGTGCCCAATATTATCATGATGTTCCATATGGGTCTCAGTATCATGAAGGGTGTGGTGATCCTAATGTAGCGGGTAAAACAATCGAGGTAAACTGGGATAAAAAAGAATTTGTTCAAATGTTGCATCTTACTTTTATAAGTAAAAAAGATATAAAATATAATCATGGAGGATATAGAGATTATGGCGGTACTGCAAAAAAATATAATTTTGTATCCACAAAAGATCCTAAAATTCATGTAAATTTTATTACACAAGTTATTGATGCTGACAAAGTAAAAAGCGTTTCTGATTATCCTGGACATTTTGCCAGTATAGAGATTTACAAAGAGAGTGACGAAAAAAATCAGATTTTAGCTGATGACCGTCGAAAAAAAGAACAAGCAGAGCAACAACGCCAAGATGAAGAAAAAAGAAAACAACAAGAACGCAAAGCTGAAGCGTTAAAGCAATTAGGGATTCAAGAGTAACTTGAATTTACACAACATCATATCTTCTTAAGATGCTGTGTAATATTATTTATTCTATTTCAAATAATGGTTAAAAAAATCGGTTAATTTTTGAAATGGAATTAACCCAACACGATCATATAAATCGACATGCCCAGCATTGGGGACGATATAAAGTTCTTTTGGTTCTGCAGCTTTATTATAGGCATCTTCACTGAATTCTTTTGAATGAGCATGATCGCCAGTAATGAATAAAAGTGGGCGAGGGGAAATGGTTTCAATATCATTAAATGGATAGAAATTCATAAATTTGATATTGCTGGTCAGGGTAGGGTGCGTATTAGTTGCTGGATCCTGACCTTTGGGAATAAACTCACCTCTTGGGGTTCTGTAAAAATCATAGAATTCCTTTTCAATCGGATTAGAATGCTCATTGATTTTTTCAGGCGTTCCACTGGTATATTCAGTTTTCCCGCCCTGAAACTCAACATAACGTTGGTCAGCAGTCCGTTGTAATATTTGCTTTCTTTGCTCCAAAGTCAAAGAATGGTTTAATCCGTGACGATTAGCAGCCCCCATATCATACATGCTGACGGTTGCAATAGCTTTTAAGCGAGGATCAATTTTGGCTGCGCTGATCGCAAAACTACCGCTGCCACAAATCCCTATAACGCCGATTTTATCTTTATTTACAAAAGGCTCACTGCCAAGGAAATCAACGGCGGCACTGAAATCTTCGGCATAAATATCTGGGGACACAGCATTGCGTGGTGTACCAGCACTTTCCCCCCAAAAAGAAAGGTCTAAGGATAAAGTTACAAATCCTTGTTCTGCCATTTTTATCGCATATAAATTGGCACTTTGTTCTTTGACCGCACCCATTGGGTGTCCAACAATAATGGCAGGATGTTTGATGGTTTTATCAAGGTTTTTAGGTAAGAATAAATTACCAACAACATTCATATGATATTGATTTTGAAAAGTCACTTTTTGGCTAGTGACTTCATGGCTTTGATAAAAATTATTGGCTTGATTGGACATGTCTGCACCTTTGACGGATAAAAAAGGATAGAGGCACAATATGCTGAATAGACTGATAAAAAGTAAGTTTCTGAGTGAATATCGCGCCATCATTGACGATCCTTTTGAATGGTAAAAACTAGATTCTGTTACCATCCTAGAATTGAGAGTATACTCTCAGTCAATAGGTGTCGTAGAGAATTAGGAAAAACAATAGAATTGTATATATTTTGAAATGTTTAAAATATATGCTAAAAATTTAATAAAATATAAAGATTATTATCAGAGTTTCAGTAACAATCTATTTGTCTACAAAATTTTATCCGTATGATAACAGTCTTATGAATCCTGTTCTGCTGGCTTCATGGTGATTTGTACCAGTGTTTATAATGATTAATTAGCACATGTGAAGACAATGTTTCGTTCGATTGTAAAACAATAGTTCAGTTTTGCAATGATATAAATAAACCAAATTGTATTCGAGAGTAGGAGGTGACAAAGACATGTCACTAGAAGCCATAGTAAACTCAAGCAGAAAAACTGATAGTCTCAGCTTTTCCTAACACTAAGTTGATAATATCTAAAATATAAGAAATTCTTGAATGTTATTAGGCTAACAATAATTTCCTAGCATTTTAATAATAATTTTATATCAAAATAGCTTACATAAAATTTATTCATTTTAAAATATGTTTTGGTAAGTGATTAATATTATATTATTTACTCATTAAAATATATTTCTTAAATTGTTCATTTTAATTTTTATAAATAGAGTCCTGAATATTTCATTGTGACTGAGTAAGTTCATTTATTGATTTAGATCGACTATAAAATGACTTATAGCATTGGTAAAATTCAGTTTAAATTAAATCATCAAAACAATATGTAAATTAATGATTTTTCGCATATTTTTTTTATATAAATATGAAGTTATAAACATTTATATAACAAGTGGTATTTGCAGAAAAAATAGATTTTTTAGTAATTATCTATATTAAGGTGAATATACTCAATAATCATAAGATTTTGATGATACTTTAAAAGTGTTCCAAATAGAATATTCAAAAAAAATTAGTTTTTGGGATATAGAGGATTAGCTATATTTTCTAAGTAGGAATAATTTTATGGCATTTTTAAAAAGATTAACGGCTTCAGAAAAAAAGATAATCACATCCGATTGGAAGAGTGTGTTAAAGAATTATCAAAATTACAAAACATTACATCTTATTAAAAGAAACGGTCCTATTTTAACAGGGGTTTATTTACAACCTGTTTATGCTGGGGAACACTATGTTCCTGTTTTTCATACGCATTCTTTGATGACTGTTGCACCTACTATTGGACTTAATTCTCTTATTTGTTTAAAAGGGAAAAAAGGAGCCAATGAGTCAATAAGTGTTTTAAGGCATGCCTCTGAATTTGAAAAACTTGTTTCAGCGTTTAAAAAACAAGTGCCGTTGGCTTTTCTGAAAGAACTTCATTGCCAAGCATTAGACCAACATTATCAACATTTTATTGCTACAGATAAAGTGTATTCAATTCATGTGATGACAGAAAATATATTGTTCTTATTTTGGTGTCGATATGAACGGTGTGCTATTGGGCAAAGAATGAGCAAATATAAATTTATTATTCAACAATGGCCTAATGCTGCAAAAATACGTTTTCATGATGAACAGGGATGGGGAAGATCTGTACATTCATTAATGTCAATGGATAGGTTACAAGAAAATGTTCAAAATAAATTATTCAAGTTTAAGTTAGTTTATACCGAAGATAGTGGGTTGGTTGTTGATTAGTTAAAATTATAAAAATTGGGTGGGTTAAAAACAGTCCAATTGGTTATTGTCAATTCTTTCTTTTTTCTGCATGATAGGGGCAATTCTATTATTGGAGAGAAAAATGAATAAAAAGATTGGTTCTGATACCGTAAAACGCGGCATGGCTCAAATGCAAAAAGGCGGCGTGATTATGGATGTTGTGAATGCTGAACAAGCAAAAATTGCAGAGGCAGCAGGCGCAGTTGCGGTTATGGCATTGGAACGTGTTCCTTCTGATATTCGTGCGGCTGGTGGGGTTGCACGTATGGCTGACCCAACCATTGTTGAAGAAGTCATGAAAGCCGTGACTATTCCTGTGATGGCAAAAGCTCGTATTGGTCATATTGCTGAGGCTCGTATTTTAGAAGCAATGGGCGTTGATTATATTGACGAGAGCGAAGTATTAACCCCAGCCGATGATGAATTCCATTTGTTGAAAAGCCAATATACCGTGCCTTTCGTTTGTGGTTGTCGTGACCTTGGCGAGGCACTTCGTCGTATTGGTGAAGGTGCTTCTATGCTTCGTACCAAAGGCGAACCAGGTACAGGAAATATTGTGGAAGCCGTTCGTCACATGCGTATGGTGCAAGCTCAAGTCAGAGACGTTGTTGCAACTTCTGATGATGAATTAATGGTTGTTGCCAGAGATATGGGTGCGCCTTATGAACTGTTAAAACAAATCAAAGATTTAGGTAAATTACCAGTGGTGAATTTTGCAGCAGGTGGGATTGCAACCCCAGCAGACGCAGCATTGATGATGTCTTTGGGTGCAGATGGTGTATTTGTTGGTTCTGGTATTTTCAAATCTAACAGCCCAGAAAAATTCGCTCGTGCAATCGTTCAAGCGACAACCCATTTCGAAGATTATAAAATGATTGTGGAACTTTCAAAAGGTTTAGGTGAACCGATGAAAGGGATTGAAATGAAGAATCTAAGTGGCTCTGACCGTATGCAAGATAGAAGCGAATAAGAGCCATGAAGAAAGTTGGAGTTTTAGCCCTGCAAGGGGCGGTCAGTGAACATATCAGTCAGATTAATCAACTGGGCGGACAAGGAATTGCCGTTAAAACTCCAGCTGATTTGGCTATGGTTCAAGGGCTAATTATTCCTGGTGGTGAATCAACGGCGATTAGTCGTTTGATCCAACAGGTCAGTTTATATGAAGCAATCCAAGAATTTGCGAAAAGCAATCCAGTATTTGGGACGTGCGCAGGATTAATTCTGTGCGGTTCTGGCATTACGGATGGTGGCGAGAAATTGAAACCATTGAACTTGATTGATATTGCCGTGACACGGAATGGCTTCGGTCGTCAGGTTGATAGTTTCGAGGTCGATTTAGATATCGAGAATGTTGGCAAAGCCATTCCTTCCGTCTTTATCCGCGCGCCTTTTATTACTTCTGTTGGACAAGGGGTAAAAACTTTGGCGACTTATGAAGATAAAATCGTTATGGCTGAACAAGGCAATATCTTGGTATGCTCATTTCATCCAGAGCTGACTGATAATAACCAAGTGATTGGATATTTCATGTCCAAGATTGCTGGGTAGGGTTTGAAAAGCGATCGTCTATAAAATGCGATCATGTTTTCGATATTGATAAAATTAATGGATCAAAGAAGGTTTTGATTGATTAATTCGCTTTGAAAAAGGCTAGTCATTGTAATCGATGACTAGCCTTTTTTATTAGCGTATGATTTCTTTAAAGAAATATTTTATTTATCTGTAGGAATGACTTACACTGAAAATCAGTGCTGTATATTTTTGCTCAGGAACCGATGATGAAAGTTAAAAACGTTCATATTCAAAACTTTAAACGCTTCACAGATTTAAAAATCGAAGGCATTCCTGAAACAGCTAAGATGGTTGTCTTGGTTGGGCAAAATGGATGTGGCAAGACGTCTGTGTTTGAAGCTCTTAATCATCGCTATAATTATACAGAAGACTATGAAAAACAACAAGTTAATTTGACAAATGCTGAATTTAAAAAATTAAATCTCTATCAACGTGTGAATGTTTTTCAGAAAATTTTATATCGCTGTTATATAGAGGCCGAATGCTATAATGACGAACAGTTAGGGTTTGATGGTGTACATTTTAGAACTGCATATCGTAATGATTCTGAAGTTGTTACTGATATTATAGGAGATTTTTTCAATGAAAACTTAACAAAAAATACATTAATATACGATGATAAGAAAGTATCAACAAACTATCAACGCTTAATGTTAAATGTTCTAAATGAGGTTTTATACGGTGCTAAAGGTAGCCAAACAATTCAAGAGGTGAGGGATAAATTCTTTCATCAAATTAACAAGTCTGTAAATAGTATATTTAAAGATATTACTATACATTTTAATTACCCTCTTGCAGGTAAGCATACTATCTTTGCACAAAGAGAAGGTAAGTATCAATATTATAAAGAGTTTTCTTCTGGAGAAAGAATTGTCATTGATTTGCTCTTGGATATTATTGTGAATAGTGACGTATATAAATGGTCACCACTTTTTATTGATGAACCAGAGATTCATATCCATACAAGTCTTCAAGGTAAACTTATAGAGGAAATGTATAATTTATTTTCAGATAACTCTCAATTATGGATCACAACGCATTCATTAGGCGTAATGACAAAAGCAAAAGAGCTTTCTCTCAAACATCCAGGCAGTGTCGTATTTCTTGATTTTGATGGGCATAATTTTGATCAGCCAGTTACGATAACGCCATCTCCAATTAATCGTATCGTATGGCAAAAATTTATGTCGGTTGCTTTGGATGGACTGGAAGAAAAGCTAGCTCCAGAGATTATTATATTGTGCGAAGGAAATCTTGAAAGTAAGAAACGCTTTAATTTTGATGCAGATATTTATACGAATGTTTTTCAAGAAAATTATCCGAATATTACCTTTATTTCAGGTGGGTCAAGTAATGATCTTTTACAGGAAACGAAAGAATTCAAAATGCTTTCGTCGGTCCTAGATCAAAAAAGTAAAGTTATTCGTTTAGTGGATCGTGACGATCATAGCGATAAAGATGTTATTGAGTTAATGCAACAGGAAATTTTTACAACTTCTCGTCGTCATATAGAAAGTTACTTATTTGATGATGAATTAATCATAAAACTGGTAGTTCAAGAAAACAAACAAGATCTAAAAGATCAAGTAATAGCAATTAAGAAAACGGCATTACAAAATAGTATTAATCGTGGAAATGCATCAGATGATATAAAAAGCGCGGCGGGTGAGATTTTTACTGAGCTTAAAAAGTTACTTTGCTTAACTCGCTGCGGAAACAAGACAGAAGCATTTATGAGAAATACAATGCTCCCTCTCATCACTCCTGAAACCGAAGTTTATAAAGAGATGGAGAGGGAAATTATTCAACCCATATTAAAAGCAAGTAAAGAAAAACAATAGTTAAAACCAACCTAACTAAATATCATTTTGTTAATACTACTTTCTCTTTGCTCGCTTTGTATAGATAGCAAGATTACTCTTTCGCACCAGATTTAATCAAAAGGTCAACCATATCTTGATAGCCTTTTTGTTTGGCATGGTGTAATGCGCTGACACCTTCGCCATCAGGGATATTTACGTCTGCTCCGCCTTGGATTAAAATCTCGGCAATTTCAGTGTATAAAGGCGATCCATTACCTAAAATAATGGTTTCTAATAATGCTGTCCAACCTAGCTTATTAATATGATTAGGATCAACACCCGCTTTTAACAATATTTTAACTGTTTCTGGATGACCTTTTTCTGCTGCGGGGATGATGGTATTGCCTCCAAAGCGATTAGTGTCTTTGATATTCGCACCATATTCCAAGGTCAATTTTAAAATATCATTATACCCTTGTGCACCAGCTAATAAATAAGGCGTATCTTGGATATTATTCTTAGCGTTTACATCGGCACCAGCATAGATCAAGATTTTTGCAATCTTGGCGTGGTTTTGCTGGGTTGCAATCATTAATGCGGTTCTACCCTGATCATCACGAGCTTCTAATGCTTCGGTTTTAACAAGCGCCATAACTTGTTTAACGTCATGATTGCGCACCGCTTCGTGCAAAGGGGTAGATTGTGCGTTACTATTAGTAGTCATCATCAAAACTCCTATCATTATAAAGATTGTTATCAATAGATACCATAATTTAACGTATAATTTATGACTTAAAACCATGATATTCCCTATCAAAAGTAAAATATTACATTTTATTCATAAATTATACTAAGTATTATTCGATAATGATAAGAATTAATTTCATATCACTTATAATTTAGGTTGATTATGATGTGTCCAATTCGACCGTAACATAGCGGCTGTTTGGGTTAAATTATCCTCTATAATCGCTTGGCGGATAATGCGCATTAAACGCTGATAATAAGCAATATTATGCCATGTCAATAACATCGCCCCAAGGATTTCTTTGCTGCGGAACAGATGGTGAATATAGGCACGGCTATGTTTCGAACAAGCAAGGCAATCACATTCTGGATCAATAGGATTAGGATCATGAATGTGACACGCATTTTTCATATTCAGAGTGCCATGACTGGTATAAGCTCGCCCCGTACGCCCTGCACGAGTTGGCATCACACAGTCAAACATATCCACACCACGTTCAATGGCACCTAACATATCATCAGGGGTGCCTACGCCCATTAAATAACGGGGTTTATCGATTGGCATTAAATGGGTTGTGAAATCAAGCGTAGAGAACATTTGTTCTTGGGGTTCACCGACCGCCAATCCACCGATTGCATAGCCTTCAAAGCCGATATTGGTTAATGCTTCGACACTTTCTGCACGCAAATCAGGTTCAATTCCTCCCTGCACAATTCCGAATTGTGCGTAACCAGGACGGTTTTTAAATTGTTTCCGAGAACGCTCCGCCCAACGCATCGACAGGCGCATAGATTTAGCGATAGCTTCATACGTGGCAGGCAGCGCAGGACACTCATCAAAGCACATGGTAATGGTGGCATCCAAAAGATACTGAATGTCCGTAGAGCTTTCAGGCGTTAACCGATGTGCCGATCCATCAATATGGGAACGAAATGTCACACCGTCTTCATCTAATTTACGCAAGTCCCCCAAGGACATGACCTGGAACCCACCTGAATCAGTCAAGATTGGGCCCGACCAATCCATAAATTTATGCAGCCCCCCCAATTCATGCACTAATTCGGCGCCTGGGCGTAACATTAAATGATACGTGTTCCCCAGTACAATCCCAGCACCTGTCGAGCGCACAGCATCCATGGTCATGGCTTTGACAGTGCCAACTGTGCCAACAGGCATAAAGGTCGGGGTTTGCACGTCTCCATGTGCAGTATGTAAAGTTCCTGCACGAGCATTGTGATGTTGTGCTTGTTTAGTCCAGTGAAATTTTGGTTCGGTCATATCTGTGATTTGCATAAAATTGAATGGATAACGTCTTTATATAAATTTATGCGCTGAAAAGAAAGAAAAGAATAATGTTTCATAGGATGTCATAGCAATAAGATAAAGCGGATATTTAAAATGATAATTTTTGAAGTTGACTGATGATTAATATTTCACGATCTTCATCGCAAAAATAAACAGGTCATTGGTAGTTAATAAAAATATTAAAAGAATGACTTGACGAAATTAAATTTAATTCTATTATTTAATGAGTGATCGTTCATTCAGTAAAAGTTAAAAAAGATTATGGTTAATCATCAAGAGAAAAAAGCAGATACAAGGCAAAAATTGATTGTCAGTGCGGCTAAATGCTTTGCCGAAAAAGGATATGAGGGATGCTCTATCTCTGATATTTCAAAAGCGGCTAAAATCAGCCAAGGCAGCATCTATGTGCATTTCACGAATAAAGAAGAGTTATTCCTTTATATCATTATCGAAGATCACATGAGTGCAACTAATAAACTACAAAACGCGTTGGTAACAGCGCCTTCTTTTGATGCGTTACTCGCAACTTTACTGGAATGTATTCGCGATGTTTCTTATCCAATCGATCATCGATTATGGACAGAGATCATTGCACAAGCAACGCGAAATCCTGCGGTTCGTTCGGCTTTTTTGGCGAGTGATAAAATCATGAGAGAAGCCTTTATCAATTTATTCAAAAAAGCCATCGAATTGGGGCAAGTTGATCCTCAAGAAGATTTAGAAACAGTTTCAATCTGGGTTTATTCAATGGTTGATGGGCTTATCGCAAGGACGGCTTATGATTCTAATATTGATCTAGATACACAAATGCCAATTTTTGAAAAACTTATTCGTCGAGCTCTTGGAGCTAATAAAATTTAGCGGTTAAAGGAAGAATATCATGTCATCTAATCAAACCTTACGTCTGTTAATGCCACAATGGCAAGGGGGTAATCATCATGCTTATCCATTGGGTGCACAGTTATTGGAATGGTTGGCACCGAAAGGCAATAGCCTAACCGTTGAAGTTCCAGTGAAACCTTGTGAAGCTCCGTCTCATTTAAAAGAGAACGGTATTGTCGAGCAAAGTGTTTTGTTAGCTCAATTCCAGGAGTGTGAAAAAATTATACAACACCATAAACCAGAAAAGATTGTTGTTTTCGGCGGAGATTGTATGGTTGAACAAGCACCCATCAGTTATCTGAACCAACTTTATGATGGTAATTTGGGGGTTTTATGGATGGATGCACATCCTGATGTGACCACTCCAAAAGAATTCCATCATGAACATGCGATGGTTTTGGGAAATTTATTAGGCGAAGGCGATCCTGTGTTTGCTGCCAAAGTGCCTGTTAAATTGAACCCAAAGAAAGTCATGTTTGGCGGTTTACAAAAAACAACAGAGCAAGAAACAGAAGTCATTCAAAGATTAGGAATGCGTCATGCCAGCCCTGCTGATTTAGCCCATGACAGTTCAGCAATCTTAGGTTGGATCAAAGAAGAAAAAATCACGAAGCTATTTATTCATATTGATCTTGATGTCTTGGATGCTAGTTTATTTCGATCATTATTATTTGCAGACCCTACCAAAGATCCCAGTGCTTTTTATCATTTTCCTCAGGGTGAAATGAATTTGTCGCAATTAGCGAGAGTTGTGCAAGATACGGTTTTGGAAACCAATATCGTTGGATTAGGGATAACAGAGCATATGCCGTGGGATGCGATTCATTTACAAAATTTGTTAAAGGATTTCCCTTTGTTAAGTGATTGATGTTCTAGGGTCAAAATCGTTGAGAAAATTAGCGATAAGTTATGATTAATTTTCTCAACAAAATTGATGGAATTTATTAATAAATAATGCTTATTCTTCAATCATAAATTCAAAATTATTATCAATAATTTCTTGTAAATACTCATCAAAACTATCAGCAATGACAATATAACTATCAGGATCATGGAGATATCGAATGATTTGCCCGACTTTACCTTCTTGAGTTGGATTAAAATCAATATATAATTTAGAGGTTCCACCATTATTCATGCAATGAGAAAAGCATAAATGCTTGTTAAAAGGCACACGCGTATTAATTCTGGGGTCAACTTCTACGAATTCTTCTAAATCATCTTCAGTTTCTTCATCATCATCCAAATATATATCATAAATGCTGCGATCTTCTTCTTTGCGCTCTTGTAATATATCTTTCACAGATAATAAATAATAGGGGTATTCATAGACACCAGACCCCAGCATATAAATACAGACGGCATCTCCATCGCCATAATCACGATGATATGTGCCATCAACAATACTTAAAAATTCGATCAAACGATCAGGACATAAAGGATAGGCTGCTTTAAGTTTTTCGATATCATCAAGTGATGCGCCGTGGACTTTGTGAAAAGCTTTTATGTCCTCAGTGGTGAAATGTTCTTTTAGTCCATTTAAATAATCTGTTACTAATGACATAATACGCCTTTAATTATAATCAATGATTGAAATTTAATCTTAATAGAAATGAATTGATTATACTATAAGAATGATTGTTAAATTTCAGACTAAAAGTATAAAGCCAGGCTACCTCACCATAAATAATCTATAGTTTTTATTAATTTACTCATCATCATCTTTTTCAGTCATAAAACTAAAATCTTGATTTATTAAAAGCTGCAAATATTCATCAAAATTATCAGCAATGACAATATGAAGATCTGGATCGTGTTCGTATGAAATAATTTGTCCAATCTTACCTTCTTGGGTTGGATTGAAATCAATATACAAGCAAGCAGACCCATTGATACCAACAGAAAAACATAACGCATGCTTTAAGGAAATATTCACATCGACTTTAGGATCGATATCAACAAAATCTTTTAAACTATCCTCTGTTGTAACAGTATCGTCCATGTATCTTTTAAAAGTGGTCTCATCATAGTCGCGTTCTTTTAATATTTCTTGGACAGATAATAAGGAATGTGGATATTGTTCCAAATCAGCCAGCACCGTTATGTCTACATAATCTTTATTATATATGCGACCGTTAGTGCCATCAACGATACTTAAAAATTCAATTACACTGTCAGGGCATAAAGGATACGTTGTTTTGAGTTCTTCTATATCATCGGGTGTTGCACCATGAACGAAGCAGAACTGTTCTTTTTCTCTTGTGGAGAAGTGTTTTTGAACGCCTTTTAAATAAGTTGTGACCAGAGACATCATTTACTCTTAAAAAAACTGCTGTTGACTATAATAGGACTATTTTATTACTCCAATTGCAATCATAATGAAGGTAGAATAAGTAACCATCAAGTTATTAACGCAGGCACAGCATGTCAATAAGATAGAAAATGCGGTTCATTTGCTTCATATTCCAATGGGTATTGCTGTGTTCGCACAAAAAGAGCGTTCTCAATTTCGGAATAAAGCCCTTGCAAAAGTAAGGTTGTTTGAGCAAATACAATCTATTAATTAACACACATAAAAAGGAAGCGATGAAAAGTTGTTGGAAGCAACATTGTCAATTAGAGAAGAGAAATGAAGCTCGTATTTATATGGGATAAATTTTTAATCTTTAAAAAATATAGATTTTTTAAATCTAGATAAAGTTTAGCTGCGGCTAATGAAATATAGAAATTCATATTCATTACGACAATAAAGCATCAGAAATCATGTGTAAAAACTTCGTAATGATACGATGGGTGTTGCTCTTGCTTTACATAAAGAAAACTGCTTTGATCCTGATAGAATTCATTAAACATTATCGTTTGATGAATCGAATAATATGAAAGAGAACAAAATGAAAAAAATTGCTATGGCTTTGTCATTGGTATTATTCCCATTAACAGCACAGGCTCAATCTGGTGGAGATCAAGTTATCCAAGCTGCCGCAGATGAATTAAAGCCTGCATTTTGTGCAAATAATTTAAAGCAAGCCATTCAGATCGTTGAAGGATGTTATGCAAAAGTGGATGAAGATAGTGAAAAATATAATATGAACCAATGTGTGATAGAGGATATATTCGTTGTTGGTATAATGGCAGTAAAGAGAAAACAATATGTTGATAATTTCCAAACAGACCCATATGCTAATTTAGATTTCGATGATAATACCAATGCGGCCTCGAGATGGTTAAAACATCCAAGTTTTATAAGCAATATCATTACAAATGTGGAAAAAATGAAACAACTGGGTTATCGAGTGGGAGAAGGTGTTGGAGGAAATTTAAAACAAGAAAATTGTCTCGATTTTGAGAACCTAAAATAATTTTTTCAAATAGATTCTCCCTCAATCAAACACGCATCGCCATAAGAATAAAAACGATATCCACTTTGAATGGCGTGTTGATAAGCATGCCGCATTTTTTCTATTCCTCCAAATGCACAGACCAGCATAAATAATGTCGATCTAGGCAAGTGAAAATTAGTCATCAGCATATCAACGGCTTTGAAACGATAACCTGGACGAATAAAGATCGAGGTTTCTTTGTGAAATGGGTGCATAATCCCATGCTCATCCACTGCGCTTTCCAGTAAACGCAACGAGGTTGTTCCCACCGCAATAATACGACGCTCTTCAGCTTTGGCTTGATTTAACTGTTCAGCTACTTCAGGAGTAATAATTCCATATTCTGCATGCATGTGATGGTCACTAATATTATCACTACGCACAGGTAAAAAAGTTCCAGCCCCTACATGCAACGTCAAAGTCAATCGTTCAACACCAATAGTATCAAGTTGTGTTAAAAGATCGTCTGTAAAATGCAATCCTGCGGTGGGGGCTGCCACCGCACCAGGGTGATGAGAAAATATAGTGTGATAATCCTGCTCATCTTGTTCAGTTGGTCCTGTAGGACGTTCAATATAAGGGGGTAGGGCAAGTTGACCAATAGCGCGCAACCACTCGTCAAACGCATCCCCTTCAACATTAAAACGAATAAAACCACTGCCACCAATTTCTAATTCTTCAACCGTTGCATAGACTTTGCCATCAGGAAAATCTAATTTATCACCGACTTTTAATCTTTTGCTGTTTTTAATTAAAACATGCCAGCGTCCGTCCCCCATTGGACGATCCAACGTGATTCCTATATGTGCTGCCCCTCGCATGGCGGATAGTTTTGCATGAATGACTTTGGTATCATTGGCAATAAGGATATCGCCTTTGCGGAAAAAAGAAGGTAGGTCACGGATGATTTTATCTTCTGGACCATGCTGAGCAGGGATATAGAGTAATTTTGCCAAATCTTTGGGACGCGTAGGGTGATGCGCAATACAGCGTTCTGGTAAGTCAAAATCAAAATCAGCAGTTTGGTCTGTCATTTTAAATCATCCATTATTATCTGACGGCAAGTCACTATGCTTATAGATAACGGATGATAAAAATTAATCAAGAACGATCTTATTTTTTACAGTGTTGTGCAAGACTTTGTAATGGATGATTATCATCAACATACGGTGCCAAGCCATCCCCAATATAATAGAGTAATCCAACGCCTTTATCAGTTGCGTATTGCGCAGGTTGCCCACCAAAGAAATAAGGAGAGTCAGCCACTTTTTTAATTCGTTCCTCAAAAGCACGTTCATTGATAAAAGATTTATCAAGATCAGGAGGGAGTTGTCGACCATCAATCGCCATGACAAGGATTAAATCCCCAGCAACGCAGATTTCAATGTCAGAACTATTAATATTGGTTTTTTTATAACATTTTTGCACATCAATAATCAGACCGCTTAACCCTTTTTGACATACAATAGGTGCATATCGATCGATGACTTTTTGTGCTGTTTGTGCGGACATTTGCTTTGAAGATATTTGTGCTTTGGCTGATATTGGTAATAATAGAACGGTTAAGGCTAAAAGAAATTTCTTTATCATGGCTTCTCAATCAAAAATTATAAGGCATTCGAGATTATAGTACCATGCTCTTATGCACGAGATTTATCTTTATTTTATAATGATAAGTGAATATTTAAGTAGTATCTTTTAATTTACTCATTGAGATTACATTATGCCAATTCCAACATATTTAGAAAAATTTGCAATTGAATATAAACATAAAGACGAAGTTACAACGATGACTTTATGTTCCAGCAAAGGGAACAAACAGTTAGAGGTTTGGTATTATGGGAATACCGATAAAATACCAGGAGAAAAACAGCTTTATATAACGGATACCAAAGATGCACCGGAAAAAATAACTGTTAAAGATCCTGCAACCGATGAAGAAATATTGGTATTTGATGGTGCATTTCACGGATATGACAGCATGTTTTGTGATGAGTTTGATCGAGATCATTTGGTAAACAGACCCTTGAAACGATATGATTTGCCAGCCTCTGAACTCATATTAGAAATATATTATAATATTCCTTATGAAGAAGAAAAAGAGGAATATGATTTTGATACAAAGGGTGATGTTATTTTAATTAACGAACAAACCATGTCATGGGAGGATGTTAAGCGAAATGGGTTCGATGCCATTACGCTATCTTATATAAATGATAAAGGCGAGAGAATTTGTTTTTTTGATAAAGAGCTGGCTTGATATTATATCGTATGTGATGATTGTTATTGTGATTAACTCATCTTTTATTCTCCTGGGTTTGGACAGGGGTAATTATTTACATTTGTTGCAACTGATTTTATCGTTATACAAATAATTGTGTTATAAATGCTTTTTATTTCAATAATTATCTATTAAAAGTGAATTTTATTTATAAGTTTTTGTAAAAGATAGATAATTTAATGAAATTTAAATATGTATTGCTTGTAACGGTTGGGTTGCTTGGTGGTGTAAATGATGGGTTTGCACAAGATAGCACAGATATAACAACAATCGAACAAAAAGCAGCCACTGGCGATGCCCAGGCTCAATATAATATTGGTATGATTTATTATAATGGGGATAAAGTTCCTCAAGATTATCCAAAAGCTGCAGAATGGTTTCAGAAATCTGCGGGTCAAGGTAATGTTGCCGCTCAATATCATTTAGGGTTGTTGTATGAACAAGGGAAGGGTGTTTCCAAAGATCAGGTTAAAGCAAAAGAATTGATTGAAAAAGCAGCGGCTTAAGGGAATGTAGATGCGCAGCTAAATCTTGGGTTATCTTATTCTAAGGGTAAGAACAAAGATTATACTAAAGCAAAAGACTGGTTTGAAAAAGCTGCATCACAAGGGAATATCGCAGCGGAATATAACCTTGGGTTACTGTATTATAATGGGTAATGGCGTTTCCAAAGATAAGACAAAAGGAAAGGCTCTTATCGAAAAAGCAGCCAATCAGAATAATGTAGATGCTCAAACAAAAATGGGCGATATATGCAAAGATGAAGGAATATTATTGATGAACAGTGGGCGCTATAAACCAGCAGATATAGCTAATCCACAGTTGAGAGATAAGGCAATGACGGAATTGGATGAGATTGAATCGAAAATAGAACCGCTAAGAAAAAAAGCTAAAGATTGGTATGAGAAAGCCGCAAATCAAAATGGGGCAGAAGCACAATATAAACTCGCAGAATTTTATCACTATGGGATTAGTGTAGAAAAAAATAAACAATTAGAAGAGCATTGGTTACAAGAATCAGCTTTTCACGGATATTTAGAGGCGGAAAAAGAATATGCTTCTGCGGTTCGAGATGGTGATTTTGGCTCTAAAAAAGCTGGTGTTGCTATATTCTTTTATTGAAAAAGCTGCTAAAAAAGGTGATGGTGAATCACAATATGAGCTTGGGTATATGTATAAATATGGTCTGAAGCGACATTCCGATGGTGTGGATCTGCCATAAGATAAAGTAAAAGCCAAAGAATATTTCAAACAAGCGTGTATCAATAAATATGAATTAGCTTGTAGTCAGTATAAACAAATGAATAATGAATAATTAATTTTCAAATTCTAGGTTTAGAATATATTTTTAATTCCAAACCTAGAAAATAAGTTATATCAATTTATTAAGAAGCCAATTTTTTGGTAATCTCAGCAACATGCTTACCATAGAATTCAGCACCGTCTAGTTCATTCTTAGATACAGCGCGGGATCCATCAGGTCCAGCAATCGTTGATGCACCATAAGGTGTCCCACCAGTAATTTCGTTGATTTCTGCTAAACCAGGAAAAGAGAATGGGAAACTAGCAATAGTCATACCATAGTGCATTAAATTAGTTATTAACGACATTAAAGTCAATTCTTGACCAGCATGCTGTGTTCCTGTGCTGGTGAATACGCCACCTACTTTACCAATTAGTGCGCCTTTAGCCCATAGCCCGCCTGTTTGATCCAAGAAGCTTGCCATTTGAGAGGAGATACGACCGAAACGTGTGCCAGTACCAACAATGATTCCATCATATTCAGCAAGCTCTTGTGGAGACGCAATCGGAGCAGCTTGATCTAGTTTGAAATGATTGGCCTTTGCGGCTTCCTCTGGAACTGTTTCTGGAACGCGTTTGACGACAGCTGTTGCGCCAGTAGCTTCGATCCCTTTGGCAATAGCATATGCCATTGTTTCAATATGGCCATATGTGGAATAGTATAAAACTAAGATACGTGCAGACATTATATTGATCCTTTATATTATGTGTTGTCTTAATAATTAATCTTAATGAATATTCTCAAAAAGATAATAGATCATTTAATTAAAACATCTTAAACTAAGAGTAGGAGGTCTTAAAAGGAAATATAATGAATGCAGATTTATATTGTAATATCAATATAAAAAAAGGTGACTTATAAAGTACTTCACTAATCGTGTTTTTTACGAAAAGCATCTAGGCTGATAACTGGGGTTTCTTCTGTATCACCAGCGTCTGGTGTGGGTAATGTTTCGACATTGGCTTTTGTTTGTTCATTGGTCAAAGCATTCGGTATTGCAGAAACAGGTGAAGGTAAAGGGGAGAACGTGAATAATAATTTTGCTTCTGGGTCAGAAAAAGCAGTAATTGCACCCAATGGGATGATGAGTGTCGAAGATACCCCGCCAAAAGATAAACCCACTGATATAATGTTTTTATGTTCATCAATCATTAAATCCCAAAATTGATGTTGTAAAACAATTGTAATTTCTTCGGGGTATTGTGCTTTTAATCGTGCAGGAATGGAAACACCGGAATAAGTGGTAAGAAAAGTTACGTAAAAGCTATGATTACCAGGCATTCCATTTTTGGCAATATGTTTTAATGCATTGATTGTTACTTGGCGATAAGCTGATTCAATCCATTCGTGATAAGGTAACAAGTTTGTGGGTGGGTTTTCACCAAAGCCATTATTGTCATAACCATCAGAATGCGTCATATGTTATAGTCTCTTTAGAATTTTAAATATTTAATACATGTATTTATAATGAGGGGCTTCTGTTGCCCGGCGCACCCTCAGCCGCGCTTGTTACATTGGCTTATTAGGCCGCAACAGCGTGTGCCTCGAAATTATCGTTGGCATTTGTAAAATATAGCCCGATAACGGCGGAACCATGCCGAGTAAAAAATATATCTTTACTACGCGTGTCGAGCCTGTTTCATCCCCATAATTTGGTGGAGATGCCGGGTACTGCCCCCGGGTCCACTACGCTTATTCCATATACCGTTTATTACCATAGTTAACGAATTAACATGCCGATCATAACTTAAATTTCAGAATAAAAAAAGGGGGATAATAAAATAAATAAAACTATAGATTATAAGTAACGATTTTCTTTTTTTTTAAAAGAGGAATTGTATAAAGTTGAACTATATTTATAATGACCGTAATTTAGTTTTAGTGAAGGGATAGTTTTATGAGTAAAGCTGCGGTTATTGGTATTGTTATTGTTGGTCTTGGCGTTGTTGGTGGGGGTGGTTATTATTATGCCTCTAACAAAGCAAACGATGAATTACATAAAACAATCTCATTAATTGAAAAATCAATACCTGGATCTTCATTAAAATATGAAAGCTCCAGTGTCAGTCCATTTTCACAATCTGCTACTTTGCATAAAGTTGTTTTCAAGGATGACAAAGGGCACGAATATACCGCCGACACATTGGTAGCTAGTGGTGTTTCTCAAGATAAGCTGGGTGAGGTTTCTTTGGATAAATTTCATACAGTGGTTGATGGTGGTACTATTGATGTTAATCATATTGACATCAAAAACGCAGTTGCTTCCAAAGATGCTGTAATTATAGAAGATGGTAAAATTAAGAAATTTTATCCTTCAAAGGTCAGTTTTGATTTACTAAACCTTCAAGATATCAAAGCCGTTGGGCCTAATGCACATGAAACCATTACCGTTGCACAATATGAATTGAAAAATTATGGTTTGGATCGTAAATCTGATCAGACAATGAAACAGTTTGAAATAAAATCAAGCTATAGCAAAGATAATTCAGAAGGTCTGAAAGTCAACCATATGCAGATTGACGGTTTGGATTTTGCCAAAATCGTTGCAACTGTTGAACAAGGAAAAACACCTCAAGTATTACCAGGCCAACCTCAAAAGGGTACCTTGGATGGTCTAGAATATAACGCTAAAGGTCAGATTTGGTCTCTTGCGAAAATTGACACTGAAAATTCTATCGCTGAAAACGGCGATCAAAAAAGCACAGCAACTTTTTCTGGTTTAAAAATCGACACAGCGCATAATCCTCAATTATTTGCACTTAAAGAAATGGGGTATAACCAACTGGATGCATTTGGTAAAATCTCTGCAAGCTATAATAAGGCAAAACAACAATGGTCTTTTGTCCCTGTTGAAATGACTATTAAAGATATGGGTAATCTAAATGCAGATTTGCAATTTAATGGTCCAGCAGCACTTTCAAATGCTAATCCACAATCCGTCATGACAGATTACAAATTAATTTCATTAAAAGTCATTTTACAAAATCAAGGTTTACTTGAAAAAGCCATTGATCAAGAGGCAAAAAAACAATCTTTACCAGCTGATAAAGTCAAAGAAAATATGATTAATGAGCTGAAACAAGATGAAGCTAACGCAACGATGCCCGTTCAAAAACAGGCAGATGAAGCGGTTATTGACTTGATTAACAATCCTAAGAAATCAATGGTCATTGCAATGAATCCTAAAGCACCATTGAATGCTATGGAGCTTGTCGGAAATTCTCCGTTTTCAATGATCGAAAAATTGAATCTTATTGTTAAAACAGAAGCAGGGAAATAATTTATTCTATAAGTTAGAATAAATTTTTTGCGTGTTAAAAGCTGTAGAAGTTCAAATCTCTACAGCTTTTTTTGAATATAGCGAATAATATTGGTGGTGGATATGAGTAAAGTCGCGGTTATTGGTGCGGTTGTTGTGATTGGTCTTGGCGTTGTTGGTGGGGGTGGGTATTATTATGCTTCTCAACAAGCAGAAAAGAAATTCCAACAAAAGATTGAATTGATTAAAAATACTTTTCCTGGAGTAACAATTACTTACGCAAACCATAATATTGGTATTTTTTCACAAGAAGCAACTATGGATAAAGTTGTTATTAAATACAAAGATGGTGAAGTCTACACCGCTGACAAAGTCAGTGCTGTTATGGGTTCTGATGATGACATTAAAAATTTAAAGATTGATCAATTAGCTGTCAAAGAAAAAGAAACTGCTACTGAACAGCTTTTTACGGTTGAGCATACTGAGATTGCAAATGCCAAAGCAGACGCAGGATGGATTGTTATTGAAAGTGGCAAAATAAAAAAAATTGTTCCTTCCAAAATTAGTTTTGGATTGTTAAATTTTCAGAATCTTGAATTTAAACCAGATACCAACACCAATATCAAAGTGGCTCAATATCAAATTAAAAATTATGGATTGAGTCAGAAAAGTGACATGCTTCTGAATAATTTATCTGCAACAGGTCGCAGTGATTTTTCAATTAAATCTTTTAAAATCGATCAAGTAAATTTAGCGGATATTTCAAAAAGACAAGAAGCGTTTTTTGCAGATAGGAAAAATTACAGATCATCAGAGGCGCTCAACAAAGGCTTGCTTCAGAATTTATCAATGATGCAGTTTGGTTTGTTAAATATCGAAGATTTGCAATTTAAGGATAAATATGGTCCTGCATTTCAAATAGCACATTATCATACCAAAGATTATGGACTGGATAAAAAGACAGATATCTTGCTGCAAAATTTAACGGTTAAAGATTCCAGACAAAATTTATCAATTGGGTCTTTTAAGATTGATCAAATCAATCTGGCAAATATGTTAAAAATTCAATCAGAGTTTGTTGCTAATGAGAACGATCGTAAATCCATAAACGACAAAGCCAAAGAGATATTTCAATTGCTATCCAAAATGCAATTTAGTTTGTTAAGTATTGATAAGGTGATTGTGGAGGAATACAAGTCTGCGTTTAAATTAGCGCATTATCAAATGAAAGACTATGGCGTGGATCGTAAAACCAGCCAATCTTTGAAAGATTTTTCTGTTGTCATTCCTTATTTTAGTAAAATAGTCGTATCGCTTGCATCTTTTGAAAGCTCTGGGGTAGATGCAGCGACATTTATAGGTATGTTGGAATCAATTGATTTAAATAATCTTGATAATTTTGGCAAAAATTATACGAATATATTGCAAGACTATGCCAAAAAGGTTGGTGGAATTGTAAATACAGGCAGTGTTTCTGGCCTCAAAATCTCTTTTGGTAAAGAGTTTATTTCACTAGGAACACTGACGACCAAGTCAGACATGACGAAAGAAGGAAACTCTAGTGAAACTTATGCACTGGATGGGTTAGAATTTTCTGTTCCTGATGTCAGTGGTAGTGATTTATTAAATGCATTGAAACAGATGGGATATCGTCAAGTTTCTGTTTCTGGTCGCTTAACGATGCAATATCAAATGAGTACAAATTTCTTGTCTGTATCACTAAAAGAGTTAACATTTAAAGATATTGGAGCAATTAGCGCAACACTCCAAGCAAATGCTCCGCTATCCATCTCTTATGATTCGCCAGAGACCATTTTAACAAACCCAGAGGTGAAATTAAAAGAACTAAGTGTCGTTATGCAAAATAATGGTGTTGTCGAGAGACTATTAAAATCTGCTAGTCAAGAACAAGGCACAACTGAAGCAGAAGTGAAAGAATCAATTATTGCATCTGTGAAAGAGGTGGCTCAAAAGGATAAAGATATTCCTGCATCATTTACAGAAGATTTAGTGAAAACGCTTAAGGCTTTTCTTCAAAATCCACAAGTAACAAAAATTAAATTATCATCCATGCCAACTTCACCTATCTCAGGAGCGGTTCTTGATGATAAAAGCTCAGAAGAGCAGTTTAATTTATTAAATATTAAAATCCAAGCCGTTCCCATAAAACACTAATATTCTGCACTAAGTCATGGAAATTATTCCATGGCTTAATTTTATTAAGTGCGAATGCTGAATTGATCAAACTTCGAAAAAACGATGAACAGAGTTGATAATTTTGTTTCTTTGTTTCTCAATTATGCTTTATAGATAAATTGAATTAGATCATAACACGGTTTTATTAACATTGTGAATTTTACCAGCAGCATGAAAAAGAAATTATTATTAATATTGGTGATATGCTCGCTCTTTATATGGGTAGGGATCAAAATTTACCAAGTGGCTCATACACACGCACAAAGCGCATTGATGCATGTGCAAAGCAGGCTGCGACAGCTTGTTGGTGCAAATGGGCAGTATTCTTATTCAGAAGCACATATTAATTGGTTTACGCAATCGGTTGTAATTACCAATGTTAAGCTGACATTTCCTCAAAATATAAAAGTTACAATGAGGAAAATATCAGCAGTCCCAAAAGATACGCACAGTGTTAGTAATTTAAACATTAAAGATCTTCAAATCAATTCGCCATCATTATCAGCATCTATTGCTTCATTGGCGTTTGATAATCTAAACATTCCAGCTTTTGCACAATCTGACCTAAAAACAGGTTTGTCTTGGGCTGTTATTCGCAATATTTCTTTTGAACAAGGAAATATAAAAGGGGCTTATTTTAACTCAGAATGGGGAAATTTACGCTTAGGGAGTTGGCAGATTACCAGACAAGGTTCAGCCAAAAAACGCCCATATTTATTTTATAATGTTGATGTTGCCCCTATCAATAAAACGGGTCGATCTGCATCTTTGGATGCTTTGCATTTCGATCAATTTATTTTAGAAATGTCTAATGAGCGTAAATTTAATGAAATAGAAACGATTGCTTCTTTTTTAACTAACACAGACTTCTTTTTTAAAGCGTATGGCGTGGTGGGGTATCGTTCACATCAAAAACGATTGTCAATCGGACAGTTAAATATCCATCTCGCCCGTCAAGAAACAGTGTGGGATGGTGAGATTTTAGCAGACAAATTCGATTATGATTTGATCTCTTCTTATAGTTTGTTTGCAGAATATCTGAAAAGATTAGGATATACTCGTATTAACGGAGCGTTTCATTCTAATTTTACGTATTATCTCAAAGATTCGTTATTTTCTTTGCATAAAATGAATTATTTCGGGTATGATTTTATGGGGTTATACTTACAAAGTCGTTTTTATGTGGATCAAAAAGTGTTCGATCCTTATATTCTTAATTGGTCAGATAGCGTTTTATTAAAAGCAATGAATTTATCCCTATATGATGCTGGGTTAAAAAATAGAATTTTTTTAATTCTCGCTCATAATACACAACAAACGGAGAAACAAGTTTATACGGATACACTTAATAAATTTATAGAGTTTTCTAAAGGGAAAGATTTTGAACTTGATCGGCAGCTTTATACAGCGCTTGCTGATATTCTACAGCATCGTAATCATATGATGCAGCTATCAATTGTTTTTGAAACGCCAGAGCGCGTTAACAGTTTATTGAATATGAATTTTCTGGATTTCTTTAAATTAATCAATCAGAATAATATGACGATAACAGCGATCCCCAAAAATTAGTTGCCGTGTGGGTGTTCAGCGCTGTGTTTGTGGTTTATAAAGAAATGCACTTTTTGCATATTTATTATTTCATCAGAGTGGGATTACCATGCCTCTTACAGCAGAACAACAAGCAGAAATAGACTCTCAATCCAATCTTCAAATTCCAACCAAACGACCTGTTTCGCCAGGGTTGGAGGCTATGTTATTTAAGGCTTTGCCAGTCCTAGATCATGGGTTTGTTCGTGTGGTGGATTATATGGGGGACGATTCTTCTATTGTTCAAGCTGCGCGCGTTTCTTATGGTGTAGGGACGAAGAAAGTTTCCGAAGATCGTGGACTAATTCGATATCTAATGCGCCATCACCACACAACACCATTTGAAATGTGTGAGATTAAGTATCACATCCGTTTACCCATTTTTGTTGCACGTCAATGGATCCGTCATCGTACTGCCAGTGTAAATGAATATTCAGCACGCTATTCTATTATGGATCGTGAGTTTTATATTCCAGAGCCAGAAGTATTGGCAGCACAAAGTAAAATTAATAATCAAGGAAGAGGGGATGTTTTATCCTCTGAGCAAGCAGCAGCGGTTATTCATTTATTAAAACAAGATGCACAACAATGTTATGATAATTATGAAACTATGTTGAAACCAGCTGAAGAAGATGGGTATGGGTTGGCACGTGAACTTGCCAGAATGAATTTAACATTAAATAGTTATAGTCAATGGTATTGGAAGATTAACCTACATAACTTATTTCACTTTTTACAATTACGTATTGATCCACATGCTCAATATGAGATCAGAGTTTATGCCGAAGCCATGTTAAAAACCTTGCAAGCATGGGTTCCAATTGCTTGTGAAGCCTTTGAAGATTATCGCCGTGGTGCGGTGACTTTTTCAGCTTCTATGATGCAAGTGTTAGGTAAAATGTTAAATGGTGAAACTGTTGAGCAGGATAATAGCGGTTTAACAAAACGTGAATGGACTGAAATGATGCAAATGTTGGCTCCTTATCAAACTAAATAACGATTTAACCAAACGGGGAAAAACGAAGTGCAAAAATTAATTTACGTATCAGCCATCGGATTATTATTCATTTTTGTTATGGTTGGCATGTGGTTTTTTCCTGTTGGTCGTGACCTTGATGCGGATCGAAACTATTTGCGTCAAGCAACAGCACCAGCATCAAAATAATGGCTTGTTTATTAATTTTTATTAATCTTTTTAATGGTTTATTAACGATTACTGTTACATAAATCACATAAATTTGAAAATTAAGTATAAAATATACATAATTTATTGAAATCTAAAATTATACTTACATATCAGTTATTAGCTTTAAATTTTATTCGATATCAAAACGAATATTAAAAATAAAGGTAATGCTAGATGTCAAATAATATCAATAAAGACACCAATTTTAGTAATGTAACCATCACAAATGAGTATCCTTGTTTAATTGGGGGGACATGGACAGCCCAATTAAAGGATGGTAAAACGGTGTATGTCAGTTCGGATGGTTCACAAACCATAGAAGGACCTGTAAATTTAGTTGGTGCTAACTTGACAATAACATCTGGTGCAGTTGTCGACTATGCTGTAATTGTTGGAAATTCAAGTAATTCATCACCTAAAATAACGGTTCAATCTGGCGGTACGATTGAAAATTCTGATATATTTAATGGGGCTATTACCGTTGCTAACGGGGGAACGTCTTCTTCCAATAACTACGTGGGCGAAGCAATAACATTTAACTCTGGATCGGCATCTTTAAATGATACATTCTATAATCCAGGGAATGCAGGAACTTCGAGTGGTACATTAAATTTACCGCAGCTCCCTGCAGGAACGTCCACAAGTTTTACGACTTCTAGTAAAAATGGAAGCATTAGAACTGCAGCAAATGTTAAAGTTTTAAATTTTAGCGCTCCTAATCTTACTGCAAATAATGCCAATGCTTCAAAAACGGGAACGTTATCATTTCGTGTTAATCATAGCTCTGAATATGGCTCAGAAAATATTTCACAAGAGCCACATGCTGACTATAGTAATAATCAATTTACATTAACGAATGATTATCCTTCTTATGTTGGGGGAACTTGGACAGCAAGCCTTGTTGATGGTAAAACAGTTTATTCCAATGGAACATTGAATAATATTGAAGGCCCAATTAATTTAATCAATATTAGAGGGATGACAATTAATAGCGGTGCAGTGGTAGATGGTATTACGATGACTGGCACAACTACTCCTACTATTTATAATAATGGAACAATACAAAATTCTTTCGTGGCGAATGGTTATTTGCAGAATGGTTCTAATACGACGACGGGCATTTCTCGAAATAATACATATATTTCTCAAATAACTTACATTTATAATGGTAGTGTAACTGAAAATGATTATTTCTATGAACCAGGTAGTTCTTATGGGAAATATAATTTAACCAATACGCCCAGTGGTACGCCAGCAACCTTTCATCTGGGCGATGGTAAAGGCAATATATATTTATATCAAGGTGCAAGCTTTCAGGATAGCTATGTTGGAACAGGAACCGGTGCTATAATTGATGTGTATCAATATAATGGTGCTGCCGTTTCAAACCATTCAAATAGTGATGTTTGTTTCTTAGGGGGGACATTAATTGATACACCAAATGGTGCAGTTGCTGTTGAAAACTTACAAATTGGTGACAAGGTTGTTTCATACAGTATGGACGGTGTAAAAAATAGTCTTATCACATGGGTAGGTCATAAAAAAGTTATCGTTCGTAAGCAACTATCTGAAGATCAGGCTGGTTATCCAGTTAGGATTTTAAAAGATGCAATTTCGGATGGCGTTTCCTTTAAAGATCTTTTGATTACTGCCGAACATTGCTTATTTTTAAACGATCAGTTTATTCCTGCACGTATGCTAGTCAATAATAGTTCAATTTTTTATGATGTTTCTTTTACTGAATATACTTATTACCATATTGAAACGGAAGATCACTCTGTCATTACGGCTGATGGGATGCAAACGGAAAGTTATTTGGATACTGGTAATAGATCCAGTTTCCGAGACAACAGTAACGTTATTCCTCTTTATCCCAAAGCCAAACAATGGAATATCGATTCAGCATATCCATTGGTTGTTACCCGTGAAATTGTCGAGCCAATTTATCAGCAACTCGTAGGACGTGCAGCATCCCTTGGTTTACAATCTAAATCTATTGAGCTTCCTGTCACGCAAGATGCGGGATTGCATCTTGTGACTAATAATGGTGAAGTTATTCATAAAGCACATGAATCAAAAGGTCGTTTTTCTTTTGTTATTCCCGGGAACACATCAAGTGTTCGATTGGTCTCAAGAACGAGTAAGCCCAGCCACATTATTGGACCATTTGTAGATGATCGTCGTCATTTAGGAGTCTTGGTAGGAAATATAACATTATTAACGAATAGCACAATATATCCTATTGAAGATCATATAGAATATCCACGTTTGCAAGGATGGGATGTGAAAGAGCAGGGGCCACATCGCTGGACAAATGGTAACGCGGTATTAAACCTAGCTAATCATGGCGGTGAAGAATCTTCTGTAATTGTTATTCATGTTCTTGCAGGGGGTCCCTATATTGCCCAAGATCATGAAATGTCAGAAAAGATAGCCATTAACCAGTGAAACCATTGTTAATGTTAATTGTTCTAAAGAAATAATAAAATACGAATAATTAATATTCATCTATCCAAGTCAATCATTATCATTTTTGAAATAATAAATTAAAAATTTTAGATGGTTAATTATAAAAATATACGTATACTGATAACACTTCTTATTATTCAAACTGAGGTTAAGAATGGGTGGTGGTTTATTGTTAAACGATTTTTTTATGGTTCCGACCACAATTCCAAGAGTCGCGTTAATTACGGGTGCAACTATTCGTCTAGGTCGCGAGATTGCTTTAACACTAGCCAAAGTTGGCTTTGATATTGCAGTTCATGCACGTACTCGTACGCCTCAGGCTGATCAAGTTCTAACAGAAATCAGAGCCTTGGGGCGTTCTGCTGTTTTATTGACCGCAGAGCTGTCCAATCCTGAAGAAGTGACCTCATTAGTAGAACAAGCAACTCAACAGCTAGGGCGTATTGGCGTATTGGTTAATAATGCCAGCGTTTTTGACCGCGATGAGTGGGACAGTGTAACGCTTGAGACATGGCAACAACATCAAAATCCTAATCTGTGGGCGCCTTTTCAACTTATTCAAGATTTCGCCAAAGCGCTGCCAACGGGTGCCGAAGGGTGCGTGATTAATATGTTAGATCAACGTGTTTGGTCTTTAACGCCTCATTTTGTAAGTTATACGGTTTCCAAAGCAGCGTTGTGGACCTTGACGCAAACCATGGCCTTGGCGTTGGCGCCAAAATCGATACGTGTGAATGCGATTGGTCCTGGTCCAGCCATGGCGCATAAACTTCAAAGCGATGAACAATTCGATCGTCAATGTAAATCGACACCTTTGGGACAAGGAACGACTTCACAAGAAGTCGCAAGAGCGGTATTAGGGTTACTTTGTTTACCATCTGTTACTGGGCAAATGTTGGCCTTGGATGGTGGACAGCATTTACAATGGTCCCCTGCAGTGGGGACATATAATGATGAGTAATAGAATTTAAAAATGAGCTTTTTCCCTGCATGGTCGAATAGACCACCGTTAAGACGTATTTTTATCAAGAATTTGATTTTACAAGCCCGAATTGGCGTTTACGATTTTGAACAAGAAACAACCCAACGGTTGCAAATAAATATTTCTGTGGGGGTTATCGAGGATAAAGGAATTGGTATCGATGATCTTGCTCGGACAGTATCTTATGAAGATATCACCAATCAAGTTAAGACAATTGTTAGCCATACCCATTTTCATTTAGTTGAGACTTTGGCAGAAACAATTATTGAAACGATTTTAGAAGATAAACGTATCCATGTGGCGCGTGTCACGCTTGAAAAGCTAGATATCATTTCTGAGGCTCAAGGGGTTGGAGTGGAAATTGAGCGTTGGAATGTTGAAATGGTCTCATCAGCAATTTAGTGAACTTATTTTAATCAGACATAGATTAAATATTTCATTTTAGAATAATATAAGCCGATGGAATAACATCGAGCTTTATTGCAGTGAATTGAGAATTCATAACACATGACGTTTTTCTGTACAAATCTTAAATTAATTATATTTTGCGATTTTTCCGTTCTCTATCAACGTGTTATTTCTTTTAATTGCAACGTTACAAAATAATCAGATGATCTGTGTAATAAGATTACAATAGATGGAGCGGAAAACAATTAACAATTGTGCGTGATAAAAAAAGGCTTTGAAATTTCAAAGCCTCATAAAAAAATATTTTTTTTAAATCGATTAAGAATCGTCGTCTCTGCCATCATCTTTGATGACTTCAATTTCAGATCCAATGGTGTCTACATCGTCTTCTAGATCAGAAGTATCCTCGATCACATCATCGACATCGGTGCCATCTGTATCTAAATCATCCGCATCGATTACAGTATCCAGGTCTTTGTCATTTAGTGCATCGTTATCATCTTCGGGTGGGCGACCACGAGGTAACTCGACCGGTTGTTCTGTGCTGCATTTAGGACATACAGGTGGCATTTTGTTAAGGTCATAAAAACGAGTTCCACATGAACAACATACTCGTTTAATACCCAACTCTAATTTAACCATTGATTTATTCTACCTCTAACCAATAAAATATACATAGGCGACATGCCAGTTTATAGGGTTTATGTCAAACTTTAAAATGACAATTTCAATATTTCTGATAAAAGTTTTATGACCCGTAGTGAATTATTTAGCAATAATTTATTTTAGAAAGTAAAGATATGACCAATTCTTCTGTAATAAAACCGCTTACTGTTTCTTTTTTGCAAACATCGTTAAAAGGGAAAATGAATGTCCCAGGCGATAAATCCATCAGCCA
This sequence comes from Commensalibacter communis, assembly GCF_947179105.1. Taxonomy (NCBI): domain Bacteria; kingdom Pseudomonadati; phylum Pseudomonadota; class Alphaproteobacteria; order Acetobacterales; family Acetobacteraceae; genus Commensalibacter; species Commensalibacter communis. The sequence goes on from NZ_CAMXCK010000003.1 coordinate 50,982, forward strand.
TCGCGCATTGATGTTTGCAGCCCTCGCAACAGGGGAAAGTCATATCACGGGTCTGTTAGAGGGCGAGGATGTGATGCAAACAGCTGCAGCCATGCAAGCGCTGGGTGCCCAACCCAAACGAATTGCTGAAGGAGAATGGCATGTTGTTGGCAAAGGTATTGGTCAATTAACAGAACCAGAAAATGTGTTGGATATGGGCAATTCTGGGACTTCGGCGCGATTGCTTAGTGGCATTTTGGCGAGTCACGGTTTTTTAAGTATCATGACGGGCGATGGCAGCCTGCGTAAAAGACCGATGAAGCGTGTGACGGTTCCTTTGTCAGAAACGGGCGCACAATTTGCAACGCGTGAAGGTGGTAAATTGCCGATGGCAATAATAGGAACCGCGAATGCAAAGCCCGTGACCTATCGTTTGCCCGTTGCTTCTGCGCAAGTGAAATCGTCTATTTTATTGGCAGGATTGAATGCTCATGGTGTGACATGTGTCGAGGAACCCGTTGCAACACGCGATCATACAGAAAATATGCTACGTCATTTCGGGGTAGAGGTTTACGTTAAAGACTTGCCAGAAGGTGGCAAAAAAATAAGTCTTAAAGGACCAGTAACCTTACAAGGCAAAGATATTAACGTTCCAGGAGATCCTTCCTCTGCAACGTTTATGTTGGTTGCGGCGGCGATGATTAAAGGATCAGAGGTTTGCATTGAAAATGTAGGGTTAAACCCATTGCGCACAGGTGCTTTTGACGTATTAAAATGGATGGGTGCAGATTTGCAAATACTGAATGAACGGGTTGAAGGCGGAGAGCCTGTTGGTGATTTGATGATTAAAGCAGGCGCTTTAAAAGCAGTTGACGTTCCAGCAGCGCATGCGCCTTCTATGATTGATGAGTATCCAATTTTATCTATTGCTGCTGCTTATGCAACGGGTGTGACGCGTTTCAGAGGATTGGAAGAATTAAGAGTCAAAGAAAGCGATCGTTTTACCAGTATTGTCGAGATGCTGCGTAGCAATGGTGTGCAAGTCGATGTTGAAGGTGATGATCTTATCATTCATGGCACGGCAGGCAATATTTCTGGGGGTGGAGAGGTAGAAACACATATGGATCATCGTTTGGCGATGAGTGCTTCTATTTTGGGATTGGTTGCTCAAAAGGGCGTAAAAGTTGATGATGTAACTTTTATTCGTACCAGCTTTCCAAATTATTTCCCATTAATGAATGCGTTGGGGGCAAAGTTCGATCTATGAGTAAAAATCTAATTATCGCGATTGATGGCTATTCAGGTGTAGGTAAGGGAACCTTAGCCAAAGCATTGGCTGATAAATTATCTCTGCCTTATTTGGACACTGGGTTATTATATCGCGCTGTTGGCAGAAAAATGCTTGATGTAGGTCTGTCTGTTGATAGTGATGGCGTAGTCCAAATTGCAGAAGAGTTAACTCAAAAAGACTGGCTGCGCGATGATTTGCGCACGCCTGAAATTGACAAAGTTGCCAGCCAAGTCGCTGCTCAGCCAAAGGTGAGGGCTGCATTGCTTGATATGCAACGTCATTTTGCCACACAACAAGGCGTGGTAATGGATGGGCGTGATATTGGGACGGTAATTTTTCCGAATGCTGATGTGAAACTATTTGTAACGGCTTCAGCCAAAGTCCGCGCAGAACGTCGTTGGTTGCAATATACAACAAACCCAAACGATCCTGCCAAAGCAGAACAGATTAAACAAATTGAACTTGAATTAATGCAACGTGACGAAGCAGATGCCTCGCGTGCAGTTGCGCCATTACGCCCAGCCGAAGATGCACATATTATTGATACGGATCATTTAAGTGCGAATGAGGTTCTTGTAAAGGCTTTAGGTATTATACGACGGTAAAGTTGGTTAAAAGTTAAATTGTAGGGTTCAGAAGATTATTTTCGTTTTCTAAACCTTACAATTTATAAAAACAAATAGACTTTTGTTTAATAGCATCATCATTTTAATGCGTATTTTTAAAAATAGGTTCTGGTGGATCATATTCACTAACTGTATCTGTAAAGACAAGCCAGTTGCGCCACTGGTTGTGGATACGATATTCCATAAGCTCTAATGCCCTTGCATTAGCTACAACACCTCTCATGGAACCTTTTTCATTGTAGCTATATGTAGCACTTGATGCTTCTTGAATAAGTTTTTTCCAAGATTTATTTTCTTGTTCAAATGAGGCTAAGGTTTCTTTTGATAGTTTAGGGTCATTATCATATTGACGTTGAATATGTGATTTGATTGTAATTATATACTTGTTTGTTACAACATCTAATTGCTTTGTCATTGTATGTACACAATCTGCCATATCTTGCATGGTATGTTGAGAATTATTGGGACAGCTTAGTTCATATATTTCTTGATTATTACTGACGGTGCTTTTAGGAATGTCTTTTAGTTGTTTGGCATCTATGTTTCCTTGATTTGCAGCTTTGGTCAAATATTCTGCCGATTTTTTATAGTTGAAGAGAACGCCATCTCCATTAAAATACATCATTCCAAGATTAAACTGAGCGTTTGCATCGCCTTGGTCGGCTGCTTTAGTGAAATACTCAGCGGCTTTAATATAGTTTATATGGACGCCTTGTCCTTTGAGATAGTTTTCTCCAAGAGTATTATATTCTTTAGCTGTTTTATTGGGTAATGATGACTCATCAGCTAGTAATTTTGGAGAGATACAAATATTGATGATATAGAGTAAGATTGTATATTTAAAGAGCTTCATTTTTAACCGTGCTGATTGTTTTAATATATTGTTTATTTTAAGAAATATTAGGAAGAAAAAACATCACAATTTTTTTTATTTTTTTATAAGAAATGATTGAATTGCCTATATAATTCCTATATGGTTGCGCTTAATATTTTTAGAATATTATTTTTTTCAATAATTTGTTTTTTGAGGTTGCTCGAAAAAAAGTCGTATATTTATTTTATATTGATAAAATAAAGGCGCGCAAATATTAAAGTCTATATAAACAAGGGTTTATTTCCTTGGAATGATGACTAGGATTACAGGTAGCACATGGCTGAAGCCACACAAAATCACCAAGACCATTTTGCTGGTGAAGATTTCGCAACCCTTCTTGAAGAAAGCTTAGGTCAAGATATTGGGTTCGAAGGTTCCGTTGTAACAGGAAGAATCGTCCGTTTAACCGATGATTATGCAATTGTCGACGTTGGTTTAAAAAGTGAAGGACGTGTTCCTTTAAAAGAATTCGCACCAGTTGGTGCAAAGCCAGAAATTAAGCCTGGCGATATGGTTGAATTATATATTGAACGTTACGAAGACCGTGACGGTTTAATTCTACTTTCACGCGAAAAAGCGCGTCGTGAAGAAGCTTGGTCTGCTCTTGAAAAAGCATTCGAAAGCAATCAACGTATTAACGGAACAATTTTTGGTCGTGTTAAAGGTGGTTTCACTGTTGATTTAGGTGGGGCAATGGCGTTCTTACCTGGATCTCAAGTTGATATTCGTCCAGTACGCGATATTAACCCTATGATTGGTGTTGCTCAGCCTTTCCAAATCTTGAAAATGGATCGTGCTCGTGGAAATATCGTTGTTTCTCGTCGTGCAGTTCTTGAAGAAACACGTGCAGAGCAACGCAGCGAATTAATTCAAGGTCTTGCAGAAGGCATGATCCTTGACGGTGTTGTTAAAAACATTACCGATTACGGTGCATTCGTTGATCTTGGTGGGGTTGATGGTCTGTTGCATGTAACCGACATTGCTTGGAAACGTGTTAACCATCCTTCAGAAGCATTGCAAATCGGTCAACCTGTTCGTGTTCAAGTGATCCGCTTTAACTCTGAAACACATCGTATTTCATTGGGTATGAAACAACTTGAAGCTGATCCTTGGGAAAATGTTGCAAGCAAATATCCTTCTGGTTCACGCTTTACAGGTCGCGTTACCAACATCACCGATTACGGTGCATTTGTTGAGTTAGAAGCTGGCGTTGAAGGTCTTGTTCACATTTCTGAAATGTCATGGACAAAGAAAAACGTACATCCTGGTAAAATCGTTTCTACTTCTCAAGAAGTTGACGTGGTCGTATTGGATGTTGACAGCTCAAAACGTCGTATTTCATTGGGCTTGAAACAAGTTCAACCTAATCCTTGGGAACAATTTGCTGAAACGCATAAAGTTGGTTCTGAAATCGAAGGCGAAATCCGTAATATTACAGAATTCGGTTTATTCATTGGCTTATCTGCAGATATCGATGGTATGGTTCACATGTCAGACCTATCTTGGGATGAAGCTGGCGAAGCAGCAATGGCCAATTATAAAAAAGGCGATGTTGTAAAAGCTAAAGTTCTTGATGTTGACGTTGAAAAAGAACGTATTTCATTAGGAATTAAACAACTTCAAGCTGATCCTGCTGCTGATGCACTAGCAAGTGTTACCAAAGGTAGTGTTGTGACTTGCGTTGTTACAGGCATTCAAGCAAATGGTGTTGACGTCAGTGTGAATGATGTTCTTGTTGGTTTTATCCGCCGCACAGAACTTTCTCGTGATAAAGCTGAACAACGTCCAGAACGTTTCTCTGTTGGTGAACGTATCGATGCAAAAATCGTTACTGTTGACAAAGCAGCTCGTCGTTTGACATTGACCATCAAAGGTCGCGAAGTCGAAGAAGACAAGCAAGCAATCTCTGATTACGGTTCTGCAGATAGCGGAGCATCTTTGGGAGATATTCTTGGTGCAGCTATTCGTCGTCGTAATGAAAATGACACGGATGTAGAGTAGTATTTATTTAATAAATAAATAAATTAAAAGCTAAGTGTATAATAGGCACTTAGCTTTTTTTTTAAATAAAATTAATTAAACTGTTAAGTCGATTTAATAGTGAGTAGCTATTGACTATTTTATTTATCGAGATATCTATTTGTTTATTAATAATTGAGCGCATAACTTATATTGGTTCAATAGCCGTTACATTTTAAAATATCAACTGGGTGATAAAGATTAATCATGGCCGTTATTTACAATACAAACTATACACACAATTCAAATTCTTATTTGACGCTTGCAGTTGCGCGGGCAGCAAAAGAGCTTTGGGGAGATGAAAATGTTGTTGTCGCTGATAATATGAATTTATTATCAATCGCAGCTACGCACGAACATGAGGTTTTAATTTGTATTGATGGTCAGCGTACTGATTTCGAATTAATCAAACGTTTAAGACCTTGTTTCAAAACAATGATATTTTGGGCATTTGAAGACCCATTTATGTTGGATTTTAATGTTCACGTAACGTCTAACTTTGACTATGTATTTACTAATGATCCAAGTTGTATTGATTCATATCAAGTTGAGGCTTATTATTTGCCACTTGCTGGCAGCAAATCAATTCACTATAGAGACATTAAGAACACGCAAGATCTTGATTACGATATTTTCTTTGCCGGAACGATGTGGCCAAATCGTGTAGAGGTTTTACGTCGTTTGTTAATCGCTTTTCCAGAAGCGCGTTTTAAATTAATATGTCCAGGTAACGAGTATTTACCTCCTTTGCCCAAAGATTTAATTAAACGTATTATACCAAGACCCGTCAGTATTGAATCTTTTATTGATTTTGCAAATGCGAGCCAAGTAACATTAACGATGTTCCGCAATTATGCAAGTCATGGTGATGTCGGTCAGGCAACAGCGCCTGGGCCTAGATTATATGAATTAGGTCTGGCAGGAACTGCACAAGTTGTAGAGTTGCCCTCCGAGATGGATGAGAAATACCTAAAGGAATTAAACGGTGTTTCAATTGCACGGAATACAGATGAAGTTATCGAAACGATTGCCAATATTTTAAATGAGAAAGAATTAAGAAAAAAACTGGCGACAGAGACACAAAAAGCCGTTTTAGATAAACATTTATATAAAGATCGTTTAAAAGAAATTGCTAATATTACTCAAGCAGATTTCAAAAAGAAACAACAACAAGAAATATTACTTGAAAAACCTCGTCGCCAAGCAAAGTTACGTGTTTTATTTGTTACTCATTCCACAGTTCATGAGCATGTCTGGGGTGGTATCGAAGTTTATCAACAAATCTTATCAACCAGCTTAGTCAAAGATGTTGAATTTTTTTATTGGTTACGTCGACGCGGTGCCTGTTACTTGACCGATGCGAATGGTAAAGAGATTGAACGCTTTGATATGCCTGATGTTGGCTGGCTAGATTCAATGAATGATGCTGGTGAAGAAACCGCATTTTCAAGTGTTATCAATCAATATGGTTTTGATGTAGTTCATATCCAACATTTAGGTCATCATACTTTATCCTTACCCATTATTGCAAAAGCATGTGGGGTTGGGGTTATTTTCTCTTATCATGATTTTTTGGCAGTCTGTTCTCATTATAATTTATTAAATTACGAACAACGTTATTGCGAGATTGATAAAAAGAATATTGGTGCCTGCGATATTTGTTTGAAAACTTCTGAGAAATTAGAATTTGGTGTACAACAGACCAGACGCGCCTTTGTATCCAAGATTATGAAGAATGTTGATGTTTGCTTGTATGGAACAAAACATTCTTATGAATTGGCCTTGAAGATTTATCCTGTATTAGAAACTAAGAAAAACTATGTTATGGGTATTCCTTCACCTGATACAACCATCCCGTTAAAACAGAAGAAATATGAACCTTTAAATGGTCGAAAGCTTAAAGTTGCGACTGTTGGGAATTTTATCCGCTCAAAGGGTGCTGATACAATTTTGTCAATCTTACAATCAGCTAATCCTGATCTTTATGAGTTTCATATATTTGGTTATATGCAACCAGATTATGAAAATGTTCTCAGAGAAATGAAGAAGGATAATGTGATACTACATGGATCCTATGGGTTGGGTGAGGTTGCAGCACTACAAGTTGCGGATGTAGCAATGACCTTGTCTATATGGCCTGAAACTTATTGTATTTCTCTATCTGAAGCATGGCAAAACGGATTAATTCCGATTGTTACCGATGTTGGTGCATTGGGGGATCGTGTAAAAGACGGAGTTAATGGGTTTAAGGTTGAGATTGGTGCGGTGAATACTGTGATTGATCGTCTAGAGCTTATCCGATCAGACGAGATGCTACGCAAACAAATAATGGAAAATATTACCCCAGAATTGTGGGTAACTGCCGCTGATTATGCAAAAGAATTATTAAAGGTTTATGAGGATGTTATTCCTTATGATAAGCTGGGGATCAGCAATTTGAAATGGGATATTGGTCGCCTACATTATTTGCCACATGCATCATGGAAAGATCAAGCGCCACCTCGCCATATTTTTGATCCACCAACAGGCAATGATTTGCATGTTGAATTACCACAAATTGTTGATGATTGGGCGGTGGTTCAAGGGGCAAATTATTATTTGGATGACATTTGTTATCATATACTGAACATCGATGATAACAAAAAATTCAAGCCTGCACATGAGTTCCATATCCGTGGTTGGTTTATTTCCCCTGGATTATCAAATGCGGGGTCGTTATATACAGTTTTGATTCACGCGGATAGCGATTTGACGATCTTCTTAGAATGTCAACGTGAAAATCGTGCGGATGTTGCGGAAAGTTTTACAAATGCACCTATTCGTAACGGTTTTTCTGGGCAAGCTGCCTTAAGAGGAAAATGGTGTGAAGGTCGTTTCAGAATTGGTTTAATTAATATTGTTAACGGTTCTGCTGCGTTTCAGCTGACAACAAATGAAATAGAAGTGGAAGAGGGGCAAGTTAAGAAGATTGATACTATTTCTCATAGTAACCAAGTTATTTTGGATGATTTCAATCGTATTATTGAAAAAGATGGTTTAATTCGTGGAATCAAGTTGGATACATTTATTGAGAAAAATATTCTTGCTCAACGTTTTGGCGAGTTGGAATATTGTATCGAACATTTTACTGGATTTATTCAAGATGATGAAGGTGAAAATGCTGTTGCAACAGTAGATAAAAGCACCTTAAAAATTGCTGGATGGGCCTTTAATCGTACTAATCTGATGGCTGGTCGGATGTATATTGTATTTATAAATGATCAATCAGAAGATTGCTTTATTGTAGGCACATCAAGATCTATGCGTCATGAAACCTCTGACATCTTTCAATCAGCACCTTTGAATAATGGTTTTGTGGCTAATATTCGTTTGAAGCAAGGATGTTTTAAGCAGTTTAATGGGCATTATCATGTGTATCTAGTCAATATTGTGCATAATGAATATCAAATTGCCAATACAAATATTCTTGTTAACATTGTGAATAATGCTGTTGAGGACGTCGCAGACAGTGTTTTGACTGAGGATATTATGAATAAAAACGTTCAAATAATTAATAAAAAATTCAAATAGTTTATTGATTTTTTCTGAATAGAATAGGTGTTGATCTGGTTTATTATTTAATAAACCAGATTGTTTTTACAGTATGGTTTATTGATATTATGGTAAAAAAAGATATATTAACTCCGAAATGGGAAAAGTTTGACAATGAATGGTATCGTCAGCGCTATTCTTCCATTCTCCCGATAATTGAGGATATTTATGCTGGAGATGTTTACTTATACTATCAAGAAAAAGGCAGAAAGATTGGGCATTCACCTAATCCATATTTTGACGAAAAATGGTATTTAAAAACATATCCTATTGTTGCTGAAGCCGTTCAATTAAATCAATTTTTGTCTGGTTTTGATCATTATTGTCGTGAAGGATATAAAGATCATTCGCCTCATTGGTTATTTACAGAAGATTACTATCAAAAACAATATAATGAATTAACCAATCATTTTGCTGGTTATAAAAATGGTTACGATCATTATTTAAATGAAGGCGATTTATATCTATTTTCAGGGAGCATCTTTTTTAATCCTTCGCTTTATGTCTTGCAGCAAGATAACCAAGAGCTTATTTCTGTAGCAGGTGGATCTTACCAGCATTTCTTAGGAAACTTGATTTCCAATATTGGTAAAATAAGACTATCTTGGTTTTTCGATGAAGAATGGTATGTAAACACTTATCCAGATGTTCAAAATTCAATTAAACGTCATGAATATTCGTGCGGATTGCATCATTATTTGTCAAACCCAACGCCTTTAGATTTTTCCCCTTCAGCTGATTTTTCTGAATCATTTTATCGTCAATATTACAATGATGTGGCTTCTTCTGTTGGTGTTGGTCATCCCTTAAGAAATGGATATATGCACTTCATTTTTCATGGTTATAAAGAGGGACGTAAACCAAATGAAAATTTTAAGTTAGAGCAATTAGTATTACAAGGTGATATCATCAAAGCGATATCTTCTCGTATGTTCCATAATGCTTTTGAATATTGGGTTGCAAAACAAGATCAGGTATTGTTTGATCAATATTGTAATGAATTCAAGTCCAAGATCCAGGCTGAAGACCTCACTGCGGCTCAATTGTCCTTATCAAAAGAAACAAAAGTAGTTCATGAAACTGCTTCTCAGGTTGTATCAAAATCAGTTGAAGACAGTGATGCAACTGATGAGGTGATACAGTCCTTAGGTAAGGATTCCATTCCAACTATAGCAAAAGATCCGATAATTGATGAGGATGAAGATTTTCCAGTTTTGACGGTAGATGAAGATAAATCTTTATTGACGATTGAACCTCAGAAAGAAAAAATTAAATTTACAGAATATTCAAAGATATCAGATGCTTTAAACGAAGATGAGGACAGTAATGTATTATCTGAGATGGATCGCAAGAAAGATCCTCAACCTAGTCCTGTTCCAAGTCCCAATAAAGCTTTTTGGAAAGATTTCGATGAAGAATGGTATGTTCGCAAATATAGTGACGTAACTTCGGAAATCAAAGCCTTGGATCTTGATAGTGTTGAAGAATATTATCATTCATTTGGTTGTCATAAGGGGCATTCCCCCAATCCTTATTTTGATGAGCAATGGTATTTAAAAACTTACCCCGAAGTGAAAAGCCAGATTGAGCAACATCAGTATGTTTCTGGTTTCGAACATTACTGTCATCAAGGATATCAAAAATATTCACCGCATTGGTTATTTTCAGAGGCTTATTATCGCCAGAAATTAACACATTTAACGGATGAAAACCTAGCAAGAAATGGTTTTGTAAATGGGTATGATCATTATTTGCGCGCAGGCGATAGGGAAGGGATCAGTGGTAGTGTATTTTTTGCCCCTGAATTTTTTATAGGTCATTATAATTCTCCAATACAATCAGGATTGGGTGCTTATACGCATTATTTAAAGCATATTGATACGATCAGCAACTTGACTAGAACGTCATGGTATTTTGATCCAGCCTGGTATTTGCAACAATATCCTGATGTGCAGGCACTAATTGATAATGGTGAGTTTATTAATCCATTACATCACTATTTAACCAATGACGATCCAAAAAATTATTCTCCTTTACTGTGGTTCGATGAGCAGTTCTACAATAGTGAGTATGCTGACTTATTTGAACAATTAGAGCCAGAGCAAAACTATAGAAATGGTTATGCTCATTTTATTGATAAAGGAATTGGTTTATTATTACAGCCGTCATTACCGATCAACCTAGATATATATTCTTTTAAAACAGAAGTTAAACGAGATATTAATAATGGTTTATATTCAAATGCTTATGTACATTGGCTAGCAAATCATGCAGATATTCACGATGTGGCAGACTTAAAAGAGGACGACACTGAATATTATACGCATATCAGTGATATTCTAGCAGATGAAAATGCTTATCAAGGTGCAGTATGGGCACAATTTGATGAGGAATGGTACTTAATGACCTATTCAGATGTTCCACAAAAAATGGAGATCTGTGGTATTGAGAGCGTTAAAGAATATTACGAACAAATTGGTGTTTTTTTAGGTCATTCTCCTAATCCATATTTTGACGAGCAATGGTATCTTTTTGAGTATGAATTTGTAAAGAAAGACATCAAGAGAGGAAAGTTTAAAACAGGTTTTGATCATTATTGTCGTATAGGCCACAAAAAATGCCAACCACATTGGCTGTTTTCTTCTGAATATTACTTATATCATAACCCGAATTTTACATATGAAATTAATGCGTCATCCGAATATGTGAATGCTTATGATCATTACTTAAAAAAGGGAGATGCGCTACGTAAAACAGGATCGCTCTTTTTTGATCCATTGGTTTATGAACGTCATTGTTATGAAGCTGGTAATGTAGAAAAGACTTATTTTCCGTTTCGTAATTACTTGTTAAATATGGGAAAAACCGATCTTAGAGCAACGGTTTCACTATATTTTGACTCGAGATGGTATCTAGATAGATATCCCGAAGTTTTACATGAAATAAAAGGGGGTAAATATACAAGTACTTTACAACATTATTTTATGAACCCAACGCCAACTTCATATGAGCCTTTGCCTTGGTTTTCTGAAAAATTTTATGTGGAAGAATATCCAGATTTAGCGGGTGTTATTTCAACTGACAGAAATAGTAAATTTCGTAATGGTTATGAACATTTTCTGTTACACGGTTCATTGGAATGCAGAAACCCTCATCCAGATGTGAATTTAAAAAAATATTATCTATCAGGCTCTGTTCGTGATGATATTGAAAATGGGTTTTACAGAGATGCGTTTGGACATTGGGTCTTTGATAAGCGTCTGGAAGCGTGGATTGATCATCTTCCAGAAGATTCTCACTATCGGTTAAATGATAAAACTGTCCAGTCTAGAGAATATTTTCAGAAGAAAGCGCATTTTATGTTGCCCACGGTGGCTCATCAAAAATTGGATTTTTCTTACGAAGGAAAACCAGATATTAGTGTCATTATGTTGGTTAAAAATCAGCTTGCAGTGACATTGACTGCACTGGCTTCGTTGCGTGCGAATTTCAAAGGAAAAATTCAGCTGCTTATTGGGGATAATCATTCAACTGACGATACAATTTTTATACAAAATTGTTTGATTGGTGCTCATTTAACCAGATTTGCTTATAATTTTGGTTATGGCAGAGCTTGTAATTACTTAATTGAACAAGTCAAAGCCCCGATTACAGTTTTCTTGAATAATGATATTTACTTATATCCTGGTGCTATCGATATTTTGTGTAAACATCTAGTATCAAAAACAGATATAGCCGCTGTTGGCGGAAAAATTATTCATCCTGATGGTCATTTGCAAGAAGCGGGCTCTATTATTTGGCGAGACGGGACGACGATTGGATATTTGCGGGGGGATGACCCTTTAATTCCAGAGGCAAATTTTGTGCGTAATGTTGATTATTGCTCTACAGCAATGATGGCTATTAAAACATCTATTTTATTGCAATTGGAAGGATTTTCGTCGATTTATTATCCAGCATATTTCGAAGACACCGATTTGTGTGTCAGGATTATTAAAGCGGGATACCGTGTTGTTTATCATCCTGATGCTGTGGTGGAACATATGGAATATGCTTCGAGTGATCCTATTGTTTCCAGTGGTTTGACGCGTCGTAACCATCAGAAGTTTATGAAGGCTCACGCAGATTTTTTACGTTTCCAACACCCAAGACACTCTGATAATGTTGTCATAGCTCGAGAAAGAACAGAGAAGAATAAACGCATTTTGTTTATAGAGGATAGAGTTCCCTTACGTAATTTAGGGTCAGGATATGTGCGCTCGAATGATATTGTTCGCCAAATGGCAAAATTGGGCTATAGCGTAACTGTTTATCCGATTAATGATCAATATCCTCATCTGTTTCAAATTTACTCTGATTTACCTGAAACAGTAGAAGTTCTCTATAATAGGACTATTCATGAACTATCTGAATTCTTTTTTAAACGTGCTGGATATTATGATGTAATTTGGATTGGGCGTACTCACAATTTACAGCGCATTTTACCAATGATGGGCGAGGCTAATCGCTATATTCCTCAGGATTGTTTAATATTAGATACAGAAGTTATCGCAACACCAAGAACATTGCTACGCCAAGATATCTTAGGTCTTAAAAAAGATGAAGAAGACACATTAGAAATTGGCCTTGAGCGCGAGCTTTCCTGTGCAAGACATTGTCAAACGATGGTCACTGTGAATGAAATTGATGCCAATTATGTAAAAGCAACAGGGTTTGATCAAGTATCAATCTTAGGGCATATGCTGGATGTTCGTCCTACCCCAAAAACTTGGGAAGAGCGAACAGGGTTATTATTTGTGGGGGCATTGCATGATTCTTTATCACCAAATTTCGATAGTTTAGAATGGTTCTTGAGTGAAGTTTTTCCAATCGTTGTTAAAAAAATGGATCAAGAATTTACATTCACGATTGCTGGATATGTTCATCCATCTGTTGATATGTCGGTATTTGCAAAATATCCTCAGGTTAAATTATTAGGTGCTGTAGATGATTTAACGTATTTGTATAATGATAATCGTGTATGTATCGCACCAACACGTTTTGCAGGGGGTATTCCTTATAAGCTACATGAGGCAGCGTCTTTTGGTATACCGATTGTGGCTACTGAACTATTGGTTCGTCAATTGGGTTGGACAGATGACAAGGATATCTTTGCAGCATCAATTTATAATCCAGAATTTTTTGCGTCTCAAATTGTAAGACTTTATCAAGAGGAAAAACTATGGAATAAACTGCGTAATAACGCATTGTCACGCATTGATAAAGAATGTAATGAACAGCAATTTAGAGACAATCTTCAACAAATCTTAACACAAGTAACTTCTCATAAATAGGGAATGGGCAAAATGGCAGTAAGAACAACTAAAAAGAAAGCTCCAGCAAAAGTATCGAATGCTACTGAAGCGACTAAAACAAAAACGACAAAGGTAACCAATGCTGATGCAACACCTAAAGATGTTGCTGTGACTAAGGTTATAAGTGAAAAAATGAGTGGCAAAGTATTGGTTTGCAGCGGTGGTAGATATGAATCCCAAGCAAATGCTCAAATCCGTGAAGCCATTATGTCAGGTTGGGAAAGCGTTTTTGGTGAAGGGAATGTGATTTCAACTAATATTGCTGGTGCTTCTGCGGCAATTGATTATATTAAACCAAGAATTGTATTCTCGATTGGCTCTTATTTGCCAGAAAGCACCTATTTTGGTGAAGTATGCCAAAAGGCTAAAGCTGTTGGGGCAACTACCATTTTTTGGGCAACAGAAGATCCTTATGAACAAGATGCTAATTACCGTGTTGTTGATGATTTCGATGTAATTTTTTCATGCGATCGTTGGGGAACCAATTTTTACGAACATCCACACGTGCATTTTCTGCCATTAGCAGCATGTGAAAAATTACATTATCGACCTCTTGATGAAACCCTCGAAAAGAATATTGATGTCATGTTTTGTGGTGTTGCATTTGGTAGTCGCAAAGATGTTATGCGTAGTATTAAACCTGCTTTAGCTGACTTGAATATCAAAATTGTTGGCCCGGGTTGGGGAGAATTCGGAATTGGATTTTCAGATGCACGTATTGAAAAAGATCAATTAATTGAATTATACCAGCGTTCTAAAATTGTATTAAATTTGGGTCGTAGTTTGCATTTCGAGAATAAACGGTTTATCATTATGCCTTCTAATCCTGGTCCCAGAACGTTCGAAGCTGCTGCCGCTGGTGCGATGCAGCTATTTCACGAGGATAATTATGCAATTCATGATTTCTATGAACGTGATGAATTACCTGTTTTCTCAACTTGTTACGATTTTCAACAAATATTGGATAAATATTTAAATAATCCAGAATTAATTATTGAAACTGCTAAAAAAGCACAAGCAAGAACCTTAAAAGACCATACTTATTCAAAGCGTATCGAAACAGTATTGTCTTTTGTAAAGCAAGATGGATTTTTAGATTAAATTCTTGATCATTTGGAATAAAAAGAGAGCATGCTGTATATAGAGCATGCTTTTTTTTATTTGTGGAATATTATTTGCTATAGTCGTTATATATAAAAATATTAATTCAGAATGGTGATTTTATAAAATGATAATTGAAAGAGTAACAATAACAAAAGTTGATATTTTACAATCTATTGCTCGGAAATGTTTTTTCGATACATTTTACGAAGTTAATAGCAAGGAGGATATGGATGATTATCTGGAAAATAAATTATCAATAAAGCAATTAAGTTTTGAGTTGAATAATCCTCTTTCACATTTTTATATGGCTAAAATAAATGAGCATTACGTTGGATATATTAAACTAAATTTTGGTATGGCTCAGAATGAGTTTGAGAATGACGATGCGATCGAAATAGAAAGATTGTACGTTCTACAACAACATCATGGAAAAAAGATAGGGCAAGCATTATTTTCGCATGCTATGTCGATTGCGGATCAAAAGAGAGCTGATTATGTTTGGCTAGGTGTTTGGGAGCATAATCAAAAAGCGATCTCTTTTTATAAAAAAAATGGGTTTGTTGCTTTCAGTCAACATGAGTTTATACTGGGGCAAGATAAACAAATCGATATATTAATGAAAAAGAAACTGTAAATATTGAAGTCAAAATGGATGAATCGTATAAGTCTTCTCTAAACTATGAATTTTTAATAGCATGCACAGAACGATTGCAAAATCTGTTAAATGAACATGGAAAAGATGATGTTTCTCTGAGAGCGCTATATGAAATACTAGAACCATTATTCAAAAAAATTTATCAAAAACAATTACAAGATGGAATGGATGAATCTTTCATCAATGGGATCATAAGTTGTGCTGGGTATCAAATCAGCGATTCAGGTCTAGATTTTTATTATCCTGATCTAAAAATACTTTATTCCGATTTTTACTGGGAAGTTCAAGGAATAGGCAATCATCCTGAGAGAAAAGCTGGGCAATATTCTAGGAATAGTATGAAAGAAGAAAAATATAGAAAAGGATAGTTCTTGATGAATAAAACTATTTTTTTTTATATAGATTTCTTATTATTCCTAGATCATGTGTTTTTATTAATTTATTATGACTGCCCAACAAAATAAGATAATTTACCAGGATCAATAGAGATAGAATGTAATGCATTACGCCATTTTTTTGTATAATGAGGGTTGAACAGCATTTCTTCATTACACGGGGCAATATGCCAAATACTATTTCTTAATTCATCCTCTAATTGCCCAGGTGCCCAGCTGGCATGTCCTAATGCTAATAAAGAATATTTAGGACCTTTCCCAATCGAAAGATCTCTTAAGACGTCAAGGCTGGCATTTAACAAAACTTGATCTGTAACAGCAATACATCCGTTTGTTTCCCAGTCAGTAGAGTGTAAGACCAAGCCATGAGCATTTTCAACGGGACCTCCAGCACTAACAGAAAATATCGCTTCTTGTGGAATAGGGGCTATGCCAAGTTGCTGTAACAATTCCTCGGGTGTAGGTTTGGTCAGATGGCGGTTGACAATAATTCCCATCGCTCCTTCTTGAGGAGAATAGGCACAAAGAAAAATAACCGTTTGTGCAAAAGGTGGTGCGGTAATAAATGGGCTGGCGATTAAAATTTGACCAGCAAGACCGCTGGAAAGATCAGAAAAATTCAAGACTATTTTACCTTGTTTATATAAGGAAACAAAATACGATATTATAAAATCATTTTATGGGAACAATGAAGTTTTTTAAAGAGTATAATGTAAAGATATGTTTAAATTATTATTTTTTCAGTGGCGAATTATTTTTATTATTTTATAATTTACTATAAATATTGTTATAACAAGGAAAAAATAATGGCAGAACAAAAAATTGCTTTGGTAACGGGTGCTTCTGCTGGGTTCGGAAGGGAAATCACGTGTCGGCTGGTTCGTGATGGATACAAAGTTATTGCAACAGCACGTCGTAAAGAAAAACTGGAACAATTAGCTCAAGAGTTATTTGGGAATATTTATCCTGTTGTGATGGACATGGCTGATACCAAAGAAATTGAAAGAGTCATCCAAACATTACCTACTGAATGGCAAGATATTGATGTGTTGGTGAATAATGCAGGGCTAGCTTTGGGAATTGACCCTATTCCCAATATCTCTTTGCCAGATTGGGATCAAATGATTCAAACAAATGTGATTGGGCTTATTCATTTGACACAGCTTATAATCAGTGGGATGCTGAAAAGAAAGAAAGGGCATATTCTTTCCCTTGGTAGTATCGCAGGGACATATCCTTATCCAGGAGGGAATGTTTATGGTGCAACAAAAGCATTTGTAACGCAATTTATGTTGAATTTAAAAACAGACTTATTGGGCACTCCAATCCGAGTGACAAATATAGAGCCTGGCCTTTGTGGTGGCACTGAATTTAGTGAAGTTAGGTTGCAAGATTCTCAAAAAGCAAAAGAAGTCTATAAAGGAACAAACCCTTTGACCGCAGAGGATATTGCTGAAACGATAAGTTGGATCATTGGATTGCCATCCCACGTCAATATTAATCGGATTGAGATGATGCCTGTGTGTCAGGCACCTGCAGGCGTTGCTGTAGCAAGAGAAATTAAATAATATATCAAAGCAATTGGAGAATAATAATGGTTGATAAATCGGTATGTGAAATATTAAGATCAAAATATAAAGTTGAGCATGGAAAGAAATTTAAACTTTCTGATTATGATCCTTCTGATACAGCGGGACTTTCTTTAACTAAAAAAGAAGCAAAAAAAGCGTTAAGAAAACGAGTCAAACGTTTATGTGAATTGCAAGAGTTGTTATACGCTAATGATGATCGCACTTTGGTGGTCGCTTTGCAAGGAATGGATACGTCGGGCAAAGATGGCACTATTAAACATGTAACGTCAGGGGTGAACCCACAAGGTATTCATGTGGCTTCTTTTAAACAACCTGGCCCTGTTGAGCTAGCTCATGATTATTTGTGGCGTATTCACGTTGCTGTGCCACCTAAAGGCAAAATCGGAATATTTAATCGTAGCCATTATGAAGAAGTATTGGTAACCAAAATTCATTCGGAAGTCTTAGAAAAACAAAGGCTTCCTGAAGAAGTAATGAAAGATAAGAATTTCTGGAAATACCGTTATGAAGATATTTGTAATTTTGAAGCCTATTTGCATAGACAAGGCTACGCTTTTGTTAAGATATTTTTGAATATATCCAAGGAAGAGCAACGTTTGCGTTTGTTATCACGTTTGGATCGTACTGAAAAACAATGGAAATTCTCTCCAAGTGATCCAAAAGAAAGAAAATTTTGGGATCAATATCAAGAAGCTTATCAAGAAGCGATTGAAATGACAGCCACCCCAGAAGCACCGTGGTTCGTGGTTCCAGCGAATAATAAGTGGTTCGCACGTCTTGTGGTAGTCGAGTTAATGATTGCTGAATTAGAAAAATTTGAAATGGTTGCGCCAAAACCTAATCCTGAGATTCTTGCGTCTCTGAATTTGCTTAAAGCAGAGTTAGGTGGTGATCCAGATCATAAAGCATTGGTAAAAGAGAAAAAAGCAAAGAAGATTGCAAAGTTAAAGGAAATTGAAAAAAAGATTAAAGAAGAGAAGCAAAATATTAAAGCGCAGTAATTAATCTTAACTTAAGATAGATTAGTCATTTGTAATATCCTTTGTTAATATGGTTACATATTGGCAAAGGGTAGGATGAATGACTTATGTCAGATTTTGAAATCAAGATTTGAGTAAATAATTTTCCCTTTACGAGAAGATTACAAAGTAAAACCAGCCATATTTGACTGGTTTTATAAAAAATTATTTATGAAGATTCTAAAGCTGCTTTCTTTTGTCGTTTACGCTTCTGTAAAGCCGCTGCTTTATATTCGAAACTCAGCTGATCGTTATCGACCTGAATATGAACCTCTCCACCGTTGACGAGTTGTCCAAATAAAATTTCTTCCGCCAAAGTTTTACTAATATTATCTTGAATAATCCTGTTTAATGGCCTTGCACCATAAACAGGATCATATCCGTGCTTGATTAACCAATCTTTTGCTGGTTGGGACAGAGTCAAGCTAACCTTTTGTTCGTTCAACCGTTCTTGTAATTCTTGCATAAATTTATTGACGACTTTGCTGATCGTCAATTTTGATAAGGGCGCAAATGGAACGATTGCATCAAGACGATTTCTAAATTCAGGTGAAAAAGTTTCTTTAATCGCTTCGTTATTATCTATATTAATATGATTATTTACAAATCCAATAACAGGTTTGCTGAACTCTGATGCTCCTGCATTAGTGGTCATAATGATAACGGCGTTTCTAAAGTTAACCACTTTGCCATTATGATCGGTTAATGTGCCATGATCCATCACCTGCAATAGGATATTATATATATCAGCATGTGCTTTTTCGATTTCATCAAGTAATAGTACACAATGAGGGTGCTGATCGACAAAATCAGTCAATAACCCACCTTGGTCAAAACCAACATAACCAGGAGGGGCTCCAATTAATCTGGAAATAGAATGTTTTTCCATATATTCAGACATGTCAAACCGTATTAACTTAACCCCTAAGACATGTGCCAGCTGACGTGCAACTTCTGTTTTACCAACACCTGTAGAACCACAAAATAAATAGCTGCCTATTGGTTTTTCAGATGGGCGTAATCCTGCTCTGGACATTTTAATGGCTGAGGTTAATAAATCAATTGCTTGGTCTTGTCCAAAGATGGCTTTTTTAAGTTTTAGGTCAATCTGCTTTAATGATTTTTTATCATCTGAGGAAACTGTTTTTTCAGGAATTCGAGCAAGTTTTGCAATTGTCTTTTCGATATCGTGAACGTTAATAATTTTTTTTCGTTTATTTACTGGCAAAAGGGCTTGGATTGCTCCGACCTCATCGATAATATCTAGTGCTTTATCAGGCAGTTTTCGATCATGAATATATTTAATTGACAAAGTTACAGCTGTTTGAATAGCTTCTTTTGTATAAGAAATATTATGATGTTTTTCATAGTTTTCTTTTAATCCTAAAAGAATTTGAAATGTTTCATCTGCCGTTGGTTCAATCACGTCAATTTTTTGAAACCGTCTTACCAACGCATGATCTTTTTCGATATGTTGGCGATATTCTTTATAAGTTGTGGAACCAATACAACGTAGGCTGCCATTTGCCAAAGCAGGTTTTAATAAATTGGATGCATCTAAAGAACCATTGGAAGTCGACCCTGCACCAACGATCGTGTGGATTTCATCAATAAAGAGAATTGCTTTCTCTTCGTTTTGTAGGGCTTGAATAATTGCTTTTAGTCGCTCTTCAAAATCACCGCGATAGCGTGTACCTGCCATCAAAATTCCCATATCAAGGGCATAAATGGTAGAATTTTTCAAAATCTCTGGAATAGTTTCATCAACAATTTTTAATGCTAATCCTTCAATAATTGCGGTTTTGCCAACGCCAGGATCGCCCACCAACAATGGGTTGTTTTTTGTGCGACGACATAGGATTTGAATAGTCCGTTCAACTTCAGCATCGCGACCAATTAAGGGATCGATTAAACCCGAAGCTGCTTTTTCGTTTAGATTAACGCAATATTGATATAGAGGGTTTTCATTATTACTGTTTGTTTGCTCTTTTTGTTCGTCTAGAAAGAAATCTTCTAGATCGTCATTGTCTTCTGAAAGATGAGGATAGTGTGGAGGAGAAGATTTTTTTGTAATTTTGTGAGCAAGAAAGTTCAAAACGTCGAGTTTGGTTAGGTTTTGAGTTTGTAAAAAATAGACTGCATGGCTTTCATGTTCGGAGAATAAAGCAATAATAACATTGGCGGCATTCACATCTTGGGCTTCATTGGATTGGACATGGATGCTTGCACGTTGAATGACACGTTGGAATGCTGTTGTTGGTTTTGGATTGGTTTCAATATTTGTTGTTAAAATAGATAAATCATTTTGTACGAAATACTGAATATCGTGCCGTAATTGTGGAATATTTACTCGACAAGCATCAAAAATAACAATTGCATCAGGGTCTTCGGTCAATCCATACAAAAGATGCTCTAGTGTCGCGTATTCATGGTTATATTTCCCAGCTAATTCAAAAGCCCGACAGAGGGAATGCTCTAAATTATTGGATAACACAATATTACTACCTTAAAATATACTATAAAACCAACGTCGATTCATTCTATTGCAAGAAATATAATTTTCAAACAATATTTTATCAAAAAGAATGTATTATAAACATAATCTCACTTATTTTGATTTGTTATTAAATAAGTTGGCATTGAATTATTCTTTTTCAAGGACACATTGCAAGGGATG
This sequence comes from Commensalibacter communis, assembly GCF_947179105.1. Lineage (NCBI taxonomy): Bacteria > Pseudomonadati > Pseudomonadota > Alphaproteobacteria > Acetobacterales > Acetobacteraceae > Commensalibacter > Commensalibacter communis. Next base: position 72,158 of record NZ_CAMXCK010000003.1, read on the forward strand.
TTGGTGTTTTTTTGACAATTGCATAACCTGATTTTGTTTGGTTTCAGCAATTTCATAAGTAAAAGTTCCACAATGACCCATGCCTGTATTATGTATTTCGTACATAATTTTAATGGCTTCTTCTTTCTCTTTTTGAAAAATGCTTTCAATGACGTAAACCACAAAATCCATTGGGGTAAAATCATCATTTAACATGATAATTTTATACATTGGCGGTTTCTTTGTTTGTTGTAGTGACAGGGTATCGACGCTATCCAGTGTCTGAGAATCGACAGACAATGACGTATATTGGGTTGTGCGGTGATGAAAGGGTAACAAAACAGGCATATTCACTGACATATTTTAATGGGTATTGTTCAAGAATGATTTATAGTTTTATATAGTTTTTAAACTATCTGGAAGGGAACTAAGCATATCTTTTTTTCATTTACAAGCAGTTATTCCTTTGTTTTGCTTTGAAAATATTTTTTAAGCGATTAGTTAGTTTTTATTCGCAACATAATCAAGTTGTGATTATACTTTAAATTATTGTAATATGTGGTTGTATTTTAAGTTTTTATTTGATTCTTGGATTGATCGAGGGGGATAAAAATGTTAACCTTAGAGGGTGTACATACATGAGGACTGTGTTTGATTATGTTCAGAGAATAAAAGATAGTTTCTTTACATAATTTTTAATGAAAATGATTATTATTTTTATTCATTCAGGCAATATTTAGGGGAGCAACGTGACAGGATATATTTCTGATTGTAATCACGATCGTTTGATGAAAAAACATTTTACGATTAAAAAAACTTTGTTTAAGTTAAACACTAAGAAGGCAATTGGTTTTTTTGCGTTTTCAGTATCGTTATGTGCATTTCTTTTATCCCCTACGGCACATGCTCAATATACTGGTCGTATCAGTACTATTGTAACTGATATTAATGGCAAGGTCATTTCCAAAGATGATCCTGATTTGCAACGATATCCTGCCAGCCTTACAAAAATGATGACATTGTATATGACGTTTCGTGCGTTACATGCCAATGCGATCTCTCTAAACCAAAGAATTCCTGTTTCAATTCATGCAGCCTCTATGGAACCTTCTAAATTAGGCTTACGTGCAGGATCAACCATTACTGTTCGTGAAGCAATTTTGGGATTGGTCACTAAATCTGCGAATGATGCGGCTTGTGCGTTGGGTGAATTTATCGGTGGTGGTGACGAACCACGTTTTGCGCAAATGATGACCCAGCAAGCCAGAGTTATTGGGATGAATGATTCCACTTTTCGGAACGCATCAGGATTGCCCAACCCAGATCAAGTCACAACGGCAAGAGATATGGCAACTTTGGCGCGTCATTTGATCTTAGATTATCCAGAATATTATCCTTTCTTTAAAGTTTCTTCCTTTAATTTTCGTGGTCGTACGATACCTAATCATGATCCCTTGATTAAAGGCTATGCAGGGGCTGATGGCTTAAAAACGGGGTATACTGCGGCGGCTGGGCATAATTTAGTTGGTTCTGCAGTACAAGGAAACGTGCGTTTGGTTGGGGTCGTGATGGGAGCCCCCAGTAATTCACGACGCAATACAACAATGATGAGTGCTTTGGATGAGGGGTTTTCAAAATATGGGGTCACACCAGCTGAAAGACCTTTGGTCTTAGCGAGAGCAACACAACGAGGGGGTTCTCACAAGCGCTCCAAAGTAATCCTGGCAAGAGCTTCGCGCTCTTCCAAGGGTGGGGTTGTGCAAGTTGCTCAATTGCCAGTAAAGTCTAAAAAGGCAAAGGCTTCAAAAACAACGACAAAATATGTTGTTAAACACAAAAAGAGATAAAAATCATTCTATAATATTTGATCCTATTATTAAATGTTATCAAGAATGAGTTTACCTTACCCAACTAATATGTATTATTAGTTGGGTATTTTATTTAAAGTTTATTTAATTTGGAGGATGATATGGCAGATCGTCGGATGGTATTTTATACTCAAGAAGACTTTGTTGGGTTAAGAGCTGCAGGACGCTTGGCTGCTGAAACGTTGGACATGATTACCCCGTTTGTAAAAGAGGGTGTCACCACAGAAGAGTTAAATACAATTATTCATGAATTTACTCTGGAACATGGGGCAATTCCTGCACCATTAAATTACAGAGGTTTTCCAAAATCTTGTTGTATTTCGATCAACCACGTCGTTTGTCATGGCATCCCAGGGGATAGACGTTTAATGAATGGCGATATTTTAAATATTGATGTTACTCCTATTTTAGATGGTTGGTATGGCGATAGCAGCCGTATGTATGTCGTGGGTAAGGTGTCTCGGCTTGCACAACGATTAATTGATGTGACGTACGAATCTTTGATGCGTGCGATTAGGGAGGTAAAACCTGGCAATACGCTGGGTGACATTGGCTATGTGATCCAAGAATATGCCGAGGCACAACGTTTTTCAGTGGTCAGAGATTTTTGTGGTCATGGCATTGGTCGTGTATTTCATCAAGAACCAAATGTTTTGCATTACGGGAAAAGAGGACATGGTTTGGAATTAAAACCAGGAATGGTATTCACTATTGAACCGATGTTAAATGTTGGTAAGCCAGATGTGAAGATCCTCGACGATGATTGGACAGCTGTAACACGTGATCGCTCTTTGAGTGCGCAGTTTGAGCATATGATGGGTGTTACCGAGGATGGTGTTGAAGTATTTACCTACTCTCCCAAAGGAATGAACCAACCTCCATATGAATCATAGGATTTCATTACTTATCCGTTTTTTGTAGAAATGTAGTAGCTCATTAACATAACAAATGTATTTCATTATGTTAATGAGTAATCATATAAAAACTACGATTTGCTATATCAAGTTTCGATCGGAAACGTTTAAAAAGCAATTTGTTATTTGTCATAAAACTCTGTTACAAACAAAGCTCTATGTGAATATAAATTAATTTCAAAAACTTTATTAACCGTAATAAGCAATATATAAATCATTTATTATTTTCTTTCTTTCGGATCCTTCTTTACAGCTAACAAGCAGTTTTTAGTAATCATAGCTTCGCACACTTTATTTGCGTTCTGATAATTTAAACAAATTATAAATGAATGTTGATTTTGTTTATATAAATCTGATGTGGTAGCTGTCCATAACATACTCTTGGAGCAGATACCGTTCTGGCTTAGAGTAACGATAACGATGATAACTCAATATCAGAAGTAACAACAATAAACGTCAGCCTATCACTGTAACCCAGTATATTTAAGCGGCCATGAAATATAGGTTAAAAGCTATTTTTATTCTATTTATGGTATCTCACGTATTTATTTTTTGAGGGCTTCGAAATGTATAAAAACTTTAGCCATCTTCATGCATTGATTTAATTTTTGCTTTGCTTTGCTTTGCTTTGCTGTGCTGTGCTGTTGATTGCTGAGAGGGTGGAATATTTAATTTGAGCAGCGTAAATGATGTTCGTTCTAAAATCTTGGTAATATTGGTGGGTGGTGTCAAATGCGGCGATGGTAATTATCCAGCAATATGCGAAGCCTAAAGTGAGCATATAATTGATCAATTTAATAACTTTGGTAAGCAGCGCGATTTTTTCGTTCGCAGGAAATGGCAAAATATTATCTGCACTTTGTGATTCAAACACGACCAAAATTTGCATGTATTGATATATTTTCACAAAATCTTGAATAGTGACTTGTCATGCCTGTTTGCCTTGGTGCATAGTAATAATAGTTATTTAACAATTTTAAAAATTAAGGGATGGATCATGTCGAATTTTTTTTTTAATGATCGTAAAGAACTTGTAAATGACGCTATAGAGGGGAGCTTAGTAACAGCACCTCATAAAAATCTTGCTAAACTTGATACGGATCCTTCAATGCGTATTGTTGTGCGTAGGGATTGGGACAAGAAAAAAGTAGCGGTCGTTTCTGGTGGTGGTGCAGGGCACGAGCCAGCACATCTTGGGTTCGTTGGAAAAGGCATGTTGACGGCAGCTGTTTGCGGTGATCTGTTTGCTTCCCCCAGTGTTGATGCAGTATTAACAGCAATTATCGCTGTAACAGGTGAAGCAGGTTGTTTGCTGATTATTAAAAATTATACGGGTGATCGTTTAAATTTTGGTCTAGCTGCGGAAAAAGCAAAACATTTGGGTTATAAAGTAGAAATGGTCATCGTTCGTGATGATATTTCTTTGCCAGATAATAAACAACCTCGCGGGATTGCGGGAACTGCTTTTGTTCATAAAATGGCTGGTTACGCAGCAGAAGCGGGTTATTCTTTGGCAGAGGTCAAAGAATTCGTGGACCACGCTAATAAACAAGTATTCAGTATCGGTGTGGCAATGTCTGGCTGTCATTTACCTCAGGCTAAAGGTGATGCACAACGTATTCCAGAAGGTTCTATTGAAGTTGGCTTGGGTATTCACGGCGAACCAGGTGCTAGCAAAGTTGCCACTCAAAATAGCCGTGAAGTGATCGAATTGATGTTATCTGAATTAATCCCTCATATTACCAAGAATGATCGTGTGGCGGTGATGGTGAATAATTTAGGCGGTGTTTCTGCGTTGGAAATGGGTATTTTAACCAAAGAACTCTATCATAGCACGCTTGCATCACAAATTAATTATGTTGTTGGGCCAGCTTTGGTTGTGACCGCTCTGGATATGAAGGGCTTATCGTTAAGCCTTTTGATTCTTGATGAAAAAATTGAAAAAGCATTAACTGCGCCAACAGAAGCATCTTCTTGGGTTGGGGCTGTAAAGCCTGAAAAAATGTCTGTTGTTTCTTTGGAAACTGTTGACACGAAAGTTCAATATACACCTTCTGATGATAAGCTCTCTGGTCAAATCGTCGATGTCGTTACCCAGACATTAAGTGAGCTTGAAGATGAGCTAAACGCGCTTGATGCCAAGGTTGGTGATGGCGATACAGGTGCAACTTTCGCGGCTGGTGCGCGTGGGATATCCGCTTTGTTAAAAGCTAACGATTTACCTTTGGCAGATCAGTCAAAGCTATGCTTGGTTATTGGAGAACGTTTGGCCGTAGTGATGGGCGGTTCCAGTGGGGTGTTATTCTCAATCTTCTTTACGGGCGCTGGTCAAAAACTAGCCGAGGGTAAATCTCTGGTCGAGGGGTTGTTGTTTGGATTGAATCAAATGAAACATTATGGTGGTGCTGACCTTGGTGACAGAACCATGATTGACGCATTGCAGCCTGCTTTAGAAGCCTTACAACAAAGCAATAGTTTGGAAGAAGCTGCAAAAGCTGCAGGTAAAGGTGCAGAAGATACCGCAAAATCAACCAAAGCAAATGCGGGTCGTTCTTCTTACTTGAATAGTGACAGCTTGTCTGGAAATCCTGATCCTGGAGCGGTGGCTGTGGCTAAAGTGTTTGCAGCATTACTTAAAGCAAATATTGTTTAGCAATTATTTTTGACAAAGCATAAATGAATTAAAAGCCATGTTCTAGTATTAGAACATGGCTTTTATTATAAAATATCATAAACATGTCTGTTTCATTTGCTTAACATATCGGTGATGGATACTATCAAAAAGAGGATTATTCGAATGCAAAAGAACAGTTTTATGATGCTTTAAACGCGCCAGATGGCCATCAAAATCCATTTATATTATTACGACTGGGACAGGTTTTATATAATCTGAATGATAGTAAGGCAATAGAATTTCTCATGCGTGCCTATATGCTAGAAGGCGAAAGTATTCTAGATGATGGAAATCTTATTTATTTATCCTTAGTGAAACAAACACCATGTTAATAATATTATTATCAAGCAGCAGTAAAAATGGTATTTATTAATTTTAAGCTATTTTTTATAGTGTAACAAAATGATCGAACTTTTATTGAAAAGTTTGCTTCAGTGGAGATTTGTTTGATGGGCTTTCCCTCTCTTCGTATTGCAGTGATAACAAAATGTTATCAAGAACATGTTATGTTGCCTGTATGGATCAAGCATTACAGCCGTTTAGTTGGTGAGGAAAATTTATTTATTCTGGATCATGGTAGTTCCCCACCTTTGCAAGTTCAAAATAATATTTATGTTGAGCGTATTTCACGACAAGAATATTTAGATGAATCGGAAACGGTTCGTATTATCAGTGAATGGCAACAAAAATTATTGCAAACTTATGATTGGGTTATTTTTGTTGATACTGATGAATTTATTTTACCACGCCCATCTCGTTGGAATTCACTTGGTGAATATCTATCTCAATGTTCTGCGCAGATTTGTCGTTGTGTAGGGGTGGAAGTGATTGATCCTATGATTAAACCTCCCGTTGATTGGTCAAAATCCATCTTAAGGCAGCGTTCGAACGGCGTGATTACCAGTTGGTCTTGTAAGCCATCTGTGTCATCTGTTCCAACAATTTGGGATCCAGGATTTCATCGTTGTCAAAACTCACACTCATTTGAACATGATTTGTGGTTATTTCATTTAAAATATGCAGATCAAAATCATTTATTAGAGCATTCAGAAGCTATGCGTAGAGTGCCGCGCAATCCAGAAGATATAGAAAATGGTCTTGGGATTTCTCATTTACTATCTGATGACGATATTCTAAAGCGTTTAAATCAATATAGAAGGCGAGTCAAAGAAGGCTCGTTGGATGATTATTTGGCAACGCAGCCTGATCCAAATGAAGCTGATTCTGCGTGTCTTGCTATTCCAGAAGAATTCCTTGATTGTCTATAGATTACAATCGGACCGTATTAATGTCAGAAAAAAATATTGCTCTTTTATATCAAGCAAAAGGTGATGCACAACATATTCCAGAAGGTTCAATTGGAGTTGGCTCGGGGGTATTCACGGCGAATTAGGTTGGGTTGGGCTGTAAATCCTGAAAAAAGTTTGTTATTTCTTTGGAAACTGTTGAAACGAAAGTTCAATATACACCTTCCGATGATAAGCTTTCTGGTCAAACTGTTAATGTTGTGACACAAACATTAAGCGAACTTGAAGATGAGCTAAATGCACTTGACGCCAAAGTGGGGGATGGCGATACAAGGGCAACATTTGCTGCAGGTAAAGGTGCAGAAGATACCGCAAAATCAACCAAAGCAAATGCGGGTCGTTCTTCTTATTTAAATAGTGACAGCTTGGCTGGAATCCTGATCCTGGAGCTGTGGCTGTGGCTAAAGTATTTGCAGCATTATATAAAGCAAATATTGTTTTCAGTCAGTAAAGTATGCACAACGCTAAAAATCCTTCAGTCAATCAAAGACTAGATAATCTTGTTCTAATGAGTATAATAAGTCTGATTAAGATTTATTCTTTATTATTCAAATAATATTAGTCTAACGCGAAATGTTGATTTTTACGTGATCTGGGATAATCACGTAAAAATCAGTGGGTCTATTCTTTCTTATTGGTCGTAAACTTCAACCTGGTTTAAATGTAAAATATTACGATCTAATAAGCTGATTCTCACATACTGTGCCAGAACAGCATTTACTTTAATTACTAAGGGATTTTTATCGGCTCCACCAAATAAAATACCATCTGGGTATTCAGCTACGGTTAACCAATCATCATTATTTTCAGAGATTTCAACTTTTATTCTTGAAGCCCGTTCTGCTAATTGCAAGCGATTATAAATAATAATATGGCGAATATAAATTGTTTGATGTAATTTTACTTTCCACCAAGGTTTTTCTTCATACTCTGTGTGAAAAGAATAATCTGCATTTATATTGCCACTAACAGCTCCTTTCGCATCTTGTGAGATATTTTTATGGCGTGAAAACTGTGCAGATATAGAGGATTGTTCTGCATCTGCTCCTAATGCCCAATTAATAGCTTCAGGTCTCATAATCCATCCTTCTTGTAGAGCAAGATCATTAAATTGTTTTACTGTATTAATATTACCAGTTTTTAAGATTTTTGAATAAACAAGGTCATAAAAATATTTTGGATCAAGATTTTTTAAGCCAACTCTAAGTATGGAATTTTTGAAAAATACCGAAGATATAGGCTGTTCGGATAAACATCTTTCGGGAAAATTATTACCTCTAATAGGATGGCTTATTGTGTTTGGTACATTAACCCTAGGGTCATCATAATGATAACAGTTACTAAAATTATAGTTGTGAGGTCTGCAAAAAAAATTTAATTCGTATATTTCAGGGTTTTGCATTTGATAGATAGCAGATGGGATAAATCCTTCGCAATAGGCCCAGACTTTGTTTGCTTCATACATTTTGATTCGAGTTTGCAGTAAGTGATCTATGGCTCTACTTGAAATAGCTATAAATGGAATTAAACATTTTTTTCTTTGCTCGAAATATTCTAGACTGTTATAAAATCCCCAAGTTTTGTCGGCATCGACAATTTCATGTGCTACTAGATCGACATTATTTTTTGTAATATAATCGATGACGATATCTAAATCAAAATTAATTTGCACATCATTTTCAATCATGATGATGTGAGTTGCTTCTGGAAAAGATTGGCGTAAGGCGTATAGTGGATAATCGCCATTAAACCATAAACCTTTTTCAGTTTTACTGGCAGGTAGACCAAGGTGTGTAAAATCTGCTGTATGTCTTACTTTGGAAATTTTGCCAGTATCGAGGGGGCCGTTTGTTTCATCAGCAATAATAACAAAAACTGCTTTGGTGAACGTATTTTTAATACGAAGGGCAATTTTTTTTATATCATCATTCCAGGTATGTGTTCTAAATGCTACTATTACGGACATATTGTTGACCTCATATGTAAATTAATGATTGTTTATTAAAATAAATATTCAGCTTTTAAAAGAAAAAAATAGATAGCTTAAAAAAAACTGTTGATACAAATTATAGAAAATTTGTGATTTCAACAAATTTTATATGTATAAACTAATCCTATTTTAAGAAAGAGTCGGTTATGAGAGAAAAAAAACTAAGAAACAGATTTTGTAAATTAAAATGTGTTTTTAAAGTAGTTCTACTTTCCAGTAGTTGCATTTCCATATCTGCATATGCACAAGCGGGAAAAGGTATGGACGCCTTGGCATTTGGTGGAGTGCCTGCCGCGGATATTCCAACACAACCTGTGGCGGCATATAATGGCATGGTTGTTTCTGCCAGTGATTTGGCTGCCAAAGTGGGTGCACAAGTTTTAAAAGATGGCGGAAATGCTGCGGATGCTGCGGTTGCGGTGGCTTATGCAATGGCGGTTACATATCCTGCTGCTGGGAATATTGGTGGGGGTGGATTTTTAACCATTCGCTTGCCAAATGGTCAGGCTTATTTTGTGGATTTTCGTGAAAAAGCCCCCAGTGCTGCGACTGAAACAATGTATCAAGACAAAGATGGCAAAGTCATTCCAAATGCTTCTGTGCTGGGCTGGAAAGCGGTGGGTGTTCCTGGAACTGTGGCAGGAATGGAATTGGTTCGTGAAAAATGGGGCAGCAAATCCAGAGTAGATTTAATTTCTCCTGCGATCAAACTTGCCAAAGACGGATATGTTTTAACTAAAGAAGATATTGAACTTTTCTCAACCTCTACAGCTGATTTTGCCAAAGACCCAGAAGCTGCCAAGATTTTTCTAAAAAAAGATGGTAGTGCTTGGAAAGTTGGTGATGTATTCCGTCAAGAAGATTTAGCAAGAACGCTGACTTTAATTGCGAAAAAAGGCAATGATGCATTTTACAAAGGCAAAATCGCTAAACAAATTGTTGCTGCCAGTGTTAAACATGGTGGAATTTTGCAAATGAAAGATTTTGAGACCTATCAACCTCGTATTATACAGCCTTTAACCTGTTCTTATCGTGGATACACGATTGATACAGCACCTCCTCCAAGTGGCGGTGGGGTGGCATTATGTGAAATGCTGAATATTATTGGTGGGTATGATATGCGCAAGCTGGGATTGCAAACATTACCTTCTGCTCAACGAGAAATCGAAGCAATGCGCCGTGCATATTCTGATCGTCGGGATTTAGGCGATCCGGCATTTGTGCAAAATAATATTGAACGTTTTTTAAACCCACAATATGCCGCAGATGTTCGTAAAACTCTCAATTTCAAACATGCTGTTGATTCTGCTGCTTTAGTACCAGGACAAGTCGCATTGGCTAAAACGATCAAACCTAGTGTTAAACAAACGCACGAGAAAAATGAAACAACCCATTTTTCCATCATTGATAAAGACGGTATGGCAGTGTCAATGACTTATACCTTGAATGGTTGGTTTGGGGCTCGTGTCGTTGCTGGTGCTACTGGAATCGTCATGAACGATGAAATGGATGATTTTGCTACTGCAGCAGGTCAAGCCAATATGTACGGCATTGTTGGCAGCAAAGCAAACGCCATAGCACCAGGAAAAACCCCTTTGTCATCAATGACACCAACGATTATTTCCAAAGATAATCAACCTTTTATGGTGATTGGCAGCCCTGGTGGCTCTCGTATTCCAACGATTGTATTATCAGTGTTAACAGGCGTAATTGACTATGATTTAAATATTCAACAAGCGATTAATTTGCCTCGTATCCATCAACAATGGGAACCTGTTCCCGTGCAATTAGAATTTAATGCACTGAGCCCCAAGGTTCGTGAAGCGTTAAAGAAAAAAGGATATCCTTTGGATTTATACTCTACGTGGGGCATTGCAGAAGGCATAGTTGTCGGTAAAGACAAAGATGGAAAACGGATTTATTATGGTGGCACAGACTATCGTCATCCAGGCGGTGGGGCTGTTGGTGAATAATTTTTCATAAAATGAAAAAAAAGACTTGTCATCTACCCCGTCTTTCGTGTTAGAAGAGAGGCGGTAAGTCATAAGTGGACGAATACCTTGTGAACTCGGTCAGGTCCGGAAGGAAGCAGCCATTGCGAGTATCATTCGGGTCATTTGTGGCTTGCCACCTTACATTGATCGTTAAGGGCAAAGATGCAGGTCTTTGATTAAGTTTCCTGCTTTTGTTATTTTATTTCCTGGAATGAGTTGATGACAGATCTTCCGGACGACAATTTTCCTTTACCTGACGAGACACAATCCGCTGGTTTATTCGAAGATTTACCCCAAGCTGCACCGAAAGTTGAAAAATCTTATCGTGTCTTAGCACGTAAATATCGCCCTCAGAACTTCGATGATCTGATTGGTCAAGAAGCCATGGTCAGAACCATGCGTAACGCGTTTGCGATGGGTCGTGTGGCGCATGCCTTTATGTTGACAGGGGTGCGTGGGGTTGGAAAAACTACGACCGCTCGTATTATCGCGCGTGCATTGAATTGCGTTGGAGAAGACGGCAATGATGGGCCAACAGCTGATCCTTGTGGTGTTTGTCCGAATTGTAAAGCGATTTTAGCAGATCGTCATCCTGATGTATTGGAAATCGATGCGGCCTCTCATACTGGGGTAGATGATGTTCGTGAGATCATTGAAGGGTCTCGTTTCCGTCCGTTACAAGCACGGATGAAAGTCTATATCATCGATGAAGTTCATATGCTTTCTCGGAATGCATTTAATGCATTATTAAAAACGCTGGAAGAGCCTCCAGAACAAGTTACTTTTATTTTTGCCACCACGGAAATTCGCAAAGTCCCCGTGACAGTATTATCACGTTGTCAGCGATTTGATTTACGGCGCGTTCCTCAAGAGCAATTACAAGATCATTTTACTAAACTTGCTGAACTTGAACATGTATCGATTGCCCCAGAAGCGATTAATTTAATCGCCAGAGCCGCTGACGGTTCGGTCAGAGATGGGTTATCTTTGCTAGATCAAGCGATTGCACAAAAAGATGACGAGGATGGGGCTGGACAAATTGAAGCCTCGACAGTTTCTGAAATGCTGGGCTTCGCCGATCGTGCCTTAGTATTTGATTTGTTCAAAGCCATGATGCTTGGCAAGCCAAATCAAGTCTTGGAGTTGACAGATCAAGCCTATGCGAGTGGTGCAGATTTAGGGGTATTGCTTGCAGATTTATTAGATTTGGTGCATTTACTCTCAAGAATGAAATCAGTCCCAGCTTTAAGAAATAGTTCCGAACTCTCAGAATTAGAGCGGGTTCAGGGGGGAGAGTTAGCAGACAAACTTTCTGTGCCTGTTTTGGGACGCACGTGGCAAATGCTGTTAAAGGGAATACGTGAAGTCGATATGGCACCTAATCGCAAAGCTGCGGTTGAAATGGTGCTTATCCGTTTATGTTATGTTTCTGACCTTCCATCGCCTGATGAATTGATTAAGCAGATTAAAAATGGGGGTGGCAATCCACCAACAGGCGTAAGCAAAAATACACCACCTTCATCACCAACATTATCATCATCTGCTCAAGGGGGCGGTGAAGCATTTTTATATGCTGTCGGACAAAATGGAGCTGTTTCTACTGGATATTCCCAGCCCGAAGCTGCACAAGCCTATGCTGTGCCAGAAGTTCAAGAAAATATCGAGCCTGTTCAAGAAAATATCGAGCCTGTTCAAGAAAAAACAACTTGGTACAGTTGGCGTGAAGTGGTTGTTTTTGTCAAAGAAAAGCAAGAGCGGTTATTGCATGCGCATTTAAGAAATTCAGTTCATTTGGTGAAATTTGCACCGCCAATGATTGAGTTTAGGGTTGAGGACAAAGCCCCAAATAATGTGGCACAACAGCTGTCAAAACTGTTGAATGAATATTCGACCCAGCGCTGGACGATTGTGTTGTCTCAACATCAAGGGGAACCCTCTTTGATGGAGCAAGAAGCGATCCAAGCCGAAGCAGATTTAAAAGAAGTTGGTCAAGATCCATTTATTTTAGGAATTATGCAAATTTTTCCAGGCGCAAAGCTTGGAAAACTTGTCAATCTTCAGCTAGATGAGTATGGTTTATTTCCAGAAGATATTCCACCAATGGATGATGATGCGGGGGCAATGCGTTTTGATGATCCTGAAATCCCGCCATATGATCCTGATGAATAAAATGAATTTAACGAATGGAGTTTATAGAGTATGAAAAATTTTGCTAATCTCATGAAGCAAGCATCACAGATGCAAAGTAAAATGAATGAAATGCAAGAAAAGCTGGCTTTAATTACAGTAGAAGGCTCTTCTGGTGCTGGTATGGTTACGGTGCAATTGGCTGGAAAAGGGGAAATGAAATCGATTAAAATTGATCCTAAACTTGCTGATGCCAATGAAATGGAAATGTTGCAAGATTTGATTGTTGCTGCTTATACCGAAGCACGACGTCAACTTGACGAAAAAACCAAAGAAGAAATGCAAAAAGTAACGGGCGGCATGAATTTGCCAGAGGGGTTAAATTTACCTTTTTAAATGATTATATATTACGAAGTCGTAAGTCAGTAATAAATCATTAAAGGATAGAAGAATGGGTGGCCCTGAAATAGAACGATTAATTGCTTTATTAAGTAAATTACCAGGACTGGGGCCACGTTCTGCACGCCGAGCCACTTTGGCGTTATTAAAACAACCTCAATCGCGTATGGTGCCTTTGGCTCAGGCACTTCAACAAGCAGCCGATCATGTCAAAACCTGTTCAGAATGTGGTAATTTAGACAGTTCCGATCCATGTGTAATATGCAGCAATTCTGATCGTCATGCAGAACAAATTTGCGTTGTGGAAACGGTTGGTGATTTGTGGGCTTTGGAAAAAACTGGGATTTTTAAAGGACGATACCAAGTGTTGGGTGGGTCATTATCTCCCTTAGCAGGCATTGGGCCAGAAGATTTAAATATTGCACCCTTAATACAACGATTAGAAGACCAACAAGTTAAAGAGATCATTTTGGCGTTGGGCGCAACCGTAGACGGTGTGACAACGATGCATTGGTTATATGACCGATTATTACCCTGGGGTGTTAAAATTACGCAGGTAAGCCAAGGGATTCCAATGGGTGGATCATTGGAGGTCATGGATGAAGGTACCTTGACCGCTGCCTTGACAACCAGACGCTCTGTGTAATGCTTATTGAGCGCGTAAAACCATAATTCCTGGCTTGTCTTTGATATATTCTAACAGAGGACTATCAACCACTTTGCGGTTCTTTTTTAAAGATGACGCATTACGGAAATAAACTTGGTTGCCCTTTTTAATTAAAATACCAACATGTGAGGCATCTAGTCCGTCTTTGGGGGTATAGATGCCAATAAAATCGCCTGATCTTAATTGATTGAGAACATCACTATCGACAAAGTTGCTGGGAATATAGGTGATATTTCTGGGGATGGTTCCTATGCCTGCGAGATATTCTGTACCATCAGGTTTTTGATTAAGGCGTTTAAAAACCGTTACAGCGTTCGGGCTGATTTTTTGCGTGATTTCTTCGGCATTTTTAGGAGCAATATAATACCAGTCGGAAAAGAAATGTTTACGATTAAAAAAATTGATATTTCCATCAATATATCGGACTTTAATCAGATTTTCGATGAAATCATCCACATTCCGAGATTGCGATAATGCCAGAACATAGTCGATAAAGGTAAAGCAATCAACAGCCTCTAAATTAACGACTAACTTTTCCGGATGTGTAGAAGAGCCAATTAACGTATCGCTTTTATAAGGAGTATTTAGGAAATTCTTAGAAATTTCTTCAATTGAATGATTTTTACTTTTTAAATATTGGTTAATTTCGTGTTGTGTTTTATCGCTTAAATAGGGGTGAAAAACAGCATTGGCATTGGGTAATGAAATTAAAAAGCTGCCTAATATAAAGGATAAGGGAATGATTTTCTTGGATATAATCATGATGTCTCTGTTTAAAATAATGGATTATAATGGTTACTATCATTTCTTTGAAATGACGATAAAGTAAAGAAATAATTTAAGAAAAAGATCAATTCTCTGTGCAAAAGTAATATTTGATTAAGATAATTCTGTTATGCTTGTTAAAAAGGGTTAAGATCAAGAAAGCTTAATACGTGCTTGTTCAGAAAGGAATTAATCATGCATAATGATCTATCATATCAACTTGTTCAAATGCTTTCTGACAGTATCGATTTGATTATTCCTGATAAGTGTAAAGATGGTGTGACAAAAAATACCGAGCTTTTGCATCAATATAGCAAGCTTATTCATCAATTTGATATTCCTAAAATCAAAGAATAAGGATTATATTGTGAGTATTATTAAAGAAATTACAACGCATATTCGTTCTAGGAAATATTCTGCACAACAAGTTGTTTCTCATTACTTAGATATGATCCGTCAGTGTGATCCACCGATAAATAGTGTTACCCGTCTTTTAAATGATCGTGCTTTGCAAGCAGCAGAAGAAGTGGATCACCTTATAGCGCAAGGGAAAGATCCAGGTGTATTGGCGGGTGTGCCTTTTGGTATCAAAGATTTATTCGATCTTCAAGGTGAAGTAACAACAGCAGGATCGAAACTTTTATCAAAGAATCAGCCAGCTAAACAAGATGCAGAAATTATTCGTAAGCTATGTGAGGCTGGGGCTATTCCTGTTGCAACATTAAACATGGATGAATTTGCTTATGGATTTGTAACGGATAATGCCCACCATGGAATGACTCACAACCCTCATGATTACTCTCGGTTTGCTGGGGGATCATCAGGAGGATCGGCTGCTTCTGTTGGTGGTGGATTGCTTCCTTTTGCGTTGGGATCGGATACGAATGGATCTATTCGTGTGCCAGCATCTTTATGTGGTGTATGGGGTATCAGACCAACTTATGGTTCTCTATCTATGCAAGGGGTTTTTCCTTTTGCAGACAGCTTCGATACAATTGGACCTTTTTGCCAAACGATAGAAGATTTGAAATTAATATATGACGTGATAAGTGGTAATGAATATACATCTTTATCACCTGTAACACCATCAGAACTGCGTATTGCTCAGCTGGGTGGATGGTTCGAAAAAGATGTTGATGATGATATTTTACAAACTATCCAAGAGATTATGACTCTATTTGGAAAACAAAAGAAAATTGAACTACCAAATATTAAACAAGTGCGTACAGCTTCATATTTAATGACAGCTTCCGAAGGTGGAAAGTTACATTTGCCCTTTCTTAAAAAACGCCCTATGGAATATGACCCAGCAACGAGAGATCGTTTGATAGCGGGTGCTTTATTACCCGTATCATCATATTTAAAAGCAAAGGAAATACAATATTGGTTTCAACAATATATGGCACAAATTTTCAAAGAATATGATGTGTTAATTGCACCAGCAGTGGGGTCTGTTGCGCCTGAAATTGATAATCCTGTTGTATTTGTGGATGGAAAACCAGAATCTGCACGGGTTCATCTAGGGATTTACACGCAACCACTCAGTATGAGCCAATGTCCAGTCTTATCGGTGCCTATTTATCGGAAAGGAAAGCTGCCTATTGGATTACAATTGATCGCAAAGCCTCACCATGAAGATCTATTATTTTCAATAGGTGCAGTGTTAGAACAAAAGAATATTGCAAAGGCTTCCATTATTGAACGTAATCATATGTACTGATTTATATTATTGTAATGTTCATGATGTGTTTAGAGGAAAAAGAAAATGGAAATTAAACGACGCCACTTGCTGGGGGGTATAGGAGGATCTTTGATTGTTCCTCATGCACATGCAGCAGAACCTGTGATAGAGGAGAAAAAGATGAATAATAATATCACTTTGTCCACGCATATTTTAGATATGGTTTCAGGTAAACCAGCCCCTGATGTCAAAGTTATTTTATATAAAGACACCACTAATCTTTTTGAGGGTCATACTAATATAGATGGGCGTTGCATTGTTATACCTCAAAATCAAAAAATACTTTTACCAGGTTATTATCAGCTTGCATTTCATGTTGCAGATTATTTTAAAAGGCAACAATATGTTGTAACTGATCCTCCTTTTTTGAATATTGTCAGAATAGATTTCGGTATTGCTAAAAATCCCGTTTCTGACCATTATCATGTACCCTTGTTGTTGTCTCCATATGGGTTTTCAACGTATAAAGGAAGCTAATTGAGTCCTATAAGAGTATAAAATTCAACATTAAACAGGTCAGGATTCTTTATTGCGAATCTAGGTTATTTATATTTATTTTTTTTCATGCAAATTTATTATCAATTTTTTATATAACGTCTTAACCCCTCTGTTTAGAGGGGTTTTTTATTGCTTAAAAGACGTGGCTACAAGTCCATCTCAATCACAATGGTGTTATTGTTCTAATATTTCATTGACCAATTTCCATAAAAACGATCATATCTATCTATGAATATATTATCATATAGTGAATAAATATTCATAACTGAAATCGGTTTGTTATTGGGGTTTGTTTGATGACCAGAATTCAAGAAGTTTTGCAAAAAGATGATCCAGAGCGTATTGCAAAATTAAGTCAAATTGCTTCTGAAATTCGTGTTGATATTGTCAATACAATTGCTGCAGCAAAAATGGGACATATCGGCGGCGATTTTTCAGTCACGGATATTTTAGTTTCCTTATTTTTCGGTGTGATGAACTATAGATCTCAAGACCCAAATTGGGCGGAGAGAGATCGATTTATTTTGTCGAAAGGACATTGTGCAGCTGCATTATATTCCGTGATGGCTAAAGCAGGCTATTTCAAACATGAACAACTTGGCGAATTTATGAAGCCTTTATCTTTTTTAGGGGGGCATCCAAATCGTCGTAAACTTGCAGGAATAGAAGCAAATACAGGTCCGTTGGGACATGGTTTACCCATTGGGGTTGGTTGTGCAGTTGGGGCTTCTTTGGCTAAAAAATCATATCGAACCTTTGTTGCTTTAGGGGATGGCGAATTACAAGAAGGGTCAAATTGGGAAGCAGCAATGTTTGCGGGTCATCGTAAATTAGGAAATTTGATGGCGATTGTAGATCGCAATAGACTGCAACAAGGCGCTGGCACAGAAGAAACAAACTCGTTGGATCCATTGGCAGATAAATGGCGTGCTTTTGGTTGGGATACATATGAGCTGGATGGGCATAATTTTGCGGAATTATTAAACGTGATGGAGGCTCCAGACACAGGAAAGCCAAAAGTTATTATTGCGAATACAATTAAAGGCAAAGGTGTTTCCTTTATTGAAAATAGAGTGGAATGGCACCACAAGGTTCCTTCAGCAGAGCAAAATATTCAAGCAATTAAGGAGTTAACACACTCATGACATCTTTATCTCAACAAGAAACATTTGATTGCCGTCAAATATTTGCACAAACATTAACAGAGCTGGCACGTCAGGATGAGCGCATTGTTATTGTTTGTAATGACTCTGTTGGCTCTTCAAACTTAAATGAGTTTAAAAAAGAATTTCCTGATCGTTTGGTGAATGTTGGTATTGCCGAACAAAATATGATTGGCGTTGCTGCTGGCTTGGCGAATAGCGGATTTATTCCGTTTGTTAGTTGTGCGGGTCCTTTTTTAAGTGGTCGTGCATTAGAACAAGTCAAGGCTGATGTAGCCTATAATATGTATCCTATTATTTTATGCGCACAAAGCCCAGGGATGTCTTATGGCGAATTGGGACCAACCCATCATTCTATTGAAGATTTTTCGTGGATCAGAGCACTAACAGATATTACGTTATTAAGTCCAGCAGACCCAAAGCAAACGAAGGATGCTATTCATTGGGCAGTTCAAGCGAATAAGCCTGTATATATGCGTATTAATCGCTTTAAAATCCCTAAAACAACGCCAGAGACAGCTTCGTTCGAAGTTGGTAAAGCATTGTTGTTGAAAGAAGGGAAAGATGTCACGTTAATCACGACGGGTATTTTAGTCCCTAGAGCCTTAGAAGCAGCAGCTATTTTGGAAAAAGAGGGTATTTCAGCTAGAGTCCTAAATATGCATACGCTTAATCCTATCGATAAAGAAGCAATTATTGCAGCAGCTTCTGAAACACGTGGAATTGTCACGATGGAAGAGGCGATTACAACAGGTGGTTTGGGAGCAGCGATTTCCGAAGTTGTTGTTGAAAATCATCCTACTAAAATGCGGATTTTAGGCGTTTCTCATTTTGCACCAACAGGGTCAGCTTCGTTTTTGTTAGACCATTTTGGATTAAATGTGGAAAATATTGTGAAGTCTGCTTCAGAATTAGTGGGGTAATATGATGGGCGATCCTTTAGTTCTGGCCATCGATCAAGGTAGCAGTTCAACCAAATGTGTTATTGTTGATTATAAAGGCACAATTATTGCTTGTGACAAGGTGGAAATTGGTGAAACGCATCCTTATCCAGGTCATGTAGAACAAGATGCTGAGGAGATATGGAATAGCGTTGGATTGGCTGTATCAAAAACATTAAAACAGCTACAATCGCCTTATTATGCTTCCGATGTTATTGTTGCGGGGATTAGTACGCAACGTGAATCTTTTCTTTTATGGGATCGTCAAACAGGAACCCCTTTGCACCCGTTGATTTCTTGGCAAGATCAACGTCAAGTGGATTTACCCTCAGAATGCTTTGATGAAAGCGTGCAGAAAAAAGTTAAACAATTAACAGGGTTACCATTAGATCCAATGTTTTCTGCCTCCAAAGCAAAATGGCTATTGGATCAATATGATAAAGATCGCCAACGTTCGTTAAAAGGAGAGCTCTGTCTTGGTACGATTGATTCATGGTTGCTCTTTAAAATCTATGGTGAGCATTTAATTGAAGCAGGCAATGCATCGAGAACTCAATTAATGAATGTGCATCAGGTTGATTGGGACGACGATTTATTATCTTTATTTCACGTACCAAAAGCATGTTTGCCTAATATTATTCCATCAAATGGACCTTTTCCAAAAGTGATTAAAAATTCTTTGGGTCCTTTGACTATTCCAGTTGGGGCAGTGATGGGTGACAGTCATTCAGCATTATTTGGTCATCAGGCGTTTCATATAGGGCAGGTCAAAGCAACTTATGGAACAGGATCTTCGATTATGGGTTTGATCCGTAAAGAAGATGAACTGCATTCTGGTTTATGTTTAACCATTGGGTGGATGTTTGGGGATAAGGTTGCTTATGCCGCAGAAGGAAATATTCGCTCATTAGGTGCAACACTTCGGTGGATGGCCAGTATTTTAAATATAAGTGTTACTGAATTGGTAGAATTGGGTATGGCTGGTCAGAGTGATTCCGTTGCTTTGGTTCCTGGTTTTGGTGGCTTGGGTGCGCCATGGTGGGATGAAAAAGCAGTTGGGTTAATGACTAATTTAACTTTGGGAACCACACGACAAACGATAGCCAGTGCTACGATTGAAAGTGTTGTCTATCAAGTTGCGGATGTTGTGAATGCGATACGTCGTAATGTTGGCGAAATACATCAACTTTTTGTTGATGGTGGTCCCACCAGTCATGATGGATTAATGCAATTGCAAGCAAAGATATTGGGCTGTTCAGTTTTTAGAGCTGAAAGACCAGAATTGTCAGCTTTGGGTGTTGCGTATATGGCAGGGCTTAGTAAAGAAATATGGACACAGTCAGGTTTAGATAAATTAAACAAAGCGTATAATTTATTCGAGCCTGTTTCAAAACAAGATGAACAAGATATTGGTTTTCAAAATTGGCATGAGGCGGTGAATCAATCACGCCGTGCATATGCTTAACAATGAAGAAACTATTTTGTTTAATGTGATAAAGGAATTTTAAAATGGAACTTTTTTCTCTTTCTGGTCAAAATGCTTTTGTAACGGGTGCAGGCAGTGGAATTGGACAGAAAATTGCTCTTTATCTTGCCAAGGCAGGGGCAAATGTTGGGTGTTTTGATTTGCCAAATAGTGCAGGGTTGGCGGATACAGCAGAGCAAGTAAAAAAACTTGGGCGTCAATCGATTATATTAACTGGTGATGTTACCAACCCTGATGATCTGGAAAAATCAGTCAATCAGGTTGAAACTGAATTAGGCAATTTATCGCTTGCGGTGAATTGTGCGGGTATTGCCAACGCCAACCCAGCAGAAGAAATGTCGATAGAACAATGGCAAAGATTATATGATATTAATGTTAAGGGCTTATTCTTGTCATGCCAAGCTGAAGCAAGATTAATGTTAAAACATGGTCGTGGTTCTATTGTTAATATTGCCTCTATGTCTGGTGTTATTGTTAATCGTGGCCTAATGCAAGCGCACTATAATTCTGCAAAAGCTGCCGTTATTCATATGACAAAAAGCATGGCAGTAGAGTGGGCAGAACGTGGGGTTCGTGTAAATGCAATCAGCCCAGGTTATACTGCAACACCGATGAATACTCGACCAGAAATGGTCAATCAAATGAAGCAATTTGCCTCGGAAACCCCAATGCAACGTATTGCAGAACCCGATGAAATGGCAGGACCAGCTATTTTCTTATTATCAGAAGCAGCATCTTTTTGTACGGGTGTTAATTTGCTGGTTGATGGCGGTTTTTGCTGTTGGTAAGCATTTTCTAAATTAAAAAACCATAACGATCAATAAAGCTGTTTTTATACTAGATGAATAAATAGACAGCTTTATTCAAAAGGGGACAAGAATATGTGTTTTAAAGCAAAACTATTCTTGAAAGGGAAGCTGTGCCTTCTTTTTAAAATAAAATCTACAAATTTTCTGCAATTTTATACGATGAGTAGGGGATAATTTATGTGGAGTAATTTCGTAGAAAAAGTATTCATCTCGCCTAAATTAATGTTGGGTTATATCGGGGTGATGATTTTTATGGCTGGTGAGGGCTTGGAACAAGGCTGGTTATCCCCTTATTTAATAGAACACGGTCTTAGTGTAGAAAAATCGGCATTATTATTTAGTGTATATGGGCTCAGTGCTTCTGTTTCAGCTTTTTTCTCTGGTGTATTAACGGAAATATATGGTGTCCGTCGGGTGATGTCCACTGGGCTTATTATGTTTTGTATTGGTACATTTTTCTTTTTAACATTTGGTATTTCAAGCCATAATTTTTGGATTATGTTGCCGTCTTATGCGTTAAGAGGGCTCAGCTATCCTTTATTTGCTTATGGTTTTTTGGTTTATATAACCTATGAAGCCCCTGTAAACAGATTATCAACAGCTGGAGGGATTTTTTGGTCTTGTTATGCTTGTGGGTTAAGTGTTCTTGGGGTGATGTATTCTAGTTTTGCCTTGAAATTTGTAGCACCTATTCATGTGTTATGGAGCGCACTTTTCTTTGTTTGTCTTGGGGGTGTCATTGCTTTATGGGTTGATAAAGAGGCTATTCAATCTACTAAAAAAATAGAAACCGAAGAAAAATCTTCTCTATTATATTTACTCAAAGGGATTACGATTATTTACGAAGTTCCAAAACTTGGGCTTTGTGGATTTGTAAGAATAGTGAATACGCTGGCTTGTTATGGTTTTCCTGTATTTTTACCTTTAGTGATGCAAAATTTAGGATTTACAATCAGTCAATGGCTGCAAATGTTAGCATTTTTATGGATTTCTAATATGATTGCTAATTATTTCTTTGGGCTGTTGGGCGATAAATGGGGATGGCGTAACACCGTGATGTGGGGTGGTTGTGTTGGATGTGCAATAACTACTCTCTTATTCTATTATGTTCCAACATGGGGCGGGGGCTATATTTTAACGATGGCTGCTGCAGGGGCGTATGGCGCATGTCTTGCGGCCTATACACCAATTAATGCAATTATGCCTATGCTTGCACCAGAAAACAAAGGTGCAGCTATGTCTGTATTAACACTTGCTGCGGGTCTTAGTACATTCTTTGGACCAGCTATTGTAGGATTGTTTATTAAATCAGTGGGTGCTGTGGGTGTGATTTGGGTTTATGCAGCTTTATATATCGCTGCTGCATTTGTGATGTCTTTTGTTCACATATCTAAATCTTACGCTCAGTTAAATTTAAATAAAACAGCTAAAATCTAAAATCATACTATATCAAGGAAATAAAAAAATGAGTTTAACAAATAAAGTAGCCGTTATCACAGGTGCAAGTCGTGGTATTGGAGCAGCCATTGCAGAACGTTTGTCACAAGACGGTGCAAAAGTAGTTGTTGCTTCGAATGAGTCAAAAGTTAATGAAGTTGCAGAAAAGATAAATAAAAATGGTGGGCAAGCTGCTGCCTTTGAAATGGATGTGACTAATAAAAAAGACGTTGTTCGCTTATATGATTTTGCCGAAGAACAATTCGGGCGTGTCGATATTTCTGTTCAAAATGCAGGGGTGATTACCATTGCTAAAGTTGAGAACCTCACTGAAGAAGAGTGGAAAAAAGTGTTAGACGTTAATACGACGGGTGTATTTTTGTGCTGTCAAGAAGCGATTGCCAGAATTCGTAAACATGGTCAAGGGGGACGTATAATTAACACTGCCTCAGGTCAAGCTCGCCAAGGGTTTATCTATACGCCTCATTATGCAGCCAGTAAGTTTGGAGTGATGGGAATTACCCAAAGTTTGGCACACGAAGTTGCAAAAGAGGGGATTACTGTGAATGCATTTTGCCCAGGGATTATTGAAACAGAGATGTGGGCATATAATGATGAACATTGGGGTAAAATGCTAGGGGATTATAAACCAGGTGAATTAATGGCTGAATGGGTTTCCAAAATTCCGATGGGTCGTGCGGGAACAGGTGAAGATGTTGCGAATGTTATTTCATTCTTAGCAGGGCCAATGTCTGCTTATGTAACAGGACAAACCATCAATATTGATGGTGGTATGTTTATGTCTTAATAGGATATGATACACTGTTATTTTTATCTAATAGCAGTGTATATTGTTTATTCTATAACGTAAAATTGCCCTTGTTGAATATACCAATAATGCTTTTTAACAAGTTCATACATCTGTTTTCCAATACGATAATTGGGTGAGGAACGGGTTGCGCCTGTTATGAGTTCATGACATTTAACAGATTTTGTAACTATGTTTAATAATTTCCATATTTGTTTGATTTGTTGATCCATAAGAGCGCATAAATGAGGATCATTCTTCTGATCTGATATATTCCATCGAATTCCTAATGAAGAAGCTTGGACAGAGAAGAACTCTTCTGGATAAGCAGTCGTATCAATATAAGGATTAAAGTCTGTAGATGGACAAATACGGTTTGGATATAATTTATTATAATTAAATAATAATATTCCCCAAGAATGATTTGTAGGTAAAACAGTAAAAGCTTGTGATATAAATTTATTCGTATATTGATCGTTTTTTGGAATATCTTTTGTTAATATATCATGAAGAGATGAAACAGATGTGGGAGGGTTATTGTAATAATCATCTTCTGATTCTTTATGAGAAAAAAAGGGCTTGAAAATAATTTCAGGCATATTTGCAAGAAGTAAGTCAGAGAAAGCTAAGATATCCTGTTCTGCCATCCATAAATAACTATTTTTTGTTTTTTGTCCTTGTGTCCACGCCATATTGTATAGACTTTTTTAATTTTATGATTGTTGATCTATAGATTTGATAATCCGCATGGCGGTAAATTGGTCTGTAATTAAAATATTAATTAACCGTCCTGATAAGGCCCCCAAAATCGCCTCGATTTTGTTCTTACCTCCAGCAATACCA
Source organism: Commensalibacter communis (assembly GCF_947179105.1). Classification (NCBI taxonomy): domain Bacteria; kingdom Pseudomonadati; phylum Pseudomonadota; class Alphaproteobacteria; order Acetobacterales; family Acetobacteraceae; genus Commensalibacter; species Commensalibacter communis. The sequence goes on from NZ_CAMXCK010000003.1 coordinate 96,568, forward strand.
ATAACACGAGGGATGGTTTTTAACTGTTCAAGGGTAATTCCAATAATTCTTTGGTCAATAGCGGTTTGAAGAGGCTTACCTTTGTTATTATAAAAATGCAGGCAAATATCACCAACCGCTTTTTTCTGTGCGATTGTATTCATCTCGGCTTTGGTTAAGATATTTCCACTATCGGCAAGAAGCTTTTCAGGCGAGATAGGACCAATTCCAACCAATGCCATGGTTATTTCTTTGAATTGCTCCAGAGTAGCTTGGACAAAAGGATCAGCCATTAAAATTGTTCGGGCTTCTGTTGAGCCAATAATCCCTTGTGCAGGAAGTAGGATTTGTTCTGCATGAGTAATTTTAGCTAGTTTAGAGCTGAGGATCGATGCATGTTTTTGAACGGTTGGGCTGCCGATACCGCCTTGGATTTGTATGATTTTTTTAGCGGATATTTTGAAATTATTATTTAAATTATTCACCATATTTAACAAAGATTCACTCCAAGAGGAAATCCCGATCACTTCATCTTGTTGCATGGTTGCAGAAAAAAACTGCGCTGCTGCTTGACCGATGCGTGAAAAGATTTGGGTTTCTTCATCTTGTTCGCACGAGGCAATGATAACTTCTGATAAATTAAAATGTTGTTTAATTCGTTCTTCTAATTCCAAAAAAGTGCCTTTCGGTTCGTTGATTGAAATTTGAACAATACCATTCAAAGACGCTTTTTTCAGTAATCGTGAAACGCTAGCCTGTGAAATATATAAATGTTTAGCAATATCGGGCTGTTTCATATTATCGAAATAGTACATTCTGGCTACTCTTGCGATAAATCTTAGTTCGTCAGATGTTGTCATGGATGCTTTTAATAAAAAGAGAAATATTTAAATTAAATAATTATATTATGTTCCAAATGCGGGATGTTTATTTATATATCTTAAAATTGACGACGATCCTATCATAAAATAAATATAAAGTTTTATAGCGATTTACAAATTGTATTTTGAGTTAAATCTCTTATAGTGATATTTATTCTCATTCTTAATAAACTGAAAATCTTCTTATGCTGCAAAAAACACTGTCTATTTTAACATTAATCCACCGTTGGGGCGGTTTAATTGGGGGTTGGTTTTGTTTTTTTCTGGTTGTCACAGGAACAATTTCGGTTTTTGACTTAGAGATTTCTCGATGGATGCAGCCAGAGCTGGCTGACTATACAGATACAGGAACAGTTTCTGAAAAATCTATGGATACATCCTACCAAATATGGCAAGACAATACACGACAGAACCGTTTTAGCTTTGTTATATTACCTACTGAACGATATCCCTTTATTTATGTATTATCCAGCCAAGGTGCATTATTTAACTGGCAAAATATTGATCCAGTGACTGGCAAAGTGATTCAAACACAACCGACTGTTGGGGGGTATTTTTTTGATGGCTTACATAATAGTTTTTTATTAACACGCCCTGCGGGTGATATCGTCATTATTGTTCTTTCTATTGCATTTTTTATATTTATTTTGAGCGGCTTTATTATTCATTTAAAGCATCTATGGAAAGAGTTTTTTAAAGTTCGTCCAAGAGCTTCTGCATTACGATTTGTATTGGATATTCATTTAGGAATAGGTGTTTTCTTTTTTCCGTTCTTATTATTGATGGTGGTGAGTGGGTTTTTATTTTATGCCCCTATCTATATGTCTTTTTTAAACCCATCGCCTAGTCATTATGTGGCAGCACCTTACAAAGAAGGGCAAGCAACGCAAAGCCACTCTGAAAAGAGTCTATTTTCATTAGTGCAAGAAGCAAAGACCACTTTTAAATCAATGCCAGGATTTATTTTAATTACGCCTAAACAAATTCATGTTGTGCAAAGTGATGGGGATCAATTGGCGATTATGCGGAATTACATAGAGCTTGATCGTGCTTCTCATCAAGTATCATTACAAGTCAACCACCCAACATTTGGTCGATATATATTGAATGTTATGTTCGGTTTACACTTAACGCGTGCTGGTGGCGATGTCTTGCGGTGGGTATATTTTGTGGCGGGAACGGGGTCTTCTATATTGGTGGCGACAGGGTTATTATTCTTTTCCAATAAACGTCGTCATTTTAATAAAAAGCATATATCTTCACGATTATTATTTTTTTATAAGGTCATTGATGGCATACATGTTGGGGCAATGATGGGTACATTGTTGGCTATTTTAAGCGTTTTCCTAGTAAATACTGTGGTTTTAGCGGATAATACAGCAAAAACATCTTTGGAAATCAATGCTTTTCTTGTTGTGCTTGTTTTGTCTTTTGTAGAGGGATTATTTTATTCTTTTTATTCTAGCGTCATGCATGCATGGAAACATCTAATTGTATTATTTGCTTGTTTATGTATGATCGTGCCAGTTTTGAAGATGATATTATATCCAGAAATATTAAATGCTTTTTGGAGCAGTAATTTTGTTTATACAGCAATCAATATCTTTTTTGTAATGACTGGAATTTCTTTTTTCTTATTATATGGTTACCTAAAACGTAAAAATGCTTTTATCTAAGTTTTTATTATTCTTAGATAAAAGCATATCAAATTACCAGTTATAAGAAAGCTTTCCAATAACAGTTCTGCCTTGACCAATGGCACATCCAAAAGATTTGCTGTAACAAGCGGTAAAGTAACGTTTGTTGGTCAGGTTTTGTGCTGTAAATTGTGCTTCTAACCCTTTTAACGTTGGAATGCTGTCGTCGAATTTATAATGGGCTTGCATATCGATCATTGTATAGGCTTTGGTGCGAAGATAAGAGATATAATCCCCATTTGTATTACCATTATATCTGACCCCAATAGCTCCACCAAGATTTTTAAAGGTTCCAGACTGAATGGTATAATCCCCCCAGAAAGAGAAAATATTCGCAGGGACTTGGGTTGGGCGTTGACCAGAATAATCCCCCGCAGTAAATTTTACATCTTGATAGGTATAAGCAGCAATCAGATTTAATCCAGCGATTGGAGACGTATGGGCTTCAAGTTCAAAACCTCGAGAGCGTTGTTTCCCAGATTGGATACTAAACATCGGGTTGGCAGGATCACTGGTTAAGACGTTGGTTTGCTCTAAATTATAGATGGCAGCAGAGAAGAAACCATTGAAATTTTCAGGTTGATATTTGATCCCGACTTCGTACTGTTCACCACGTGTGGGTTGATATGGTTGACCACTTTGTGAGACTTGATTAAGCGGTTGAAATGATTGAGCATAGTTGAAATATGGAGAAATATTATAAGGTAAGTTATATAAAATCCCGCCACGGAACGTAAAGGCTTGGTCACTTTGGGTAAAACTAGAGGAGGGCTTGGCATGATTTCTGGTGCTGATGCTAGACCAATCATTTCTGAAGCCTAATTGAGCATGCAAGCGTTTATAGCTCATATTATCTTGTAAAAAGATCCCTTCTTGATTGGTACTGACACCGGTTTGTATATAGGGTGCAAAAGCGGTAATCGGTGCAGAGTAGTTTGGATGATACAGATCAAGTGGAGGGGCATTAGCGTATCCATAATCGTAACCAGAACGAATATTTTGCCAACTGACCCCTAGCAATAGATCATGGGCCACAGGACCTGTATGGACTTGCCCATGAAGTTGTTCTTCAATGGTGATGGTGTCAAAATGCTCTTTTGAAGCATTGGCATAACGATACATATATTGGCTGCCAGGATAATACCCAGCACTGCCATTGGGGTTTGCACCATCAGCAGAAGAACTTCCGTAAACTTGGTTATAGTTTGCCCCAACATTGGTATAACGAGCCATTGAAAGAAATTGCCATTCTGGGTTTAATTGATAGGTAAATTTATATCCAACAGAGGCTTGGGTTTGATCAAATTTCTCAAAATTCTTATCTCCAGAAAAGAAATTAGAGGGAAAATGATAAGGTGCAGATAAAACAGAACCATAGGCTGGAAAGGTTTGATAGGAAGTATCATTGGGTTGTGCTTGATAACGCCCATAAACAGTTAAATTAATATCATCCGTAGGTTCCCAATATAAAGAGGGCTGAATTGCGTAGCGTTCTGCTTTGGTATACCAATCCCGTCCGTCTTGTCTGAATCCCGTACCAACAACACGCCAAGAAAGATTATCAAGCCCTTTGAATTTATCTCCTAGATCAAAGACACCACGAACATAATTATAATTTCCGCCTTCAAGCGAAACATGTCGATAGCGTGATCCATTTGCAAATTTACTTGTTAATGCAATAATACCGCCTGGGCTGCTTTGACCGTAAACAACAGAAGATGGTCCTTTTAATACGTCAACTTGCTGTAATAAATAAACATCAACTTGTTGAGCAGCGTAATATTGTCCCTTAAACATCAATAATCCATCAAGATATTGACTGCCATTAACATCAAAGCCACGAATTGTCCCTAAATCATAACGACTATTTGACCCACGTTGTTCCATCGATACACCAGAACTATAGCGTAAAGCCTGACCAAGGGTTGTGGCATTTTGCATTTGCATCTGTTGGGATGTGACAACTGACACTGATTCAGGAGTATAAATCAGAGGGGTAGAGCTTTTTGTTGCAGCAGACGATGATTTGGTCACAATAGAATTTTTATTGCCTTTGACGACAATTTGTTCATCTTTTGAATCATCGCCTTTTGTTTGCGATGTATTAGATGTTTGTGTGGTTGAAGTGGTCGATTGTGCAATTGCGTTGTTTTGTAAAACGAAAAAGCCTATTCCTGAAGTCACCAGCAAAAGGTAACGATAAGAGATACAAGTCATGAGCATGATAACGATCTAATTGAGAATGAAATTGATAATCGTTATCAGATAGCAGACAGAAATCTTAATTTCAATCAAATTTTCTTGGTAAGTGACGTTTAAATTCATTATTCAAAATTTCATGCCTTTAAGGTCTCAATTCATAGAAAATATATCTTTTTATTTCAATTTATATTAAACACAATAAGGGTTCAGTATCATGTCATGTATGGATGTATAAAATGATTAGAAAAATTATTGTATTGGTTGTGGCTATCGCAGCTTGCATAGGTCTTGGTGTATATATCCGATCTTATAACAGCAATAATAGTTTCAATGCTCAACAACGTTTTAACACTATTGTGCAGGCTGCTGACGAGCAAGCACAAGATCTTTTAAAAGAAACAGATGAAAAAAAGAAAAAAAATGCTCAGTTATTTATTGAGAGAAAAGATAATTTGTTACAACAGCAGCAAAAAGAATTATTCAACCAACAGTAATTTATTCTATATTTGCTTTGGTTAAATACAACTCCATAGGAACAAAAGTGACATTATTTTTCGTAAATTCTGTGTCAAAATAGGTAAAATTAAATTTCTTATAAAATCGAGTTGCCGTACTCCTTGCATTAAGATATACGCTTGCAACATGATCTTTCTTCAGTTCTTGCAAGACTGTTTTGAATAATGTGCTTCCAATTCCTCTGTTTTGATAGTGTGATTTTGTCGCAAATTTCCTGATTTGCCGGCGATTAGGTGTACGATAAAAAACAGATAAACAACTTATGACTTGATCATTTATGAGATAACCATAATGAGTTGCGTCTTCATCCCCTGGCTCTATGCAATCGTGCAGCTTAAATGAAGGCCATAAAATATCTCTTCTCAATTGCAAACAATCTTCTAGCTGAATGTGACGGATATGATACGATGTCATGATCGTGTTCCAATGTGAGTAATTATTTCTGTATTCATTGTATAGTAATTTTTAAATTGATTGGTAATGTAATTTAAAAGATTATGATTTGCAAAGGACGTTTTTATGAAATGGTTTAATCAGGCATTTATCTGTTGTGGAGTGGTTTTGATTCTGACCATTTGTCTTAATACCCCACACCAGTCAAGAGCACTAGAAGTGTTAGACCATACGGTAAATTTTGATAAACCAGACGTAAAACATTCTTTGGCTGAATTAACCAGTAATGCTGAAAAAGGGGATGTAAAGGCGCAATATCATCTAGCTCTTCGTTATCAACAAGGGCAAGATGTTCCTCAGGATCAAAATAAAGCGATTAAATGGTTTGAAAAAGCAGCAGCAGGTGGGAATGCCAAATCACAATTGGCATTAGGTATTTTCTATGGTGGTGGCATTGGCGTAGAGCGTGATTATATTCAAGCAAGAAACTATTTGGAACAAGCTGCTTTGCAACAAGAACCGGAAGCCAATTTTTATTTAGGATTGCTGTATTATAAAGGGTTAAGGGTTCCCAAATTATATTCTAAAGCCAAACATTATTTTGAATTAGCAGCTCAAAAAGGGAACAGTGATGCGCAATATTTCCTTGGGCGAATGTATTATAATGGTCAAGGTGTCGCTAAGAACTACAACAAAGCATTTGACGAGTTTAAACAATCTGCTCAACAAGGAAATAAGCATGCAAGTATGATGTTGGGAATGCTATACGATAATGGTCACGGGATAAAAAAAGATGTGAAAAGATCAATTTATTATTATACTCAGGCAGCCAAGCAGAATGTTCCCGAAGCACAATTGGCCCTTGGGATTGCCTACCTTACTGGTCATGGGGTCAAAGAGAATAAACATGAGGCAAAAGAATGGCTGTTAAAGTCATGTCGTCAAAATAATAATTCAGCATGTGAGATGGTTTCTAATACGGATTAGGAGCACAAATTGTTCATAAAAGTTTTTTCTTAATTTTTATTATTGATTATCTTATATAGTCTTATTAATTTTAATTTATTATTATTTTGTTATTATTGGTAGGATTTATATGTATCAATATATTTTTATTATACTGATTATTATATGCATCATTTGTATTGCATATGTTGTCTATGATATATGGTTACGTAAACATTTTGCCAATTTTAACACAAAGAGAACCAACTCTACTGTTCAGACTGAAGACACCTTAGAAACAGATAGTATAGAATCAAGCAGCCCGATGGATAAAGGGTTGATGTATTTTAAAGGGGATGGTGTTCCTCAAAATTATTCAAAAGCCCGAGATTTCTTCGAAAAAGCTGCTGCAGGTGGCACTGTCCAAGCAATCTTGTATCTAGCCCTTATTTATTACGAAGGAATGGGAATAGAACAAGATGATAAAAAAGCATTAGCTTTTTTTGAAGAAGCTGCCAAAAGAGGAAATGCCAAGGCGATGTTTGCTTTGGGCAGAATTAACCTTATGGGACATGTGGTAGAGCAAAATTATGATAAAGCACGTGAATATTTTGAACAATCTGCACGTCAAGGTGAAGTAGACGCCTTATTAAATCTTGGTATGATGTATTATGAAGGTGTTGGCGTCGAGCAAAATTATAGCAAGGCCAGGGTATATCTGGAACAAGCGGCTTCTAAAGGTGCAGCTGAGGCGCAAAATAGTTTAGCTTATATGTATATTGAAGCCAAAGGTGTTGAACAGGACACTGAAAAAGCCCGAGAATATTATGCATTGTCTGCGCGTCAAGGAAATATGGAAGGGGAATATCACCTAGCGTGTATGTATTGGGATGGCACAGGTGGCGAAAAAGATCGTTTAAAAGCCAGAGGATATTTTGAAAAAGCGGCTTATCAAGGTGAGGCAGAGGCCCAATTTTTTATGGGTAATATATATTATTATGGTCAAGGAACCCCTGTTGATTATAAAAGAGCAGCTTATTTTTATGATAAAGCAGCACGGCAAAATCATGTTCAAGCCCAAAATATGATTGGATATATGTATTCCGAGGGACAAGGGATCTCTAAAGATTATAAATTAGCCATCTATTGGTATAAGCAAGCAGCATTTCAAAATGATGTTCAGGCGCAATATAGTTTGGGCTATATTTATCTTACTGGGAATATTGTTCCGATTAATTTGGAAAAGGCATTTGAATATTTTAATAAAGCGGCACAAAATGGCTATGTTTTGGCGCAATTTAATTTGGCGGTTATGTATTACAAAGGCGATGGTGTCCCCCAAGATTTTTTACAAGCAGCCGAATGGTTTCAAAAAGCAGACCTTCAAGGGCATAAAAAATCTAGTTTTATCTTAGGAAAAATGTATTTAGAGGGGCAAGGCGTTCCTCATAATCATGATAAAGGGATGGCATTGATTACGAAAAGTGAAGTCGAATAAAGAGCTTGTGATATTTAATATTCTTTTTTCTATCATGAGATGAGAAAAAGCAGTATGGTATCACTCAAATGTAAATATTAAATGATTTTTTTGTTTCTATTGGTTTCTTATGTCTCGAACTCATATTGCTCTTGTTGGTAAAATAGCAGCCTTTGCTTGTGTTGTTTTTATTATTTTATGTATTTGTTTTTACAAAACAATTCGTACTGGTTTTATCGAAGCCCAATTTAACCGCGCCAGTATGTATATACAAGGCGAGGGTAACCCTCAGGATTTTAAAAAAGCTCGTGAGTATCTAGAGCAATCCGCAAATGGTGGGAATGATGATGCTCAATATATGTTGGGTGTTATGTATGAAAAAGGTCAAGGCGCTTCTCAGGATTTAAAAAAAGCAATTGAACTATATAAACAAGCTGCGATGAAAAATCATGCCAAAGCACAATATGCTTTGGGCAGCATGTACGATCATGCTCGCGGTGTTGAAGAAGATCATGCTGAGGCCGTAAAATGGTATGAAAAATCTGCTCAACTTGGCAATGCTGCAGCACGTTATGCTTTGGGCTTTGCATATTTTAATGGGATAGGTACTGCTAAAAATATTGAAAAAGGATTGGATTATTTAAAAAAAGCTGCAGGAGATGGTTACGTAAAAGCACTTGTATATCTAGGGTCTTTGTATTTCGAAGGGAAAAATATTCCTGCTGATCCAAAAAAAGCGTTTTCGTATTTCGAACAAGCTGCTTACAAAGGTAATCATGACGCTCAATATTATCTTGGTTTAATGTATGAAGATGGAAACGGTGTCGAGCGTGATTATTCCAAAGCAGTCTATTGGTATGAAAAATCCGTAAAAGTACATTCAAAATCAGCTTTCCATTTAGCCAAATTATATAGAGATGGCTTAGGGGTAGAGGTTAATTATAATAAGGCATTCGAACTTCTTAAAAAAGCAGCAGGTGGAAATAATATTCAAGCCCAATATTTATTAGCAACCTTGTATGACAAGGGGGACAATATCCCACAAGACAGTACAAAAGCAGCCTTTTGGTACGATAAAGCAGCAAAACAAGGTGATAATAATGCCTCTTATATGCTTGGCGAAATGTATATGAATGGCAGAGGTGTCAATGAAGATCCTTCTGAAGCATTTAAATTATTTCAACAAAGCGCCCAAAACGGTAACGCGTTGGCACAATATAAAATCGCCTCTATGTATTTTAAGGGGATTACCGTTCCAATAGACCATCAAAAAGCAATTGAATGGTATGAAAAAGCTGCTAATCAAAACAATGTGGGGGCTTTATGTATGCTTGGGGATATTTACGCACAAGGGCTAGACGTGCCTAAGGATATGTCAAAAGCCATAACATTCTATCAAAAAGCTGCAGATCAGGGAAATATAGAGGCTGAATTAAAGCTGGGTTCATATTACTTAAGTAATAGCAAAGAGTATGATAAAGCGATCACATGGTACCAAAAAGCTGCAGACAAAGGCAATGTTCAGGCTATCTTGCAACTGGGGCAGATCTACGAACATGGGTTGGGTGTTCCTGTCAACTATCAAAAAGCATTCGAGATTTATAATAAAGGCATTAACAGCCATAATCCTGAATTGCAATACGCGCTTGGTCAATTATATAAAAACGGGCTAGGGACTGTTAAAAACATAGATCAATCCAGAAAATTGTTCAAACAATCTGCACAACAAGGGTTTGTTGGAGCTCAACGAGAATTTGCAAAGATTGAGCTGTTAGAGAATGTTCAAAATCCTGATAAGCAGGCAGCTCTTTCTTATTTACAAGCAGCTGTCAAAAACGGTGACGCAGAGGCGATGTTCATTTTAGGGAATTTATATTCAAATGGATCAAATGTAACCAAAGATAGTAAACATGCATCCGATTTATTCGCTCAAAGTTGTCAAAAAGGGTTTAAAAATGCTTGTCACGTTTCGAAATCAGCGCATTAATCCAGGTATTGGTTTTTCAATTTAGTGGTCATTTTTATGTTTTTTATATATAAATTATAGACAATATTTCAGTTATTATTTTTAAACATCAAAACGGGAGTTAACCCCATGTATATAGGTATTGATATAGGAACGTCTGGTATCAAAGGAATTGTGTTAGATGATAATCATCATATCCTGGCCAGCCATACTGAAAAATTAACTGTATCTCGACCTCAGCCATTATGGTCTGAACAAGATCCTAACTCTTGGTGGGAAGCGACTGACAAGGTTATTCAAGCTTTGGGTAGTCAAATTTCTTTAAAAGATGTGCAATCTATCGGTCTAGCTGGTCAAATGCATGGTGCTGTTTTATTGGATAAAAATGGTAAAATCTTGCGCCCTGCGATTTTGTGGAATGATGGACGTAGCTATCAAGAATGTATAGAGCTAGAAGAGGCCGTGCCAGAGTCTCGTAAAGTCACTGGTAATTTGATGATGCCGGGCTTTACCGCACCTAAGATTTGTTGGGTACGTAAATATGAACCTGCAATTTACAGTCAAATTGACAAAGTTTTGCTGCCAAAGGATTATTTGCGTTGGTTAATGAATGGTATTTTTGCCTCCGATATGTCTGATGCTGCGGGCACAATGTGGATGGATGTGGGCAAGCGCTCTTGGTATAAACCATTATTGAATGCTTGTGGTTTATCAGAAGATAATATGCCTAAATTGTTCGAAGGCAACCAGTCAACTGGAACGCTTAAACCAGAACTTGCAAGCCGTTGGGGACTTTCTAATAAAGTCACTATTGTTGCAGGTGGTGGCGATAATGCAGCAGGAGCGATTGGCGTTGGTATTTGGCGCAAAGGTCAAGCAATGCTATCTTTGGGAACTTCTGGGGTTTATTTTGTTGCAAGCGATGGGTTTTTAAGCAATCCAGAAAAGGCAGTACATAGTTTTTGTCATGCTCTACCTAATACTTGGCATTTAATGTCTGTGATGCTTAGCGCTGCTTCTTGTTTGGATTGGGCAACGAAAATTACAGGCGTTAATTCTGTTCCAGAGCTTTTACAATTGGCTGAAACAACAGGTCAAGATCCTACGTCTATCTTATTCTTGCCCTACTTATCTGGTGAGCGTACTCCACATAATAATGCCAAAGCAACAGGATGTTTTGTTGGATTAACTCATAAACATGATCGCAAAGATATTGCTCGTGCTGTTGTTGAAGGGGTCAGTTTGGGATTGGCTGAAGGAATGGAAGTTTTGCATGCCACAGGAATAAAACCTGACCGTATCAGCTTAATTGGTGGTGGTGCAAGAAGTGCTTTTTGGAGACAATTATTGGCAGATGTGACGGGTCAAAATTTGGATTATCGTCAAGGTGGTGATGTAGGGCCTGCATTAGGGGCTGCTCGTCTCGCAATGTTGAGTGCTAATCCTGACGTTCCGTTCGGTGATTTATTACCAGAACCCTCTGTTGAGGCGTCTTATGATCCTCATCCACAGATTAGTGCTTTATACAAAGAAAAATATGAGCAATTTAAAAATACATATCGTGCATTAAAGCCAGTTTTTTAATTTTTGATTCGATGTAAAAAAGCTAATCTAGAGTTAGATTAGCTTTTTTTATTAGTGATTGTGACGATCTTGGTTATTATGATGGTCGCGATGATTATGACTGTTGTGATTACGTTGATTTTGATTATTGTTATAACCGTTATTCATATTGTCTAATTTTTTTTGTAAACCATCTCTTTTTTTACAAAATCCGATTGCAGCCCTTTGATTAGGCAAGTTATTTTTACAGTTATAATCAGCTATATCTCTTTGTTTTGTTATTTGTTGCACAGCATTATTTTTACCTTGAGCCAAAGATAATGATGGAACTAATAATAGGGATAAGGCTGATATTATATATTTTCTCATGTCTTCCTCAACAAACTATTCTTTGAATGATGCATTCAATACAAAAAATGATTTTGAATAAATTATGAAGATTAGATAGTAAGCGTTAGAAAAAGCTACTCAATTATGTTGAATAGCTTTTTTGCTTTGGTTAATCGTTATGATGGCCGTGTTTGTGGGAGTCATGATTATTTTGTTCATGACGGTCTCCAGGGTTATGATCATTGTCATCACGAGAATTACGATGATCCCCACGGTTGCGATCATTGTCATCACGAGAATTACGATGATCCCCACGGTTGCGATCATTATCGTCAAGAGAATTGCGTCGATCTCCACGGTTGTGGTCATTGTCATCACGAGATTTTTGTTGCTGACTTCCGTTATCTTCATTTTGACTAGACGTTGTCGTCGTAGTTTGTAAAGCCTCTTGTTCTTGAGCGAAAGAAACAGATGGAAGTAAAAGCATTGATAGGGCAAGTAAAGCGTATTTTTTCATTGGATCTCTCATTTATATTTAATTTGGTTTCGTTTAATATCTATAACAATTATGGATAAAATATGAAGAATGCGTGATTAAATAAAGGTATCTTTAGTTCTTGTAAGTTTTTCTGTTACAAATAAAATTACCGATAGTTTTCATATTAAATGTAAATATCATAATTACATGAAAGGAAATAACGATTATATCGTTTCTGTAAAATAGTCATTTAGTTTCGAAGAAATGAATTGGTAAGGTTCAAGAATGCTTATGTTTGACAAATAATTTTAATATCATCCAAAGCCTCTTTTATTTTTCCTGTATGTTTTCAAGGATAGATGTAATCAAAGCCATATTAACTTTTTCATACATTCTGGCAATATGTCCAATATAAGTAATGGACAAACCAACAATGTCTTCATCTTCATACATATTGATAATGTCTAAGTACATTTGTTGATATTATTCGAAATCATCGATATTAAAACTTAGATTAAGCGATGCATCAAGAATTTGCTTTTTATCTTGTTGCTGAGCAATAGTGAGGAAAGGCGTTATATTAATAAGGAACAATATTGTTGTTCATGACTAAACAAATCATTAACAATATCGTTCCCTAAAATAAACCTTATCAGTATTAAAAATTATTATTCTAATGGAGGCGGAACCTTGGCAATTTCCATTGCTTTTGCTTGGTTTTTATCCAGCTCATCAGCATCAAAATTGGCAATCATTTCTTGGAATAAATGATGCCAGTTCAATTTTGCATCCAGACGCGTAAATAAACTTCCTAACCCAATAGCAGACCGATCAACCAATACAAATTCACGTGGTGGCGTAATGCCTCCAGTCTGTTGCAAGCCTTTGTGGACTTTGGCAGCAATTTTGCGCCCTAAATCAGGATCACTATTATCTTGGATTGAACGTTCTTTATCTTGTGTCAATGGTGCATAAAGGAATTTTGCCCACTCATTTAGAATATCCATCGTATCTTTGGAAATATTTTTAAAGCCCCATGCTGTATAAGCATGATGCGCCAGTTCATCGTCATTTGTTTCAATGGCTTTACAAAGATCAATCACGCCTTTGACGAATTTGCCTTTGAAAATACGAATTGAACCGAAATCAAGCAAACATAAATGATTGTCAGGGTTAATCAGAAAATTACCCATATGTGGGTCACCATGAATAACACCATACTGGTAAAAAGGTATATACCAAGAACAGAACAGAGAACGTGCAATGTCATTACGATGAGCTTGATCCAAACCGCCCTCAATCATTTGGCGAAGGCCTTTTCCTTCAACCCAATCCATTGTTAATAACCGACTGGTTGATAATTCTTCAATCATATTTGGAACAATAGTACGTTTATTCTTTTCTAACATCAAAGAGAACAAACGCATATTCGCGGCTTCTCTCTTATAATCCAGCTCTTCTTGTAAACGCGTCACAAGTTCTTTATAGACTTCATCTTGTTTAATCGCATTATCAAGACGATGGTAAAGTCCGATTAACAAACGCAACTGTTTAAGATCAGATTCAACCGTGCTGGCCATATCTGGATATTGTAACTTACACGCAACCTGGCGGCCGTCGGGCAGCGTTGCTTTGTGCACTTGACCCAAACTGGCTGCTGCGGAGGCTTCTTGGGGAAAAGACGCAAAATGCGTTTCCCAATTGGCGCCCAGTTCTGCTTTCATACGGCGACGCACAAATGACCAACCCATCGGTGGAGCATTTGATTGTAAATGAGCCAATTCATCTGCATATTCATCAGGTAACACATTGGGAATGGTGCTCAGTAATTGAGCCACTTTCATCATTGGCCCTTTGAGCCCACCCAGAATATTTTTTAACTCTTCAGCATGTGCAGATTTATTGACCGATATCCCCATCTTTTGACCAGCCAGACGGGCAGCAATCCCGCCCACCGCTGTTGTGGATTTAATCATTCGGCGCATGCCACCCAAGAGGCTAGTTTTGTCTAAATTATCATCTTTTTCCATGGCTTATGCCTGTTCCAGTTCATCAATAAATTGAGAAATAACGTCTAATCCTTTGCGCCAAAATGCAGGGTCAGAGGCATCCAAGCCAAATGGAGCCAATAATTCTTTGTGCTTTTTAGTGCCGCCAGCTTGTAGCATTTCCATATATTTTTCTTGGAAATTGTCATGTCCATCTTGATAGACTTTGTAAAGCGCATTGACCAAACAATCCCCAAATGCATAAGCATACACATAAAATGGAGAGTGAATAAAATGCGGGATATAAGTCCAATAGGATGCATATTCTGGCGTAAATTCAAATGCTGGCCCAAGGCTGGCTTGTTGGGTTTCCATCCAGAATTGACCAATTTGTTCAGGAAGTAACTCATTCGTTTGACGAGTTTCATGAACTTTACGTTCAAATTGGTAAAAGGCAATTTGTCGAACCACCGTATTTAACATATCTTCGACCTTACGGCTTAACATGATACGGCGTTGTTCTGGTGTTTTTTGGTTTTGTAGCAGGCTTTGGAAGGTCAACATTTCACCAAATACGCTGGCCGTTTCAGCCAAAGTCAACGGAGTGTTGGATTGAATATATCCTTGTTTTGCAGCCAAAAGTTGATGAATACCATGTCCCAACTCGTGGGCGAGGGTCATCACATCTCGATTGCGTCCATGATAGTTTAATAAGATATAAGGATGGACTTGTGGAACGGTTGGATGTGCAAATGCACCCGAAGATTTCCCTGGACGTAATGTGGCGTCAATCCAAGGTTTTTCTAAAAATTCCTTAATCATACCACCCATTTCTGGATTGAAATCATTATAAGCGGTATGAACAATTTCTTTGGCTTGTTCCCAAGGAATTAATTGGTCATTATCATCAGGTAAAGGCGCATTCCGATCCCAATGTTGTAATTTATCCAGTCCTAACCATTTTGCTTTTAATGTAAAGTAACGGTGTGACAAGCGTTGATAATCTTGGGTAACTGCGTTGACCAATGCATCCACGACCTCATCTTCGATCATATTGTCGCAATTACGTTCAGAATCAACACGAGGGAATTTGCGCCATTCGTCTGTGATATGTTTGTCTTTTGCCAATGTATTGGTGATTAAAGAGAATAAACGTAAATTGCTATTAAAGCTTTCTCCTAATCCTTTGGCAGCATATTCTCTGACTTGACGATCGCCAGAGGAGAGCTTGTTTAATGCTTCACCAAGGCTGACTTTTTCATCTTGCACAGAAACTTGCATAGCGGCCAATGTTTCGTCATATAGTCGGTTCCAAGCGGCTCTGCCTGTAACGGATTTTTCATGTAAAACTTTTTCAATTTCGTCACTTAATTGATAAGGACGAAATACACGAATAGTATCCAGAAAGGGTTTCCAAGATAATAATGCTTCGTTAGAAAGCTTATTATTCAAAGCATCTTCGGAAATGCGATTTAATTCTAGGGTAAAAAAGAGCGTTTTGGTGCTAATGTTAGTGATTTGTTCGTTAATATATTGGTAAAATTGTGCGTTTTTGGCATCGGTTGAATCCGTAGCAAAAATTAATTGTGCATAAGAACCAATTCGCCCCAAGATTTCGCTGGTCTCTTGATATAATTCAATCGCCAGAGCAATTTCTTGACCCGAAGCATCTGCAAGATTGCCTTGCCAGTTGGCAGCAAAAGTTTCTACTTTTTCGCGTGCTTTTTCAAGGTCATTTTTTAATTCTGGACTGTCAGGGGAAGGATAAAGGTCGGATAAATCCCATGCAGGAAGGTCTTCACCGTTTGGTGTTCCTGATCCAGTTTGGTTTTGAGTATGATGGATAAAATGATCTGATAAAAACATGCTATTCCTATAATTAACAAAATAAATTTGGTTAAAGTAGTTTATACTAATATAGTTTACTTCAAAAAGAAAAGAATAACTCAATTTAAAATATAAGGAATAAATAATGCATATCGCAATTATTACTTTTGAAGAATATAATGAGTTAGACTCTATCATTGCTTTTGGAATACTCAATCGTGTTAAAAAACCAGATTGGCAGGTATCAATAGCCAGTAATCAACACTATGTTCGTTCAATGAATGGGCTTGTGGTAGAAGCTCACATTTCATTGACCCAAGCAAGCAAGGCGGATGCTGTTATTATTGGTAGTGGGATGAAAACGCGTGCAATTGCAAATGATGATCGGATTATGCGCCAATTGCAAATCAATTCAGATAAACAGCTATTGGCATCACAGTGCTCTGGTGTATTACTTTTATCAAAATTAGGACTTCTTAAAAATAAAAAAGCTTGCACAGATATAACAACAAAACCTTGGATGGAAGAGGATGGGATTACAATTTTGGATCAGCCTTTTTATGCAGAAGGAAATATTGCTACATCTGGAGGGTGTTTGTCGTCTGTGTATCTAGCAGCTTGGGTTATTGCTCGCCTTGAAAATATTCAAGCAGCAAAAAATGCATTACATTATGTGGCACCTATTCATGAAAAAGAAGAATATGTTGAACGCACGATAAAAAATATTATGCCCTTTATTTAAAAGATTATATGTTGCCTCAATAAGCGAAAAGTTGGTTATTCCAAATATACAGTAAAGAATGCACTATATTTTTTTCAAGATTAATGGTGTTAACTTCTTATCGTATAAAGAGATACGCAGGTTTATTATTCAAGGATGAAGAAAAACTCGTTTCCTTTTCTTCAAATGGAATAGATTTAGTCTCATCTATCTATGATAAGCGTCATAAAACATAAAATTTTTATAGATTGCTCTCAGATGTTTTTGTGTATCTATAAATAATATGATAGTTCAATATCCAATAATTCATCCAACACGACTGGGTTGTCATGATATACTTCAATCAATTCGCTGATGATTTGGAAATAATCATTTCTTGTCATATTCGGAAGAGTTTGGTGTTTTACAAAGTTCTTATAAATTTTTGCGTTTTGTATGTTATTTATATTTTGATGGCAATCCACTAGGGGCAAGCTTAAGGATATTATAAAGCTCTTTTTGATTTTATTAACATCTATATTCATATAACAGCTCTCTCACACATAGGAATTAATATCCAAGGATGGATCTGCATAATGCAGACAATTAATTTAATCATAGCTCCATGCCCTTGATAGTCATATATTATTAAAAGATATTGTTTCTGTAGGATAAAGTTCTATATATTGTTACTATACTATATTCATACATTGTGCTTCATCTTTATTAGTAATTTCCATGAAAAAAACCAAAGCTGCAGATTACAAAGTCATTTTCCATCCAGAAAAAATTCCTGCGAAACCCAAAGTCAAGAAGTTGCAGGTGGTCTCTGAATTTGAACCATCAGGCGATCAACCGACGGCGATCAAAGCCCTGTCCGAAGGAGTGATGAATGGTGAGAAAGATCAGGTTCTGTTGGGTGTCACAGGGTCTGGTAAAACCTTTACGATGGCCAAAGTGATTGAGGCTGTGCAAAAGCCTACATTGATCCTTGCCCCTAATAAAACATTGGCAGCTCAGCTTTATGGCGAAATGAAAGAGTTCTTTCCCAATAATGCGGTGGAATATTTCGTCAGCTATTATGATTATTATCAACCGGAAGCCTATATTCCACGCTCTGATACGTTTATTGAAAAAGATAGTCAAATTAACGAGCAAATCGATCGAATGCGCCATGCTGCCACGCAGGCTTTGCTAGAACGAAATGACGTGATTATCGTTGGCTCTGTTTCCTGTATTTACGGTATTGGATCGCCCGAATCTTATTCGAAAATGGTGGTTAAAGTCGAAGTCGGTGGGGAGGTTAGTCGGGATCTATTAATTAAAGGACTGGTCGAACAACAATATCGTCGTAATGATTTGGCATTTCAACGAGGCACATTCCGAGTGCGTGGGGAAACAATCGATATTTTCCCTGTGCAAAATGCAGATCGTGCTTGGCGTGTGCATTTATTCGGTGATGAAGTCGAAGAGATTGATGAGTTTGATCCGTTGACAGGGGTAAAGACTGGATCGTTACAATCGATAACCGTTTACGCCAATAGTCATTTTGTCACGCCACGCCCGACGCTTACTCAAGCCGTTAAAACCATCAAGTCTGAATTGAAGTTGAGGTTGGATCAGTTTGTTGCAGAAGGTAAGTTACTAGAAGCGGAAAGAATACAACAGCGGACTCAGTTTGATTTAGAAATGATTGAAACGACTGGGTTATGTAAAGGGATCGAAAATTACTCGCGCTATTTAACGGGGCGACATCCTGGTGAGCCACCTCCGACATTATTCGAATATTTACCAGAAGATGCATTATTGATTGTGGATGAAAGTCACGTCAGTGTCCCGCAAATCGGTGGGATGGAGCGTGGGGATTATGCACGTAAAAAAACGTTATCTGATTTTGGGTTTCGGTTGCCTTCCTGTTTAGATAACAGGCCATTAAATTTCGCCGAGTGGGATTCGTATCGTCCTCAAACAATTTTTGTCAGTGCAACACCAGGTCCTTGGGAAATAGAACGTGCTCAGGGTGTGTTTGTGGAACAAGTGATTCGTCCAACTGGGTTGGTTGATCCTATAACAGAGGTACGTCCTGTTGACTTGCAAGTTGATGATTTGTTGGCCGAGTCCAGAAAAGTGATCGATCAAGGTGGGCGTGTATTGGTAACCACCTTGACCAAGAAAATGGCTGAAAAACTAACGGATTATATGAATGAAATGGGGATTAAAGTTCGCTATCTCCATTCAGATATTGATACCCTCGAACGGATAGAAATTATTCGTGACCTAAGGCTAGGTGTCTTTGATGTGTTAATTGGTATCAACCTGTTAAGAGAAGGCTTGGATATTCCTGAATGTCAATTGGTTGCAATTTTAGACGCTGATAAAGAAGGATTCCTTCGTTCCAAAACTTCGTTGGTGCAAACCATCGGTCGTGCAGCTCGTAACTTAGAGGGGCGGGTATTGCTTTATGCGGATAAAATGACTGACAGTTTGAATTATGCGATTAATGAAACCGCAAGGCGCAGGGAGAAACAAACCAAATGGAATGAAGATCATGGCATTACGCCTTTTACCGTCAAGAAAAAGATCGGTGAATTAATGGCATCGGTCTATGAGCAAGATTATGTGACGATTTCTCGTGATAAAGGATTGGCAGATCCATCATTAACCGGTAAGAATTTACAACAAACCATTGCAGAATTGGAAAAAAGAATGCGTGCTGCTGCTGCGAATTTAGAATTTGAAGAAGCTGCATATTTACGTGATGAAATAAAAAAGCTAGAAGAAACAGAATTAGGAATAGGGGTTGTGTCTGACGGAGGGAGGAACTCTTCTTTGAAAGCACTTAAACCTTAAAAACGTTAAGAAAGGCTGAGGAACAAAATGTTAGAAATCAAAGCAGGGCATCATCGTGTTGGTATATATCCTGCCTTGGGTGGGGCAATTGGGTATTGGTTATGCCAAGATACACCTATTTTTTATCCTCTCATCAATTCGCATTTAGCACAAAATGCTAATCAAATTATCGCAGCCTATCCGTTGATACCCTATTCTAATCGTATTGCTGATGGAAAATTCTCTTTTGAAGGACGGGAGTATCGACTTGATAAAAACGCCTTAAATGAAAAAGATGCGATTCATGGGAATGCCTGGGAAAAAGAGTGGGAATTGGATAGCTTTTCTAAGAATAGCGTTCTTTTATCGCTTGATTTCGATCCTGCAAAAAATTCAAAGCAACAATGGCCTTTTTCATATAAAGCAAAATTAAAATACAC
Organism: Commensalibacter communis; assembly: GCF_947179105.1. NCBI lineage: Bacteria > Pseudomonadati > Pseudomonadota > Alphaproteobacteria > Acetobacterales > Acetobacteraceae > Commensalibacter > Commensalibacter communis. The sequence goes on from NZ_CAMXCK010000003.1 coordinate 116,779, forward strand.
AATTTCTGTTACTGGATTGTCCGTTCGAATTTTTTTCCAAAACACCGATCGTTGCAATCAACCTGTTGGCCTTGGGTTTCACCCTTATTTTCCACGCAATGATTCGGTGGAGCTTGGATTTACAGCAAAATCAGTCTGGAATAATGGCAGCAATGGCTTACCAGAAGGGCGCATGTCTATTGACGGTCGCTGGGCTTTTGACCATATGCGTGCATTGAGTAAAGATGAGCAGCTTGATAATTGTTATGCAGGGTGGGACAATTTTGCATTTATTCGTTGGAAACATCTAAATGCTTATTTAACCATGACCAGCAGCCGTATGTTTGAACATTTAGTTTTATTTAATCCAGAAAATCAGCCTTACTTTACCCTTGAACCTGCAACGAACATGAATAATGCTCTGAATATGCCTGAAATCTCGGATCGAGGTATGATGATTTTAAAACCAGGTCAAACAGTACAAGGCGATATACTATATTCTTTTTCAGGCAGCTAATGAAAAATATTAAATGACAATGGCAAATTCATATCCTTCTCATTTAACCCCTCAAGGTTTTGATCGACTCAAAGAGGAATTAAATGGTTTACTATATAAAGAACGCCCAAAAATTGTCGAGATCGTTTCATGGGCAGCGGGGAACGGAGATCGTTCTGAAAATGGGGATTATATCTACGGGAAGCGAAGGTTAAGGGAAATTGATCGGCGTGTTCGCTTTTTATCCAAACGATTAGATAACGCCATCGTCGTCGATCCCAAAGAGCAACCACAGAAGAATAAGGTCTATTTTGGAGCGACTGTTACGTATGTGACTGAAGAAGATCAAGAATATACTGTAACCATCGTTGGAGTCGATGAAGCCATTACAGAACATGGGCAAATTAGTTTGATTTCACCCATCGCAAAGGCTTTAATGAATGCTAAGGTAGGCGATGAGGTCAAATTCCAAAGTCCTGCTGGAGAAAAATTTCTTGAAATTCTTGCAGTTTCTTATCCATCCTAAAACGATATTATAAATTTAAACGAGTATAAAACCATGTTAAAAATTGCCGTACAAATGGATCCGCTTGAAACGATTAATATTAATGGAGATTCTACATTTGCATTAATGTTAGAAGCCCAGGCCAGAAAATATGAATTATTTGTCTATTCTGTTGATACTTTAAGTTTAGAAAGCAATTCAGTTTCAAAAAGAATCACTGCAAGAGGGCGTGATGTAACCGTTCAGCGCGTGCAAAATAATCATGTGCAATATGGTGAAGAAAAAACAGTTGAACTGAAAGGTTTTGACGTTTTGTTGATGCGCCAAGATCCTCCGTTTGACATGGGATACATTACGGCGACACATTTGCTAGAGCAAATTCATGGTGTGGGCAAAGATAAAGTATTTGTGGTTAATAACCCCACATCTGTTCGAAATGCTCCGGAAAAAATCTTTGCAACGCTTTGGCCAGAAATTATGCCACCCACTTTGATTACTCGTGATGTCAAAGCAATTCGTGAATTTCGTGCAGAATATAAAGATATCATTATCAAACCTTTGTTTGGCAATGGTGGAATAGGGGTCTTTCGTATTCGTGAAGATGACGAAAATTTAAACTCCTTACTAGAAATGCAATTTGCTGCCTCTCGTGAACCTTTGATGATCCAACGTTATGAACCTGCCGTTCGTTTAGGAGATAAGAGGATTATATTGGTTGACGGACAACCTATTGGGGCAATCAATCGTGTACCGCAAAAAGGGGATTTGCGTTCAAATATGCATGTTGGTGGAATTGCAGAAAAGATTGATCTGACCTCAAGAGACAAAGAAATCTGTGAACTGATTGGTCCAGCATTAAAAGAACAAGGGTTATTATTTGTTGGAATCGACGTTTTAGGTGATTATTTGACAGAAATTAATGTCACATCACCAACAGGTCTGCAGGAATTAGATCGATTTAATAATATTAATTCTGCAGGAATAGTATGGGATGCTATTGAAACTTATCTAAAATAAAAATCAGTCTTTCTTTGATTCAGAAGCTTGCGTTTTTTTGTAATTAATTTCAGAGTTGTCTCCTACATTTATTGGATTAATTTGCTGTTTAGGTGTAGGAGGCATGGGATCATCTCTACCAAATTTATTATCAAACCAAGGCATGACCTTGTCACGTTGCCATACAATATAAGTAACGACCCAGATAAAGATACTAAGCAAAGCCATGAACCAATTAAAGTATGTTATCCACATATAAGACTTTACCCTCCTTAATTTTTTGCTAACAGTTTATTTATACTCTATATTAGTTTTATTATAAACTGTAAATAATGTATCAAAAGGGATTACCTAGGATACAGGATTAAATGTTGTTTTAAAGTTCGTAAAATATATTAATAACTATAAAAAAGAAAAAACTTACTAGATTTTTATTTCTTTTTGGTTAATAAGTCTTCTTATATAATATTGTCATTCACAGTTTTTGGGAGCAATAACGTGCCTCCTTCACCTCATACTGCGTTAAATGCAGATGCTGTTAAGTTAGCCTATCGTCGATGGGCGATGGTCTATGATACAGTTTTTGGAAGTATTTCTTCGTTCGGACGGCGTTGCGCTGTTGCAGAAGTTAATCGTTTACCAGGAACAAAAGTTTTAGAAGTAGGGGTTGGAACAGGTTTAGCACTTCCTTCTTATAATTCTGATAAAAGAATCACTGGGATTGATTTATCAACAGATATGTTAAAAAAAGCCCGGCAAAGAGTCGCCCGCCAAAACTTATCTAATGTTGATAATTTATACGAAATGGATGCCGAGGCAACTGATTTTGAAACTGGGTCATTTGATATTGCCGTTGGAATGTTTGTTGCATCTGTTGTTCCAAATCCAGACCTTTTATTTGCTGAATTAAAACGCGTCGTAAAGCCTGGTGGTCATATTTTATTTGTTAACCATTTTCTGGCTCAAAAAGGAATGCGTTACTATATTGAACGTGTTATGGCACCAGCTTCAAAAGCATTAGGATGGCATCCAGATTTTTCAATCGAGTCTTTGCTTCCACCAGAAGCGTTACAACGCGCAGTTTTACAGCCTGTTCATCCTTTTGGATTGTTTACTTTGGTTCATCTTGTTCGATAAAATTGGTCGTAATCATATTTTGCATTGAATAGGATGTGTCTTTCTTTTCAAATAGTCATGTGATAGAAATATATAATGAATACACATTATAAAATTGGAATGAACACTTTAATTTTAGCAATACTTGCTGGAATTAGTGGCGGTATATCTGCACTACTCGTCCAACTTAATGCTTTTTTTCCTATCCTCGGGGAATTTAGTAATAGCGATTTTATACAGAATTTACCTCAAACTCATGCCAGAATGATGGTATTTTTTGTGTTACAGCCTGCTTTGATGTTGGGGCTAGGAAGTTGGTTTGTTCCAATCTTAATTAAAACCAAAGATATGGCATTCAATTTTTTGAGTATTCTATCTTTTGTTTTCCTTTTTATCGGCTTTATTTGTAATTTTGTTACCTTTCTATATCCACAAAATGCCCTATTTTCTTTGGGCAGTTTGGGATTTTGGTCAGTTTCCGCGCTCTTATTTTCAGTAAATATGCTGGTTACAATTATTAATACCAGAGCAACCGAAGTCAGTTACAATTCTTTACCAATCTTCGTTTGGGGGCAAGGAATTGCTGCGGCATTATTATTGTCGATTGCATCAGTATTACTAGCCGCATTAACAAAAGATTATTTCAGAGCTGAACAACTAGGCTTAGCGCTTCAACAAACTGTTCATTCATTTGCATATCCGATGGTAATGATTTTAATCATTCCTGCAATTTCAATAGTTTTTCATATTATTAGCACAATTTCCAATCAACCCATTAAGCAATCAAATTATGTTATTTTAACGATGGCTTTAGTGCCATTAATTGTATTGCTTGCTTGGAATAAAATGATACTGAGCCATGACGCGATCAGTTTACATCAAGGATTTATACTTCAAATCTTCTACTCATGCGCATTATATGGGTTGTCTCTATACCTCTTTATTTACTGCTTACGATTATTTTTCTCAGGCGAAAGACGTTTTCCAGCACCAATTTTATGGTCATTTGGCTTTATTGGATTATTAAGCCTGGGATGGCCGTATCAAGGTATCATGAGTGAAATTGGGTTAATGCATTCTTGTATTTCTTATGGTGTTTTATTTGCCGTATTTGCTGGGTTTTATTTTTGGATGGGTAAAATCCTTGGAAAGCAATATTCAGAATTTTTGGCTAAATTGCATTTTACTTTAACAAGTGTAGGTGTTGTCTTTACCTTAGATATATTTTCATTAGGAAGTAAATCGATCTTGATTGGTGCGATTTTTATGGGATTATCTTTATTAAGCTTTCTTATCGTTCTCATTCATGCTTTATCAAGTAAAGTTAGCATATCTAATAATTATTGGGGTGCAGGAGCAGTAACTTATGAGTGGCAACTTCCTTCTCCTGTCTTTTCTCGTGTAAAATAGGGTATAAATTCATGGGGCAATCACTTGCTGATGAAACGATGGGCTCAAAACGAATTCGTTATGATGCTGCTGTGGTGGGCAGCAATGTCAAAGATTGGTTTGTACTCTTAAAACCAAGAGTTATTTCATTAGTTGTATTTACAGGTATTGTAGGAATCGTTTTGGCACCTGGTCATATCAATCCTATACTTGCGTTAATCAGTATTCTTTGTATTTGTATGGCTTCTGGTGGAGCGGGTGCCATTAATATGTGGTACGATCGTGATATTGATCAGATTATGCAAAGAACTATTACCAGACCATTGCCTGCAGGCAGAGTTAATCCTAATGATGCTTTGATTTATGGTATTGGCGTTTCGGTGCTTTCTGTCATTTTGATGTTTTTAGCAACCAATTTTCTAACGGCAGCGATTTTAGCATTTTCAATTTTCTTTTACAGCGTTGTTTATACGATTTGGTTAAAGCGCTCTACACCACAGAATATTGTTATTGGTGGGGCTGCGGGTGCATTCCCTCCGTTAATAGGGTGGACTTCTGTAACGGGCAGTATGGATCTTTTCCCGATCATCTTATTTTCTATTACTTTTTTATGGACACCTCCCCATTTTTGGTCGCTTGCACTCTATGCTTGTAAAGATTACGGGCGTGCTGGAATACCGATGCTTCCTGTGGTCAAGGGGGCAAGGCATACGCGTTGGCAGATTCTTATTTATACAATTATTTTGGCAATTGTATCTTTATCTCCTGTTTATTTAGGATATACTTCTTATATCTATATGGGGACAGCAATTCTTCTAAACGCTGGATTTATTTATATGGCGATTAAAGTTTTGTTGGAAAAGCAAACCCCAGAAGGATTAAGTTTAAATAATGACAAAGCTGCCAGACATTCTTTTCGTTTTTCGTTAATTTATTTATTTTTATTATTTCTTGCTTTGATTATCGATCATTTTGTTTAAAGGAAACAAATCACAATGAGAAAGCAACAAAAAGCAAAAACGATAGCAATTTCTTTAACTGTAGAACAGCAAAAAGAGTTCATACGCCGTCAAAATCAACGTAATATTGTATTACTTTCAGCGTTATTCGGATTAAGTGGGATTTTATATATTTTGTCTTTGATTCAGCTATAGACGATTTATAAGTCAATATTTTGAAAAAACCCCCATTCTGTTTAATTACAGAATGGGGGTTTTGATATTATATCTAAGGAAAACTATAAAGAAATTTTAATTGAATATATAAATAAAAATATACACTCAATTAAAAGATAAAAGGATTAGTTCGTTTGCTGAATAGCAGACAATAACCACCATTTATTGTTTGTTGCTCTGACAAATGTCCATAACTCAGTGATATTAACAGGTTGGTTTGGATTACCATCAACAACACGCCCAGTATTATCCGTAGTGATGTCGATTAATGAATAGCGCATAGAAACCGTAGCATATTCTCTATTTCCTTCTGCCCAAGCTTCTGATAAGTCACCTTGTACAAATTGAACATTCGAAGTACTATTATGCAATCCTTGGCTAGATAGATCTGTTAATTGTTCGTTAAAATACGCAATCATTTCTGGTGTTGTAATTTTTTGCAAACTATTCAAATCTTGTCTATTCCAAGCATCTTGAACTTCTAATAAACGTTGTTGAAACGTTACATAATCTTCTTGTTGCAACTGAATATTTGTTTGTTGCACAGGTTGAGGATTTGAGTTCATCGAAGGATTGACACGACTAGCAGCAGACATGGTGTTTGCTGCCATATTGTTGTTATTTGTGCCAGCAGCACGACGTCTGCGAATAAAGCGCATCACTAACCATACAACTAACCCAATAATGATTAAGCGCGTTAAAAGGCTCATAAAGCCACCACCTTGTTTTTGCTGTGGTGCTTGTTGTCCGTTTTGAGCTTGGCCTTGTTGATCTGGATTGGTGGGTTGTTGCGCGTTACTTTCTTTGCTGCCTGTCAGCATATGGTAACCTGCAGCACCTACAGCACCCCCAATGAGTCCTTTTGTAAAGTTGCTCATTCCACCAGAGGCAGGGGCTTGTTGTTGAGCAGGGCGGTTCATAGCCCCACCAGCCATTCCAGGTGCTCCACCAGACATACTGTTGTTAGAGGTCGGAGCCGTTGCTGGTGGACGGGTCATTGTCCGTTGCATTGGTTGTGCACCCATCGGGCTGCTGCGGGTATAAGAAGGGGCGCTATAGGTTCTGCTGCCACGACTTCCCATAGACGAGCCTCGACCAGCTCTTGCTTCTGCTTGTGGGATTAAATCCACAAGAACAGAGGGCGCAACCAGAGTAAAACTTAAAAGACAAAGCAGGGTACGGCTATTGAAGGTCGTACGATTCATTTCTTTCATCCATTTCGGTTAACATATGTTAATTGCCCGCGACACTCATTGCATCAATACGTAATGTAGGGCTGTTAGTATTATAACGGAATTTCAAATCATTAGCGACATGTAATTGTGAAAACATTTCTCTTAGGGTCGATGCCAGGGTAAATTCCATTACGGGTTCAGCAAGTTGCCCATCACGGATCATAAACCCACTTGCCCCGCGGCTGTAATCCCCTGTTACCATATTGACTGAGGATCCAATCATCTCGGTGATATAGATACCCTCTTTGATATCTGCCATTAACTTAATGGGCGTTTGAGTCCCAGCTTTCATGTATAAATTCGTTGTTGTTGGCGAAGGAGGGGATGATGGCCCTCTGGTTGCATGACCATTGCTGACTAACCCTAATTGACTGGCAGTGCGACTGTCTAGCAACCAATTGGCAATCTTACCTTGGTCTACCAGTTTAAGCTCTTCTGGATATAAGCCTTCGACATCAAACGGACGAGACGCCAAGCCTTTCACGAGATAAGGCTGATCGATAATTGTGATGTTTTCAGGGAAAATCAAATTACCCATATCATTTTTAAGGAATGAAGTTCCTCTGGCGATCGCATAGCCATTTAAAGCACCTGCTAGATGACCCAAAATAGAATTGGCTACTCTTGGATCAAAGATGATTGGTAAAATCCCGGTTTTTGGCTTTGTAGGATTTAATTTTGCTACAGCTTTTTCACCAGCACTGCGACCAATCACTTTTGCATTTTCTAAGTCGTTTAAGTGCACGGTCGAATGATAATCGTAATCACGTTGCATCTCGGTGCCTGTTCCAGCTAATACGCATGCTGACAGAGAATGCGAGGTTCGTGCATAAGTGCCAAAGAAATCATGACTGTTGGCCAGAATCATCTCAGTTTTACCATAACCACAGCTGCCACCCATACTATTGGTGACGCCTTGTACTTCTAGGGCTGCTGCTTCTGTCTGTTTGGCTTGTTCAAGCATTTCTTGCGTAGAACGTTCAGAGGCGTCATAGAGGTCAAGTTCTTTGGGATCAATACAAGGTTTAGATGATGGTTCAGGCAAACCAGAAAACGGATCTTCAGGTAAAATTTTCGCCATCGAAATGGCCTGTTCAACCAATTTTTCAATATTGTCTTTGTGTAAATCCGTCGTAGAAATCGTTGCTGAACGTTTATCAATAAAGACCCGTAGCCCAACAGTTTTTGTTTCAGAACGTTCTAATTCTTCGGGTTGACCATTTCTAACCTGCACACCAACAGAGGTCGAAGCTAACATGACCGCATCCGCAGAGCTTGCGCCTGCTTTTTTTGCTTGATGGATCAAATCTTTGATAAAATTTTGATTTTGTGTCATGAGTTTAGGCTTTCGGTAATCTCTGCTAATGATGGCACATGGCGAATAGGGCCTAATGTGGTTAATGTTGGTTTGCCATGAAAAATATGCTCAGCAATTTGGTAAATATCTTCAATAGTCACAGCATCAATGCGATCAACCATTTCTTGAGGGGGAATAATACGGTCATAAATTTGTAAATGACGCGCAATTTGTTCACAACGGCTGGCTGTGCTTTCCATTGACATCAATAAAGAAGATTTTAATTGAGCTTTGGTGCGGTTTAATTCTTCAGGCTTAATCAATTTTTGAATTTTCTTAAGTTCTTGAATTAAAATAGGCATGAGTTCTTTAGTTTGTTCTTCACCTGTGCCAGCATAAAGACCAAATAATCCATCATCTTGATGCGCAGTGTTGTAGGCATAGACGGAATAAACCAGCCCATGTTTTTCGCGCACTTCTTGGAATAGGCGAGAAGACATGCCACCACCCAAAATAATCGATAATAAAATTGCTGCGTAATATTGAGGATGATTGTAATTAACCGAAGGAAACCCTAACAAAATATGGGCTTGGTCAAGCTCTTTTTCTTTACGGAACTCTCCACCTTGATAATTCGCAGGGACTACGGATTGCGTTGGTGTTTGAGGGAGATCTTTAAAATAATGTTCGACGAGCTTTACAATTTTATCGTGATCCAAATTCCCAGCCGCTGCAAAGATGGTGTTATTCGTATTATAATGTCGCTTCATATAGGCTTGCAGAGTATCCCGTTGCATGGTGCGAATTAATGCTTCGGTTCCCAAAGTTGGACGACCCATCGGTTGGTTGGGATAAGCCGTTTCTTGGAAATAATCAAAAACGATATCGTCAGGCGTATCATTGGCTTGACCAATTTCTTGGATGATAACGCCACGTTCTCTTTCCAACTCTGTTGGATCAAATGTGCTGTGGGTCAGAATATCGCCGAGGATATCAATCCCCAGTTCATAGTCATCTTTTAATAATTTAATATAATAGGCTGTGATTTCACGTGCAGTATAGGCGTTAATATGACCACCGACATTTTCGACCGCTTCGGCAATATCTAGTGCAGAGCGTGTTGTTGTTCCTTTGAACGCCATATGCTCTAGAAAATGGGAAATCCCATTTTCTTCGGCAGTCTCATAACGTGTTCCAACATTGACATACGCACCAAGTGAAATCGTTTCAACACGATCCATTTTTTCCGTTACGACTAACATTCCAGAGGGTAGGCGTGTGATCTTAATAGCTTGGTTCATATTTATCCTAGAAGTAATATTAAAAATTGTTTTTACGTGCAGTGGCACGAACAGAATCTTCGATTTTCTTTAAATCGGCAGGTAAAATTTGATAATTTTCCTTGCGATCATACAAATCTGCTAATGCCAAAGGCAGTGCTGGCGTAATGCCCGTTGCTTGTTTAATTGCATCTGGGAATTTCGCAGGATGCGCCGTGGCAACGGTGACCATTGGAATATCTTTATTGCGATATTTTTGCGCTGTTGCAATGCCAATAGCCGTATGAGGGTCGGCTAGATAAGCGGATTCTTTGTAATATTGTTGAATAACTTTTTCGGTTTCTTGATCGCTTAGTGCCATGCCTTTAAAGTTTGTGGTTGCTTTGTTCCAAATAGTGGCTGGAATATCCATTTTATTGTTTTGACGGAAATCTTGCATAATTTGACGACACTGATCGGCGTCGCGGTCTAGCAATTCAAACAAGAGACGCTCAAAATTAGAAGAAATTTGAATATCCATTGAAGGAGATAGGCTTGGACGAACACCTTGAATGCTCATATCGTTATTCAACAAAAAGCGTGTTAAAATATCATTGTGATTAGAGCCTACACAAAGAAGATTAATTGGCACACCGATTTTACGTGCCGTCCAAGCAGCTAAGATATTTCCAAAATTGCCCGTTGGAACGGTAAAGGATACTTCCCGATCAGGTGCGCCCAAAAGTAGAGCTGCATAAACATAATAAGGCACTTGGGCAGCAATACGACCCCAGTTAATAGAGTTCACCGCAGATAGCTGCATTTCTTCACGGAAAGGCGCATCGGCAAACATCGCTTTGACCAAGTCTTGGCAGTCATCAAAAGAGCCTTCAACGGCAATATTATTGATGTTTGGTTCCAAAACAGTGGTCATCTGACGGCGTTGAACCTCAGAGGTTCTGCCATAAGGATGTAAGATCGTAACTGTTAAATTGGTGCTGCCTTTAAAAGCCTCAATTGCAGCTGAACCCGTATCACCAGAAGTTGCGCCTACAATAGTGATTTTTTCGCCTCTTTGGCTCAAAACATAATCAAATAAATGACCAAGCAATTGCATTGCCATATCTTTAAACGCAAGCGTAGGGCCATGAAATAATTCCTGGACAAAAAGATTATGGTCAAGCTGGATCAAAGGCACAATTGCTTTGTGATTAAAACCTGCATAGGATTTATGACAAAGATCCAATAAAACCGCTTCTGGGATTTCATTGCCGGTGAACAGATGAACGATCTTTGCTGCTAATTCAGGATAGCTAAGACCTCTCATTTTACGCAATTCATCCGCAGAAATCTGAGGCCAAGTTTCAGGGATATATAACCCTCCATCTTGGGCAAGGCCAGCAAGAAGCGTATTAGAGAAATTTAAAACGGGGGCTTGCCCTCTGGTAGAAACGTAACGCATTGTAAACCTAATAAATTATGATCATTAAATATTTATTTATTTTGTAGTGCAGGTGGGGTTAAACTGTATATTTGTAAAGGCCATTGTACGGTTGAATGGTCTTGTTTATTCAACAGTTTCGTCTGATCGAGTTGTATTGTTGGGATATATAATACATTGTTTTTAGTCACAAATGGATGGGCTGGCCATTTTAATCTTGGGTCGGTAATTAATTTATTTAAAATACGGCCAGTGGTAAAACGATAAACGCTGTTCGTGGCAATATCATCAATATATATGGTACCATCAGGCCCACATACAATCCCACCAGAGGATGGCGTTTTGAACCAAATCATCATCGCTTCATTTAACTCAGCAGGGGAATAGGTAGCGTCTTTGAGGTACATCGTATCGATACGATATAATGGACCACTGACTGCTTGATAATATAAGCGTTTTCCATCTGGAGAAATTGCTAGTTGATTAACATTAAAATGAGATGATTTATCAAGATTAGGTTTGATGATATTGTTATTAGCGATAACTTCTAACCTTGAATAAAGGCTTGGTGAATTCTCTAATAAACGTCTGGCTTTGCCTGTATTGGTATCGAATACAATAATCGCTGGATTACCATTATCGGCAATATAGACATAATGATCGTAAACAGCGATTGCATTTAAAGCGGTTTTTTCTTTGAATGCCGTATCAGGGATAGGATAGGTTTGAAGAACTTGATCTGTTTTTGTATCGATTTTGACAATTTTTGCAGCATTTTTGATCGGCGCAGAGCCGACTTTTGGAATGCCACTATCTAATACCCATAAAATTCCATTAGGGGTTAAGGTCATGCCTGTTAACCCAATAAAATTCTTGCTTGTATCTTGCGTATTAATTGTATTCCATTCTTTATTTGGATACGGAATTAAGGTGTTATCGGACTTTACAATTGCAAGAGAAAATCCTGTTTCATCGGTTAATCGTGGGAATTCAGCAATTAATCGTTCTTTATCATCCACAACGATGTAATCTGGTAAATATCCATTAACTGAGGCGACTTGTTTGAGCGCATCAGATGACAAAAGCGCAGGTTGATCCAACTTTTGTTTTGCATAGGCTAAAGGCGGTGCAACCATTGTCAGTGCCAAGGCAAGAGATACAGAACGGGTAAAAGAGTTTAATAAAATCATAACCGAAATTCTATTCCTGATATAAACATATAATTTATTTATAAGGCAATTTTTTAAAAGATGATAGGGAATATCATAGATAAAAGCTGATATTTTTAAACAGAATAAGCTTTTTAGAATTCATTATTTTGAGTTTATACAAAGCTTTTGTATAGTATTTTGAATATTTAAAAGTAGTTTATGAAATGATTTGGGTTATTTTACATGTTTTACGATCAAAAAATTAGCCGCGGATTATCTTTATTATCCGAAGGAAAGATCCAAGAAGCGGATATAATTTTTTACGATATATTAACAAAAGAACCTAATTTTGCAGATGCTTTATATGGCCGTGCTTGCGTTGCCAGGGCTGTTGGCAATCATGCGCTTGCCATAGGCTTGGCAGGACAGGCCATCGAAAGTAAATCATGTTCTCATTATTATATACCATTAGGACTTTCGTTATATGAACAAGGACATCACGTAGAGGGAGAGGCAGCGTTAAAAAGTTCAATCTTAATAAACCCTTATGATTCCAGGGCTTATCACGCTCTGGCTTTGATTCAAGAAGCAATGGGGAATAAACAACAAGCAGAAATCGCTTTTCGCAAAGCGATAGAGTTACAACCTTCATCACTGACATATTGGAGAGCGTTGGTTCAATTTTATTACCAAGGGGAAGCGTTTGATCAAGCGTTAAATATTGCCAAAGATGCCGTTAAAAATAATCAAGATAAAATAGAATTCTTACATGAGCTCGGTGTGCTTTTAAATCAGATGGGATTGTTAGGCGATGCGGAACGTGTCTTTCGTAAAATAGTTCGTTTAAATTCTAATATTATTTCTGCTTATGCAAATTTAGGCGCTGTTTTGTTTCAACTTAATCGCCTGAAAGAAGCTAAAGATTATTTATTGTATGCATTTGAACGTGAGCCTGAAATCATAGAAACCCAAGTTAATTTAGGGTTGGTACAAATGGGGCTTGGTTTTTTGTTAGAAGCCAAAGTGTTACTACAAGATGTCTATGAAAAAGCCCCAACAGATCCTCGTATCGGATTAAATCTTGGCACTGTTCTTTTTGAGTTACGTGAATTAGACGAGGCGGAAGAACTTTATCACCGTCTGTTAGAACCAAATGCCTCCAATTCTGTAACCGCAGAAGAATATCATAAAATAGAATATAATTTATCGATGGTTTTGTTGGCTAAAGGAAAATTTATCGAGGGATGGCAGCATATGGAGGCTCGCCATTATTTATTAAATCATGTTGTTGATATTGATAAGATTCCAGTATGGAACGGCAAAGCGCATGCTGAAACAATATTAGTTCGAGCAGAGCAAGGCTTGGGCGATACGCTGCAATTTATTCGGTATCTACCCATGCTTTTGCAGCAATATTCTATCGTCATAGAAGTCCCAAAAGAATTGGTGCGTTTGTTAGAGATTGCTATAAGTCTTTGTAAATCAGAACATTCATGTATTGTTATTGAAAAAAATAGTGTTGTACCAGAGAATATTACCCATCAAGTCATGTTGATGAGCTTGCCTTATCTTCTTCAAACTCAAAAGATTCCCCAATATCAATTGTATTTGGAAAATTGCCAAACAGAACCTCTCGCTGACCATCTTAAAATTGGACTTTGTTGGATGGGAAATCGTGGTAATCATTTTGATTTGTTACGTTCGATACCCCTATCAGATTTAACTTCTTTACTTAATATTCCCAATATAGAGTTCTACGCATTACAAAAGGGACTTAAAAAATCAGATTTGCCAAAAGGGTTTACTGGTATTGTACCTCACGGAGATTTGTTAAAAACGGCTCAGTTTATTCAACAACTGGATTTAGTCATTACTGTTGATACTGTTATTGCGCATTTGGCTGGAATATTGGGTAAGCCTGTATGGTTATTAAATCGCTATGGTGGGGATTGGCGTTGGTATCCAGCGTATCAGAATGAAAAAGGATATAGTTCATGGTATCCAACATTACGAGTATATCAACAAAAACAGCCCTTACCTCCAGTTCAAGCATGGAATAACTTGATAGAGGAGGTAAAGGCTGCATTAATTAAGATACGATAAAATCTTTATCGTTTTAAAGTTCTTCTTTCGGTGGTGCAATCTCCATTTGAATAATAGAAGCTGTACTATTGGGTTGAATACCCGTAATATTTTCTTCTATTTCTTCCAACACTTTTAAAATGGCTTCGCGAATGATAGATAAGCGCTTCTTATCCTGTATTTTCAATCCAAAAACGTCTTTGACATAGAAAACATCAACGGCTCTAATACCGTAGGTGGTGATATGTGCAGAACTAATCTGTAGTTTTTGTTTTCTAATCGTTTTTGTCACATCATACAATAATCCGATGCGATCGCGTCCATTCACTTCTATGACTGTGAAACCATTAGAGGCTTGATTATCGATGACCACTCTTGGAGGCACATGAATAGCACGCATGCGACGACCATATAACATGTTACGATTACAATCTTGTAGGCGTTGTTCGATATCAATAGCGCCAGCCAAAGCAGAGGTAATCAGTTCAACCGTTCGTTCAAGACGAAGAGGATCATCAAAAACATCTTGTGCGGCATCTTGTATCCAAAATGTATCCAGTACCATACCGTTGGTTAACGTATGAATACGTGCATCGACAATGGAGGCACCAGCTACAGCCAATGCACCTGAGATTTTTGAAAATAAACCAGGGTGATCTGCTGCATAAACTGTGACTTCGGTTACGCCACGATCAGGTAAAGGATAGGTGCGTATGGTCAATGGAGCCTGCTTATGATGTGCTTCTATAATCATCTGAGCATGACGTATATGTGTATTTTCATCAAAAGATAACCAATAGCTTGCATAGCCTAAATGCATAAAAAAATCGACATCAGTATTGGGAATATTGATAATTGAAAATTGCTTGGTCAAATTATTTTTAACGCGATAAACGCGTGTATCTCGCTCTTGTGTAGCGAGACTGCCTTCTAAAACTTCTGCAACACGATTATAAAGCTCAGTTAACAAGGTGGCTTTCCAAGCATTCCAAACTTTCTTATTAACTGCACGCATATCAGAAATCGTTAACAAAAAGAGCAATCGTAACCGTTCAGGAGATTGAATGGTATCAACCAAATCCAAAATTGTTTTGGGATCATCAATATCTCTTTGAAAAGCAGTATGGCTCAATAACAAATGATGAAGAATTAACCAAGATACTGTATCAGTTTCTTCTGCAGTCATATTAAGGCGAGAACAAATGGACAAAGCCATTTCAGAACCAACTTCGGAATGATCTCCACCTCGACCTTTACCCATATCATGTAGTAAAGTCGCCATGTATAAAGCTCTTTTTGATTGAATTCCTTGTAGTAATTTATGAGCAAATTGCAAATCATCTTGGTAATACCCAGCTTCAAGCATTGCTAGCAATTTGGCGGCTTCGATACTATGTTGATCGACCGTAAAGATATGATAGGAGTCAAATTGCATTTGCCCCACCATACGTCTCCACTCTGGCATTAACTGCCCCAATATACCTGTTTCATTTAAGATATGAAGCCAGTTTGTATTATATTGATCCTCTGGAGGGGGATAGATAATCGTGTTTTTTTCTTCTTGATGATCGTTTTTTTGAAGTAACTTATATCGGGCTTTGGGGGATAAAAACGTTGGTGTATCACATAATAAATCAAGAAATATGTTAGAAGCCTCTGCATTTCCACGTAATTGAGCTGCTTTACGTTCCCACCGAATTAGTTGATGAACAGCCAGTGGGTGTATGGCGCGTTTTTGTGTTTGTGCCAGTTTTAACAAACGCATCATTTCAATTGGGTTTTTTTCAAAAGAAATATGTGCTGTTGGTAGTATTTTACCTTCTAATAAAGTGCATCCAGTATGTGGAATAAATTTGCCATGTTCAAATTTATTCAATGTTGTTTTTTGTGTATATAAAGTTAATGCAGATTCAATGACGTAAGTTAGACGCATGACTTCTCTAGCGGTTAGGAAATAATGACGCATAAAACGTTCAACACCCACTTGCTGTCCATGCTTGGTATAGCCTATACGCCCACCGACAACGGGTTGCATATCAAAGGTTAAGCGGTCTTCTGCTCTGCCTGAAATATAGTGTAGCTGGAATCTGACCGTCCATATAAAGTTGTGAGCCCGACTAAGACGATGAATTTCTTGATCTGTTAATAAACCTAATTCACAATTTTTTGGAGTAAGAAAGTCTAAGAACTGATCAAATCCTAAGGTGAAACGATATTCCCAATAAATTGTTTGTAAATCTCGTAAACCCCCTTTACCTTCTTTTATATTCGGTTCGACTAAATAGGGCGTTTCACCAAATTTTTTATGGCGATTTTCTCGCTCTTTACTTTTCTCTAGAATATAACGTGCACCACCGATTTCTTCGCATAAATTGACGAAATTGGTTGTAAAGTAATCAAATAGCTTTTGATTTCCTCTTAACAGTCTGGCATCTAATAAAGCCGTTAAAATTGTTACATCATCTTTTGCGGCAGTTAAACATTGTGTAACAGAGCGTATTGCATGACCGATTTTTATCCCCAAATCCCACAAAAAATATAAATGTTGTTCAATGGTTTTTAAAAGTTCTTTGGATGGATTTTCAGGTGTAATAAATAATAAATCAAGGTCACTGAAAGGGGCGAGGCATTTTCGACCATAGCCACCAGTTGCTACAAATGCAATTTTATTTTTGTCATCATCAGATTTTAAAGATTGATGATAAATCAGGTCGAATAACACAACCATCAATCCATCTGTATATGCGGTCAGTTGCGTGCTGGCTTGTAACCCTGATAGTCTATTTTTTTCAAAATTAGTACGAACCTGCGTTTGAATACGACCCAAGTGGCGACGAAAAATTTGTAATAATTCATCTCTTGATAAATTTGGATTATCACGAAATGCGACGCGTATTTGTTCGCGAAACATTTCGGTTGCTTGAGTAGGGTCAGAAGATATATCAGTGACAGGGTGCTTCAATTTTTTTAAACCTGTTAGCAAAATTAATAAAATATTAATAAATAGATATGAATAATATTTAAGCAGATATATTTATTTATCAATAAGCTTTTTTAGCTCATAAAGAATATTTAGTGATTTATTTGGTGTTAATTCATCAGGATCGATCGTTTTTAGAATTTTTTCGATTTCTTTGTATTCTTTTGGCAATGAATATGTGTCTTTGACCCCTTCAATAATCGGAGCAGGTAAGGGCAGGGTGATTTGCGGATTACGATATTGCTTTTCTAAATTTGCTAATAGATGTCGCGCTCGCTGCAAAGTGGGTAAGGGAACCCCCGCAAGTTGTGCAACATGGATACCCCAACTATGTTCAGCGGCCCCGGGAATGACTTCATATTGAAAGATGATGCTATTTTCCCATTCTTGGACTTTCATGGTAAAAGGTTTGCATGATTGTAGATGTTGGGTGGATTCTACCAATTCATGAAAGTGGGTTGCGAAAATGGTGCGACATTGGATGGTATTATGTAACGTTTCCAGCATTGCCCACGCAATTGCCATTCCGTCCAACGTCGAGGTACCTCGACCAATTTCATCAATGACAACCAAAGACTTTGGTCCAGCTTGATTTAGAATAGAGGCTGCTTCGGTCATTTCAACCATAAATGTTGATCGACCATGTGCCAAATCATCAGAAGCCCCAACTCGGGAAAATAGATGATCGACGATACCGATTTTTGCCTCGCTGGCTGGAACTGGCAATCCCGCTTGTGCAAGAATAACGCTTAGAGCCACTTGTCTCAAAAATGTTGACTTCCCAGCCATATTTGGTCCTGTTAAAAGCATAATCTTTTTATTATGGGATAAATCACAAGAATTCGGCGTAAAAATTGCTTTTTGTTGCATGGCGGCTTCTACAATAGGATGACGACAATTGGTTAATATGAAATCTGTGTCATCGCTAAGTGTTGGAATACACCAATTATGTTTAGAATATAAAACAGCACAAGATTGTAATACATCGATCATCGCAATAGATTTGGCCAGCAAAGGCAATGTTTTTTCTTGTAATGCTTGTTCGATTAGCTCCAAGAAAAGTTGCCTTTCTTTTTCAGCAGCAAGGATATTGGCCTCTAATATTTTTTCACTTAGCTCATTGAGCTCGACAGTTGTAAAACGTGAAAGATTGGCTGTTCCTTGCCGTAGAATAAGATCAGGATGATCGCGGAGCTTTGTGCCGGAAGTCGCACTAACTTCTATAATATGACCTAGCTGTGTGTGATGTTTGATCTTTAGCGTGCTGACATTAAATTTACTTCTATAGTCTTCTTGTAAACCAACAATTACTTGGCGACTATTATCCCTCAGGCGACGATAAGCATCTAGCTCATCATTATATCCAGCTTTGATGATAAAGCCTTCTTCAAGTTTTAAAGGGGGATTTTCTTCTAATGCAGCACGAAGTGCTTGTAATAGTTCTTCACCATATAAAAAATATTCGGATATATTTTGAATAATTGAACAATTACGTCCTGTTTCCTCTTTGAAGGAGGTCAGAATATTGGCAATGTTTCGTCCAATTTCTAATCCATTCCGAATAGAGGCTAAGTCTCTGGGCTGACCTCTGCCCAATGATAATCGACTGAGAGACCGTGCAATATCTGGGGCGCCTTTTAACACTTTGCGTAATTCTGTCAATAATGTGGCATCTTGATGCAGATAACTCCAGCCTTCTTGTCTTTTACGAATAAGCTCAATCTGGGTCAAAGGAGCAGAAAGCCAACTGGCCAGCATGCGTGCTCCAGAAGCCGTTATTGTATGAGAAACACTTGAAAAAAGAGTGAATTTTTGATCGCCATTACTATTTTGTAAAATATCCAAGCTATTTCGTGTTGCTGGATCAATGGCTAAAATCGTCTCATATTGCTGGGACTGAGGACGTGCAAGTTGAGGTATTTTTCCTGCTTGAGTTTTTTGTATATAATGAACCAGCTCATACCCAGCGATAATTTCTTCGTCATTAAAATTACCAAAAGCATCCAATGTATTGACGTTAAAAAGCTCGGAAAGCTCCTTTTGGGCAGTCTTAAGGGTATGTGTTTCACGAAGATCAGTGCGTATATTCTCATAGTCTTTTAATAGAATGTCTTTAGAGCACAAAATTTCCGAAGGATTAACACGTCCTAATAGATCGTTTAATTTTATTTTATCAATAAAGCTCGTTTCGAAAATACCCGTTGAGATATCAATCCATGCCACCCCTAATTTGGATGTTTTATTTTTTAATTGAGGAATAATGGATAAAACATAATTTGCTTGACCAGCATGTAACAACTCATCTTCGGTCAATGTTCCAGGTGTTATAAGTCGAACAATGGCGCGCGATAACGGGCCTTTTTGACCCTTTGGTCTATCGGTGGGGCTTTCAGTTTGCTCGGCAATTGCAACCTTAAACCCTTTTTTGATTAAACGAGATAAATAATTAGGCGCTGTTCCAACAGGTACACCACACATAGGAATAGGATTTCCCCCGTGATTTCCCCGAGAGGTTAAGGCAATATCAAGAGCATTGGCAGCAGCCTCAGCATCCTTAAAAAATAACTCAAAAAAATCCCCCATGCGAAAAAAAAGTAATGCATCGGGATACCAGTTTTTTAATGAAAACCATTGTGCCATTACTGGGGTGGCACCCTCGGGTGATGGGATTGTCATTCTCACTCGTTTAGTTCAGTCGTCGATTGTTAATACAATTGAAATATTATTTTAATATCTTCTTTTTAAGCCTAATTGAAAATTGTCGTAAGTCAATGACTTTGAACAAATGCAATGTCATACCATATAGCAATCCACCAATTGAAATTAACAATATTACCGAAAATAGACGATATAAGATATTTTGTTCTGGTAAATTAATAAAAAATAGATGTGTTATTGCTATCAGAATGAAACACATCATTAAGGATGCCCCCGTCATTGCTACGATTCGTTTTATCAAAGGAATGGGTACAGATAAAGCCTCTCTTTTATACAATATCACCGCCAGTATAATCACGTTGACGATAGCGGCCATACTGTTAGCAAGGGGCGGTCCCATATAGGTGAGGGGTTTCATGAAAATAAGGTTTAGAATTAGATTCAAAAAGATCGTAAATACGCCAATTTTAACTGGGGTCGATGTATCGCCTCTGGCAAAGAAACCTGGTGATAACACTTTGATTAACACAAAGGCAGGTAATCCGATGGTATACATTTGCAAAGAGAGAGCAGAAGCATAAACATCTTTGACAGTAAATGCCCCATGACCAAAAAGCGTTGAAATGACGGGTACAGCGATACTAAATAATCCAAATGCAGCAGGTAACGTTAAAAGCAGACTATAATCGATTGCTTTGTTTTGCGCATCAAAAGCTGCATTTGGATCTTTATTTTGCAATGCTTTTGTTAAAATAGGTAAAAGCGTTGTTCCAGCTGCTGCCCCCAGCACCCCAAGAGGAAGCTGATTAATACGATCCGCAAAATACATGACTGATACGCTGCCAGTGGGTAATAAGGTTGCAATAATTGTGCTGATGGTTAAATTAATCTGTGTGATACCGCTTCCAACAATACCAGGAGCCATTTTTCGGAATAGGTGCCGAATATCTTCGGTTAATTTCGGAATGCATAATTTGATTCGCATCCCTGCGTTTCTGGCTGCAAATAATAAAATGCCCAGCTGCACAAATCCTGACAAAGTCACCCCCCACGCAGCAGCCCATGCTGCATTTGGCATAAAGGGGGTTAACCATAATAATGCTGCAATTCCAACGATATTAAAGCTTACATAAGCTGCGGCTGCAATACCAAAACGATGAAGACTATTTAAAACTCCAGCTACCAAGGCTGCGGCGCAAATTAATATCATATAGGGAAACGTAATACGGCTTAAAGCTACCGCTTCATCATAACGCGTTTTATCAACAGTAAAACCAGGGGCAATGATCCTTACAATCTGAGGCATAAAGATTTCTGCTAAAATTGTAATGATAAATAAAATTGTAATTAAAACGCTAAAGGATTCATTGGCAAACCGTTGTGCTTCTTTCTGGTTTTTATTGGTGAGCGCCATGGTAAACAAAGGCACAAATGCTGCGTTAAAAGCACCTTCACCAAAAAGATTGCGAAACATATTGGGTAAGCGAAAAGCAACTTGATATGCATCTTGCAGAGAGCCGGCCCCTAAAAAAGCAGCAAGTAGTTGGTCTCTGACCAAACCGAGTAGGCGGCTGATCATTGTCCAGCTGCCTACGGTTAAAATATTTTTTAACATTCTTATCCTAAAAAATAAAATGCATATAGCAGAGTAATTTTGTCGCTTATCACTCTATTTTAAAAATCGTAACAAGTTCTTTCAATCGCATTAATAAAACGTTTAGAGGAAGGACTGGTCATACTGGAAAAGGATTTATATAACTTTCCTTGACGATTTAAAATATATTTATAAAAATTCCATCTTGGCTGCCCTAAAAATCCCCCTTGTTTAGATAACCATTTAAACAAAGGAATGGCGTTTTTCCCTTTTACATGGCTTTTTTGGGCCAAAATAAAGCCAATATTGTAGCGGTTATTACAAAAATCTTGAATTTCTTCATCTTTCTCAAACTCTTGTTTTCCGAAATCAGCTGATGGAATACCAATAATCGTTAATCCCCATTTGCGATATAACATCCACAAATCTTGCAAACTCTCATATTGTGGTGTGAATTTACAGTGGGAAGCGGTGTTTACAATTAACAAAGGCTTACCACGATAGTCGTTTAAATCAATCGTTTTTCCTGATTGTATGGGAAGGCTAAAATCATAAACGGTTTGTTCAGGCATTTTGATTCCTTGGTAAATCAATTATTGTTAATCAGTCTAGTATAAATAGATTTTATTCATTGCCTAGAGGTCTAGACATTAAAATATTTTGTGCAGTTTGGATGGTAATTTCTTCGTTTAAAATATGGGTAATGGCTTCGATAATCGGTGTATTAACATGATGTTGTGTTGCCCGTTGAAGAATAGCTGGTGCCGTCGTAACGCCTTCTGTAACGGTTGTGCGTTGTGCCAGTATATCTTTTAATTTTTTTCCTTGCCCCAGTTCAAAGCCCAAGGAATAATTCCTTGATCCTTGTCCTGTGCAAGTTAAAATCATATCCCCAACACCTGCCAGTCCTGATAGGGTCATGGGATCACCACCAAGCCCTGCACTAAGCCGTGAAAGCTCTGCGATTCCACGGGTAATAATCGATGCTCTGGCATTTTCGCCAAGCCCAGCGCCCATTGCTATGCCAGCTGCAATCGCAAAAACATTTTTTGCGGCACCACCAATTTCCACACCAATAGGATCTGTATTGGCATAAAGACGAAAGGTAGAAGTCGATAGTTTATTGGCTAGTTCTTGTGCGAGTTTTGGATTTTTAGAAGCTATGACACTGGCGGTAGGATAACTTTTGGCGACTTCGTGGGCAAAATTAGGACCTGACAAAGCACCATGCTCTCGCTTTGGATAAATTTCCTCAAGTATTTCAAGAGGGAATTTCAGGCTGGTTGTTTCGACACCTTTGCAGCACGCAATAAGCGGGGCAGTGGGTGGCATATAAGGCAAAATAGAACGCATATATTGTAATGGAACTGCCAAAAATACAATATCGGCCTTTGTCGGGAATTGATTGCTGACGGTAATGGTCTCAGGAATAGAAACACAATCAAGGCGCGACAAAGTATGCGTGGTTGGATTGGGTAATTCTTTGCGGCTCCATAAATAAACATTGGCACCCGTTCTGGCCATTTGTAGGGAAAGTGCAATTCCCCAAGCGCCAGCACCAATTACAGCAATATTTATGGGCATTACTTATCCTTTAATGTTTAAATCGTTCTGACATCTCAGATAAAGGCCAACGAGGGCGCGGTAATAGTGAGATATCATCAATGAGTTTATTGGTATTGGAGGCTTGATGCAATATTTCAATGGCTGCCCAACCAATCATAACTGCGTTATCTGTACAATATTTCATGGGCGGGGCAATAAATGGTAACTTATATTGTTCTGCCAGTGCAAGCAGACGCTTTCTAAGATATTGATTGGCTGCAACCCCACCTGCGGTGGCTAATAATGTAGTATCTGGTACCATTTTGATCGCATTTTCTAAACGATTAATAATTGCAGTTGTGATGGCTTTTTGAAAACTTGCTGCAATATCGGCGGCTAATTGCCTTGGCAAAGTATCTGTATTCTCATAACCCGTCAGCAAGTTAGCTACGGCAGTTTTTAAACCAGAAAAAGAGAAGTCACAACCAGGTCTGCCATATAAAGGACGTGGTAATGAAAACGCATTTTCATCACCTTCTTTGGCTAACGCTTCGAGGGCAGGCCCGCCAGGCCAAGAAAGCCCCAACATTTTTGCAACTTTATCAAATGCTTCACCAGCAGCATCATCAATGGTTCCACCAAGGCGTTGATATTCACCGATATTCGTTACGTGAATACATTGGCAATGCCCACCAGAGGTTAAGAACAAAAGATATGGAAATTGAACTTGCACAGAAGAAATATTCGGGATTCGAACAGTCAGGGCGTGGGCTTCAATGTGATTAATACCAATGAAGGGTAGATTTTGCGCCAAAGCTAATCCTTTGGCAAAGCTGCTGCCTACGATGACTCCGCCAATTAATCCAGGGCCGCATGTTGCAGCGATCGCATCAATTTCTGACCAGTTAATTTGTGCTTGCGTTATGGTCTTTTTCACTAATGTTGATAAATGAGAAAGATGAGCCCGAGCAGCAATTTCTGGTACAACACCGCCAAATTCAATATGTTCTTTTTGAGAGTAAATTTGTTCGGCAAACACGGTGCCATCAGACTGCACCAAAGCACATGCTGTGTCGTCACATGATGATTCTATCGATAGAATTGTCAGGTTCTTATTTGTTTTTATCTTACTTTGGTGTATGGATGGCATCATAATGCATTTCTTTAGTTAATTATTAGTCACGATCAAAGAATAAAGTTTATCTTACAATGAGCACGGATACAGTATTACATATTTCTTCTAACTCTGCTTTGCAAGAAGTTGCAGCAAAAGCGTCGAACAAAGGGTTACAGGATCATCATGATGCTTATAAAAGAAAGGGGCTGCCGTTGAGGGTAGGGACAAGAGGCTCTCCACTCGCACTTGTTCAGACTCGTAATTTCTTGACAAGATTAACGCAATTTTGTCCATTATTACGTGAATTGGGTGCGTTTCAAGAATTTCAAATTAAAACCTCTGGCGATAGAATCCAAGATCGACGGTTGGCCGATATCGGTGGTAAAGGATTATTTTCTAAAGAAATTCATGAACAATTAAGCGCTGGTAATATTGATTTTGCTGTTCATAGTTTAAAAGATTTGGAAACGACCCTACCTGATGGATTGGTATTGGCTTGCACATTAAAACGTCAAGATGCAAGGGATGCATTGATTGTAAATGCAAAATATCGCCCTGTAGACGCGGATTATCCTTTTGATTGCTTGCCCCAAGGTGCCAAAATTGGGACGTCTTCGGTTCGCAGGCAAGCTCAATTATTACACGTTCGTCCAGATTTAGAAATTGCTTTGCTTAGAGGCAATGTGCAATCTCGTTTAGATCAAGTGGCGGCCAATAAATATGATGCAACCTTCTTAGCTGCAGCAGGGTTGCAACGCTTGGGAATGGAAGATCGGATTGATGTTCTCTTAGACCCCTCGGTCATGGTGCCAGCAGCCGGTCAAGGCATTGTCGGTGTTACTGTGCGCGAGGCAGATGTTGAGCTTAGGGAAATGTTGTCGGCGATTGAAGATAAAGAAGCAAAAGCGGTTGCAACCGCAGAGCGTGCTTTGTTGGCAGAATTAGATGGTTCTTGTCGCACGCCGATTGGTGGGTATGCTCAATTAATGCCTGTAGTGGCAGGCGGAGAGCCTGAATTGCATTTAGTAGGCTTGGTTGCCAGCGAAGATGGCACCTTCTTGTTAAAGAAAGAAATCAGTGGTTTACCTGCTGATGCAGAATTATTAGGGCGAGAACTGGGAAAAGAACTACGTAAAGACAGTCCTGCTGATATTTTTAATGAGTAAAAAAAATAAACCGTATCTCGTCATTACAAGGCCTGAACCTGGATTAAGTGAAACTGCTCAAAAAGTTGCTCAATTAGGGTGGCAACCATTATTGATGCCTGTAATGACAATACATTCATTGCCTTTTGAATATTCAGATATGGACGGTTTACAGGCGATTATTTTTACTAGCCGTCAAGCGATCATTCCAACGATACAACACTTCATAAAACAACACATTACCTTTCAACATATTCCAGCGTTCACCGTGGGTGATATTACTGCACAGGATGCTAAACAAGCAGGGTTTGTTCATGTCATCAGTGCAGGGAAAGATGCTGTTACCTTGGCTGAATTAATCACTAGGCAATTATCGCCAGATAAAGGAAAATTGTTTTTTCCTTCGGCTTTGGAACAAGGGCAATTATTGGTTGAATTGGTGCAACAATCAGGATTTAATATCGTCCAACGCGCTGCTTATAAAACTGAGTCTATATTAAAATTGCCAGATGAATTTACATCACAATTACAAGCAAAAGCTATTAATAGTATCTTGTTCTTCTCGTCCGAAACGGCTCGTTTTTTTGTTGAATTAGTTCCAACAGAGTTGCAACATTATTTTCAATCAATCCAAGCTATTGGAATAAGCCCTAAGGCAAAAAAATATTTAGAACATATGTCATGGCGTTCTATTGAGATTGCCGCTCATCCCAATACAGAAGAAATGCTCTGTTTATTAAAAGAGCATTTCTAGTTTTTTTATTAAGCGTGACCAGCTTCAGTTTGTGTTTGTGCAGCTTGTTGTGCTTGTTTATTTTGCCATAAAGATACAAAATCAATAGGTTGTAAAATAACAGGTGGGAAACCACCATCTCTGGTTACATCGCCGATAATATTCCGTGCATACGGAAAAATAAGACGAGGAACTTCTACTAATAAAATAGGTTCAATGAGTTCTTCTGGTGGATTATTCAAAGAAACAACGGCACAATAAACCAGCTCAGTCACAAATACAATGCGGGGTTGTGTTTGATCTTCTCTTGGAGATTCTGTTGCTTCAACTTTTAGTGTTAAGCTAACTTCATAAACATTTTCTTCACTAAGACGATTTGCATTGGCATCAATGGCAACAGAGATTTGAGGGGCATCTTCTAATGTTGCGAAAATAGATGCACCATGAGGAACCTCAAAAGATAAATCTTTTGTAAATTGTATATTTAGTGTTAATGGAAGAGGAGGCGGAGCTTCTTCTAAATGAGCATCAGAAAGATTATTCATTGTATCAGACATAATGAGCCTTTAAATTAAATATTCGTTTGTTCAAAAAATAGTTTATTAAAGCAATTATATCATGATTTTTGAAAATGATAAAATTAAAGTAAATATTTTTTGTAATGTGACAAAATATAAATATATTGTAGTATAGATCATGGTTTAACATTTCTTTTTTATTAAGAATTTTATTAGGTTAACAGGTTTAAAATGGGTTTTTCGATGGCTAATTTTCCAATAGATATCGTAATTTTTGCTTTGCTGGCAGGATTTTTAATTCTGCGTTTGCGTAGTGTTTTGGGGAAAAAGACAGGTTTTAACAAAGAGGATCGGGTTGTGTCCCCTTCCAACAGTGCTGTTAATCGGTCACAGATTATCAATAATAATCAAGATAAACCTGTTGAGCCTGTTAAACCAAAGGTGGAAATCAATATTCCTGCCCCCGATACAGAAGCGGGACAAATGTTAAACAGAATTTCACAGCTGGATTCCTCTTTCGTCACTCAAAAATTTGTTGAAGGTTCCGAAGTCGTCTTTCGTAAAGTGTTAACTGCTTTTGCCAATGAGGATTTAGCCGTTTTAAAGTCAACGTTAGTACCTGATGCTTATCATGCTTTTGAATCGGCCATTATTGCACGGAAAAATTTACAAGAAAAACTAACTATTGAGATTAGATCTATTCATTCTATTACACTGACCAAAGTGCAATTGATAGAGGATGAATCTATTAAACGCGCTACCATCGAAGTGCAGTTTATTTCCAATCAAATCAATTGTACATTCGACAAGAATAGTAATCCTATCATAGGAACAGAATCGATAACTGAATTTATTGATTCTTGGACATTTGAACGTTTATTAGGAACTGGAAACCAAGGAATTTCTTGGCGTTTAAAATCCGCACGCAGTGGCAAATAATCTTCATTATGAAAGTATTTATAGGGATATTATGAAGTCTGTTCTTCGTTATTTTACTATTTTATTGGCAGGTGGTCTTGCGGCTTGTGTTCAAACTCAAGAAAATCTTTCTGAATTTTATCCTGTTTCATACCAGAATTTGTCAGGTTGGGACAAAGAGAATTACGGTCAGTTACTGACTCTATTTCGTCAAAACTGTCAGTATTTAGAGAAATTGCCCCCAAATAGACATTTAGGGGGTGTTCAGGGTTTGTTTGGTGGCCAAGCGCAAGACTGGTTGCAATCCTGTAATGCCGCTAATGCTGTGAATGTTGCCGATCCTGCTCGAGCAAAACAGTTTTTTGAAACATGGTTACAGCCATATCAATATACGATCAATGGCACGACGGGCAAAGTTACGGGATATTATGAGCCCGATGTTGAAGGGTCAACAGTGCGCACGGATGTTTATAAAGTGCCTGTTTATGGGAAGCCTAGAGATTTGATCGCCAGAAAAAATACAGATGGTCAAATTGAATATGGCTTTATACAGGGTGGCTTGTTTGTGCCATATTACACCCGTGCGCAAATCGATCAAGGTGCTTTAAGTGGTAAAGGGCTAGAGATTGCTTGGGTAAAAGGTCCTATTGATTTGTTCTTTATGCAGATCCAAGGATCAGGAAGAATTGTATTACCAGACGGTCAAATTTTGCGTTTAGGCTATGCTGGTAAAAATGGCCAACCGTATACGGCATTAGGTCGGTTAATGATTGACCAAGGGTTAATGGATTCCCAATCAATCAATATGTTTTCAGTAAGGGCGTGGTTACATAGTCATCCTGAACAAGCTGTATCCTTAATGGAACAAAATAAAAATTATGTTTTCTTTCGCCGCTTAACCGATCAAAATCATGATACTGGACCCATTGGAACATTGGGCGCTCCACTAACTGCGGGACGTTCTGTTGCTGTTGATAAGCAATGGATTCCCCTAGGGGTGCCTTTATGGCTTGAAACGACAATGCCAAGCCCCGCTCAAAACCAGACAGATAGTTTGGTTAGATATCCATGGAAGCGCATGGTTTTTGCGCAAGACGTTGGTGGGGGCGTCACGGGAATGAGTCGAGTTGATTTATTCACGGGATGGGGGGCTCAAGCGGGATGGTATGCTGGGTTGATGAACGAGGAAGGAAAAGTTTTCATATTGTTACCGCGTCGTTCGGAACAACAATCTTTGCCTATCACAACGACCCAGCAACCTTCTGCCCAATGATAAGGATCTAGGGTGTCTCCTAAGAAAAATAAAAAAAATGACATCTTGGTCGAGGAGGAAACTTCTCGACCTTATAGTTTTAAGGTCGGTAACCATACATTAGTTCGTGGTGATTGTTTATCTGTTTTGCAAAAAATGGATGATGAGTCCGTTGATGTATTTATCACTTCTCCGCCTTACAATCTTGGAATTGCTTATAGTGCTTATAAGGACAAAAAAGAAGAAATAGAATATTTAGACTGGCTTGAAACGATTTGTATTGAGATCAAAAGGATCATGAAAAGAGATGGTTCATTTTTCTTGAATATCGCAGGATCATCCTCGTACCCGTGGTTGCCGTTTGAGTTAATGACCAGACTTAGACAACATTTCTATTTACAAAATCATATTGAATGGATCAAATCGATTTCGATTGGTGATGATAGTCATGGGCATTTCAAGCCTGTGGTCAGTAATCGTTTCTTGCATCGTAACCACGAATATTTATTTCATCTGACCAAAACGGGCAAAGTTCCTCTGCAACGTTTGAATGTCGGTGTTCCTTATAAAGATAAGACCAATATTAAGCGTAGAGCCCATAGTCACGATCTGCGATGCCGAGGGGATGTTTGGTTTATTCCTTATAATACAGTTCGAAGAAGATCTGAGAAATTTAATCATCCTGGCACCTTTCCAGAGGCCTTACCTGAAATGTGTTTAAAATTACACGGTGTTTCAAAGCCAGTGGTGGTTGATCCTTTTATGGGAACGGGAACAACATTGTTGGCAACCCATAGAGTGGGCGGGCGAGCAATAGGTATTGATATTGATAAAAACTATGTCAAAATTGCCAAGGAGAGAGTAAAAATGTTACACTCAGAAGGTGAACGTCGTTCAAAGTTATAAAATGAATAGGTTTTTACAATTGCTTTTGATAGTATCCCGACCAATTGATTTATTTAAATGAATAAGTTTTAGATATTAGTTAGAAAGCGGATTATGAAGAAACTGATCTTAGCCATTATTGTCCTTGGGGCAGTGGTATATGGTGGAACCGTTTGGTATTTGAATGGGTTTGATCATAAAACCGCCCCTAAATTGGCGGAAAACTCTCCTTCGCGTAAAGATGCTGTGGCAATAGCTGCTTTTGATGTGTTAACAGAAGCACGTTGTGATTATTGTCACTCTGAAAAGGTAGCATTGCCTTTTTACTTTAAATTGCCTGTTGCCAGCAGTTTGATGGAAAAAGACCGTCTAAAAGGGCTTAAAAATTTCCGTATGGAACCAGTGATTGCTGCTCTGGAAGAAGGTAAACCTGTTGGATTGGTTGCGTTATCTCGAATAGAGTTCGTGATGCAACGTAACTTAATGCCTCCTTCACTATATTTGTTGATGCATTGGCATTCTCGCCTTTCAGAACAACAACGTGATGATGTCATTAAATGGGTTCAACAAGAACGTAAAAAATACTATGCTACCCAAGGTGTTGCAGAGCGCTTTGCTGGCGAACCTGTACAGCCTATTCCAGAATCTTTGCCCGTTGATCAAAAAATGGTTGCCTTGGGTAAAAAGCTATTTTTCGAAAAAAGATTATCTGGTGATAACACTTCGAATTGTGCTTCTTGTCATGATCTCCAAAAAGGTGGTGTTGACGGATTGGTAACTGCTACGGGTATTTATGGACAAAAAGGTCCAATTAATGTTCCAACAGTTTATAACGCTGTCTTTAATCACAGTCAGTTCTGGGATGGTCGTGCGGTTGACCTAGAAGATCAAGCCGGCGGTCCAGTGATGAATCCATTAGAAATGGGATCAAAAACTTGGGAAGATGTTGCGACGAAATTACGTCAAGAACCTTCTTATGAAAAAGACTTTACAGAAGTATTTGGCAGCCCAACAATCGATAAAAAAACCATCACCGATGCCATTGGTGCATATGAAAAAACATTAATTACGCCTGACAGTCCTTTTGATATGTATCTAAAAGGTGTTGATGGTGCGATTAATGCCCAAGAAAAACGTGGTTATCAGTTGTTTAAAGAAAATGGTTGTGCAAGTTGTCATAACGGTGTTGCCCTGGGTGGTGCAGCTTATGAAGAACTTGGACTACAGAGTGATTATTTCATAGACCGTGGCGATAAATCGACGGATGCTGATATGGGCCGTTTCAATTTTACCCATCAAGAATCAGATAGACACAGATTTAAAGTGCCTTTGTTGCGTAATATTGCGCTGACGGGACCTTATTTCCATGATGGTAGCGTTAAAACGCTTCAAGAAGCTGTGGAAAAAATGTTGAAATATCAAACTCCTTATCATAAATTATCAGATCAAGAGGTTAGTGATATTGTTGCTTTCTTAAAAACATTGACGGGTAAATATCAAGGTCAATCTATCGATAAGCTGGCACCATAATCAATAAAGATTATTGAGAATCTTTTGACCTTTCACTGGTTTTCTGGTGAAAGGTTTTTTATTGTATATATAGTAGGTTAAATCATTTCATTAAAGGTTGGTAAATTGGCAAGAGGACGACAATTAAATAAAGAAGAGCAATCTTTATGGGATAATTTTGCCAATCGGATCAAAGGGATCCGTCAAGATAAACAACGTGAGTTGCCTGTGTTAAAGGTCGCTTATGATGAACGACCTGATAATCACAAGAAATTATTAGCAAACTCATCGCGGTCACAGAGACTGGTTCAAACAGAAAGTTTTATTCAATATTATAAACTTTTTAAGAAAAAACAGGAACAACCAACCGAACAAAAATCTTTTATCAATATTGGGGAAAAACAAGCAGGTTTAGATACAAATACGTGGAAGAAATTACATAAAGGTCAAATGCAACCTGAAAAGATTTTGGACTTGCATGGATATACAGCACAGCGCGCTTTTTTTGTATTAGAAGAATTCTTGATTCGATCACAGCGAAGTAATATTCGGTGTGTAGAAATTATTACTGGGATCGGAACAGGATATAAAGAGGGTGGAATTCTTAAAAGAGAGCTCCCTTATTGGTTAAATCGCCCCGTAATACAATCTTTGATCTTAGGGACGACTTATCCTGCACAATGGAATGGTGGCGCAGTTAGAATTTTATTGAAACGCAATCGTTAAATTTTCAATTATTTGACCATTTTGTAAATTTGGCATTCAGCCATCGTTGTAACGCCATCGTTGTAATTAGTTGAGGACACATTCTACTGATGGTATCAATACAAGCTGAATTCTCTTGAAAGATTACATTATTTTTTTTAGCCAAATCAACTATTCGCTCGTTTTTCAAGAGTTTACTGGTATTCAACCGCCATTTTGCTACAAGTGCAGAGGGGGTGAGCATTGGCAGCATAATAGAAACATTCATTCTGGATGCAAGTGCAAGTGCATTCCATGCTTCAAATAAAGTATTTCCAGTTTTATAATGGGGCAATTGACTATATAGATCACTAAATTTGGGCCCAAAAGTTGTGGTATTATCAAGTGAAAAAAAAGTATGTAGACCATCCTTGAGTAAGCTCGGTAAAGCAGCAAATGCCTCCGGAGTGCTTAGTTGTATGACATCAACATCTCCTTTTTTTAATGCTTGAACTGCCGTGGAAAAATCAGTCAATCCTTCAACAGGAATAGTAGTAATTTTCAGAAGCTCAATTCCAAGAAGTGTCGGTAATTCCTTGCCTATGATAGAAGATACAGCTATTTTCATCGATCTGTTTTTAAGGAGATCAGGAATAGAATTATGAAAAGGTTGACGAGCAATTGTAATCGAGGGAGACAGGCTGCTTAATATAGGAATCCATCTTTCACAATCGTAATGCACACGTTTATCCCCTGACATAGAGGCGATAAATGGGTTGCCAGAAGTCAATAATGCAGTATTGCCGTCTGGAACTATTCTTGTGTCGAACAGATTTGCCCCAGTTATCCCATCATATCCTGATGTATAACGTAAAGGGACAGGGGCATTATCTTGTAAGCTTGACGTAAACACAGAGGAAAATTGTGATGCCCATTCTCCTACATCACTCTTCTCTGATCCTCCTACGATAAAGGAAAAACTATTATTGCTTTTGGATGTTTGTAAAGCACCCATAGGCATAACTTCATTGGCATTTGCTTGTAATGCCGTTGTTGTTAGACTGGCTCCTGCAAGAGAGAGGATACGAAAAAATTGACGTTTGGTTACCGATAAAGGCATTTCGTGTATTATTTCTTGTTTTTGTATATGTATAAAAGAGAAGAGGCTATTATTATGAAAGATTTTAACGCACGTTAAAAGTTTTTTCTTACATGGCCTAAATTTTCATATAAATATAGCAATTTAAAGGCAAATCTATTTTAAAAATATGGTTTTATGAATAGAATTGGTTTTCTGTATTCTATCTTTGATGTAAAGCGGTTGTTATGACACAAGACCCCGAACCTCATTTAAACCAAGTTTCTTCTAAAAAACACACATTTTCTGAGTGGATAGAAAAGCGTTTTCCAGTTTTTTCAACATTCAGACGTGAATATATTCAATTCCCAATGCCTCGTAATTTAAATATTTGGTGGGCATTCGGGGCAGTGTTATGCGTTACTTTACTATTGATGTTGGCAACAGGGATTTTTTTAGCATTATCTTATACACCGTCAGCAGAGGAGGCTTTTGCTTCGATTGAAATGATAGAAAGGCGAGTGCCAAGTGGGTGGCTATTACGATCGCTTCATATGGCAGGGTCAAATTTATTTCTTGTTTTTTTATATTTGCATCTTTTTAGAGGGCTATATTATGGTTCTTATAAAAATCCTAGAGAGCTCGTATGGTTGTCAGGCTTATTATTAATGCTGATGGTGATGATGACGGCATTTGCTGGGTATATTTTGCCTTGGGGGCAAATGTCTTATTGGGCTGCCAATGTGGTTATCCAAGCAATATCATCAATTCCATTGATTGGCGAAGGGTTGGCGCATTGGTTAATGGGGGGCAGCTCACCCAACGATCTAACATTACATCGGTATTTTGTATTACATTTTGCGATGGCTTTTTTTATTATCGGCGTGGTCTTTATTCATGTGATTTGCGTTCATGTCGTCAAATCAAACAATCCCAAAGGGATAGAACCTAAAACCAAAGAAGAAACGCTACCCTTCTATCCTTATTATGTGGCAAAGGATGGTGTGGTTATCGTTGGTGCAATCATTTTACTGGTTTTATTGGCTTTCTTTTTTCCTGATTTACTAACGAATAGTGAGAATTATACGCCTGCTAATCCTTTGGAAACGCCCGCAAACATAGCACCTGAATGGTATTTCTTGCCCTTTTATGGTATTTTGCAACTTATCCCTTATAAATTCCTTGGATTATTGCTATCGATCGGTTCAATCGTGGTTTTATTTGCGGTACCTTGGCTTGATAGATCACCTACTAAATCAGCGAATTATCGTCCTTTATATCGTATAGCTTTATTTCTATTAGTTCTTTCTTTTGTGATGCTTGGGATCGTTGGAAAATATCATAGTCATACAGGGTTAATATGGCTGGGGCGGTTGGCATTATTCTATTATTATGCGCATTTTTTATTGATCTTGCCTTTTTCAGCACGGTTTGAGCTTAAAAGAACGCTTCCTACTTCTTTATTGGATGAGAAGGGGCAAGAATAATGGTCAAACCAATCAAAAATATAAGCTTTTTATTCTGTTTTTTATTTACGTGTTTATTTATTCCATTGATTTCTTACGCACAAGATAAGCCAGCATATAAACAATACCCTTGGAGCTTCACGGGGATATTTGGTAATTATGATTTATCCAGTGTGCAAAGAGGCTATATGGTTTATCGTAAGACCTGTGCTTCTTGTCACTCAGTGCAATATATGCGTTATGCGGATTTGCAACAAATGGGATTGACGCTCGATCAAATTGATAAAATAGCAAAAACAGATCAGATCTTGGATGGTAAAGACGCATCAGGTAAAGATTTGTATCGTGCTGCCACATTGGTGGATTATTTACCAGCACCATATCCCAATCAATTAATGGCTAAATCGGTGAATGCGGGGAAGGTGCCTTTGGATTTTTCTCGTTATGGCATGGGGATGGGACAGCAAGCGGATTATATTATGGCAATTTTGATGGGATATCAAAATCCCCCTGCTGATTTCAAACCAGATCAAGAGGGAATGGTTTACAATCAATATTTCCCAGGCCATCAAATTGCAATGCGATCCCCATTAACCAAGGATGGTGTGAAATATGCTGATGGCACCTCAGCAACTATTGAGCAACAAGCCAAAGACGTAACAACATTTTTAAGTTGGACAGCACATCCACATCTGATAGAACGTCATCGTATCGGCATTATGGTAATGATTTATGTTACCTTTATTGCTATTTTAACATTGCTTGTAAAAAGAAAAGTTTGGTCGAATGTCAAATAAACAATTTTCTTCAACCCATGCTCAGCCTGTGATAGGAATTATCGGCGGTTCAGGGTTATATGATATCTCTGGATTAACCGATCAAAAATGGGTCAAAGTCGAAACGCCTTGGGGTGATCCATCAGATGAATTACTAACAGGGAAACTCGAAGGTGTTTCTTGTGTTTTTTTACCTCGTCATGGTCGTGGTCATGTGATTTCTCCAACAGAAGTTAATTACAAGGCTAATATCGCAGCAATGAAAACATTAGGCGTTACTGATATTGTTTCTGTATCTGCGGTGGGTTCGTTGAAAGAAGAATTAGCTCCAGGAACTTTTGTTGTGGTCGATCAAGTCATTGATCGTACACGATTAAGAGACAAAAGTTTCTTTGGTACAGGATTGGTAGCGCATGTGTCTTTGGCTGATCCTTTTTGCGATAGAATAGGACAAATGTTATATGATAATGCCAAGGAATTAGGATTATCCGTGGTTAAGGGGGGAACTTATCTGGTGATGGAAGGACCTCAATTCTCTACCCGTGCGGAAAGTAATCTTTATCGTTCATGGGGGGCCTCCGTTATTGGGATGACGAATATGCCAGAGGCTGCTTTGGCTCGTGAAGCTGAAATCTGTTATGCAACCGTGGCGATGGTTACAGATTATGATTGTTGGCATGAAGATCATGACGCGGTAAGTGTAGAGGCTGTGATTAAAACATTGACCGCTAATGCTAGCAATGCACGTGCTTTGGTCGAAAAAATCATTCCAAATCTAGGGAACCAAAGACCAAGTTGTAAGGCTGGTTGTGACCATGCGTTGGAACATGCGTTAATTACGGCTCCTCAAAAACGTGATCCAAAGATGATTGAAAAGCTAAAGTTAATTGCTGGGCGTGTTTTGTAAGGAAATATTGAGGATATTGCTCTGTATGATTGTAGTATAGAGCAATGATGAATAGAAAACTCCTTATCGATCAAACATGATTTGTGCCATTTGGATATGATTTATTCATTTGCAATTACAAATACTTGTTCTTAGGTTTGTTTTGTTGAATTATTCTATAATAAAGTTAAAAGACTGAAGATCCCCTATCATTTTACTTTGGGTTTCACTTTCAGTCCAAGGCGTATCCATAATTAACGCTAGCCTTTTGATTGCTTGAATTCCATATTTCTATAAATTTGATGAGATAGAATCTGTTATTTTTATTTGTGCAAAGGCAGTTGCATAACTAACCACGTCGCTTTGTATCATATTGTCTTCTCTAGATGATGACATTTCTTTTATCTTATCAATATCAAGTATATCGACAAGAACATAAGTTATTTTGCGTGGATAATTGGGTTTGGTTAACTGATAAGGTAGCCACCTCAATATATTGAATTTTAGTTTTTTAAAGACCCCTCTGTAGTTCACAGAGGGGTTTATCATTTTAGTAATCGCTATAGCCTTCTTTACCTTGTGTGAACCAAGTTTTGGCATCGTCAGGGGTGAAAGATATATTGTTTTTAATTTTATTGACAAGATCAGGGTTAGAGATGAAAGGACGACCAAAAGCAACACCGTCTGCTTCATTATTTTTCATGACTTGTTTGGCGGATTCACCATTATAGGAGCCGTTAATGATAAAGTGCCCATCAAAATTTTTGCGCATAGCAGGGGCTATCGCAGGATATAAATCATCATCTGTTAAATCTGCCATAATGAAATTATCTTCACCTGCTCTTGGTTCACGTACTTCTAAGAAATTAATCTTTTCTTTGCTCAACGCTTGAGTCGCTGCGACAAATAGAGCTTCAGAGTTACTATCGATAACACCTTGAACCAATTCGTTTGGAGAAAGTCTCACAGACGTTTTATCTGCTCCAACGGTTTGATTAACAGTTTGGGTGACTTGGATTAATAAACGGATTCTATTTTCAATAGAGCCACCATATTCATCCTCTCTGAAGTTAGAGCTGTCTCTTAGGAATTGATCAATTAAATAGCCATTTGCAGCATGAATTTGAACGCCATCAAATCCAGCCTCCATCGCATTTTTTGCTGCTTGTGCATAATCATTCAACAGTCTAGGTATTTCATTTATAGGCAAGGCTCTTGCTTGCTCATAAGGCTTTTTGCCATCATAAGTATGCGCCCATCTGGGAGCCGTCGTGTCTGATGCTGAAATAGGGTGTGGGTGAAAAGAAGGATGCACTGTTCGTCCCATATGCCATAATTGGCTGATAATCATACCGCCAGCTTCGTGAACAGCATCGACAATGGGTTTCCAAGCTTCAACTTGTTCTTTGCTCCAAATACCTGGTGCGTAAGGCCATCCAAGACCCTCTTGGGAGATCCCTGTTCCTTCTGCAATAATTAAACCAGCACTGGCGCGATCACGGTAATAATCAATCATTATTTCTGTTGGAATATGATCCTTGGTTGCCCGACCACGAGTCATGGGTGCCATAATGATGCGATTAGCAGCATGAATAGAGCCAAGTTGAATAGGGTCAAATAAACTAGCCATAATGTTTTCCTTTTAGATTCTGTTGATAAATAAAAACTAACAAATAATAGACCAGTCGTCTAGTATTTTTTTAAAAAAAATAGGATTAATTTTCTAAAAGATTATTTGTATATTTCAGTGCCGTTTTCAACGGACATTCATTACGTTGTATTTTGGTAAGCATACTGGCACCAAGCCATTGTTGATATAATTCTTGAGCCGCATAATCAGGTTCTAAATGTTTAGGAATGGAGCCATCAATTTGACCTTTTTTAACAATGTCCGTAATAAGTTGAATGACTTTACTGGTGCCTAAACAAAATTCGTGTCGCATTGGTTCGGAAAAATCGCTGACTTCAGAGCTTAATTTCACAATTAGGCATCGTCCGTAATAATCATTCGTACATTGGTTTTCTTGCCAAGTTTTTAAGTATGATAATAATCGTTCTTTGCAAGAAAGCTGTGAGTTAGAGAATAATCTGGCGATATTTGTTGTGTATTCTTGCATGTAAAAACGAATCACCTCTACGCCATATTCTTCTTTAGAACTGAAATAATAATAAAAGGATCCTTTTGGAATACCAGCTTTTTTCAATAACTCGGTTAATCCGACATTCGTAAATCCATGGACTGTAAATACCTCAAGTCCTGTTTTTAAGAGTAGCGTTTTTTTCTCATTACTTGCAGAATTCATTGTTTTTTCTTTTTTTTATGGTTACGCTATATTTGAAGATATAGCGTTTTATCTTTAATTTATTATAGATGATTATAAATTTTTTGCAAAAAGATCCAACGTTCTTTGCTGAGCAAGCTCGTAAGCTTCTGGGTTGAAACTTGATCTTGCTTGGCATCCAAATCCATGTTCAGCATTTTTATAAACGTAAATATCTACACCGCTATTATCTTTATAAGCTTGCCTGATTTTATCAATAGCATCTAAAGGAATGCTGTGGTCAAGTTCACCAAAATGCATTTGAACAGGGCAATGAGGTGGGCGATCAAGTAATGATGGAATCATCGCACCATACCAACAGCTGGCAGCAGAAAAAAGTTTGGTTTCAGTAGCGGCTTTCCAGCTCAAACTACCACCCCAGCAATAGCCCACAATCCCAATTTTATCGTAAGGGAAGTGCTCAGCAGCTGCGATTACATCTAATAATGTTTTTTCAGGTAAAATTTTTGCCCTGATGTTAAGGCCACGTTGCATATCTTCTGGCTCATATCCCAACGAGATATTCCGTTCAACACGATCAAATAATGCAGGGGAAATGACGTGATATCCTTGCGCCGCAAACTTATCGCACATTTGACGAATATGCGGATTAACACCAAAAATCTCTTGAAGTACAACTAAACCCGCCGAAGCATTGGTTGGGGCATGTTCATAAGCATTTAGACTATGTTGATCAGAAGTGGTCAGTTGAATGTCTTTTTTCATTGTAAAAAGCCTTTATTTGTAAATTTCGCATATGTTGAATGAACGTAGTATAGTTTAATCTATATTCAAAAAAAATGATGTTTTTTTGGCGAATTATTCCTCAAAATAAGTGTTAATTTTCTTGACAATGTTACAAGCAACACATAAATTAACAGCGTATATATCAATCAATTTATTGATATATTTTGGAGTGACGCGGCAAAAAACGCGCGTAGTTAAAACCCATAATGCTGCTTTCATAGAAGGGCATTATATAGAAATATGGAGCGATCCAAATGACGAATTTTCGTCCTCTACACGACCGTGTGGTCGTACGCCGTTTAAATGGTGAAGAAAAAACTGCTGGCGGAATTATTATTCCTGAAACAGCAAAAGAAAAACCTCAAGAAGGTGAAGTCGTTGCCGTAGGACCTGGCGCTCGTAACGAGCAAGGTCAAATTGTTGCTTTAGATGTAAAAGCTGGCGACAAAGTACTATTCGGCAAATGGTCAGGCACAGAAGTAAAAATCAATGGTGAAGATCTTCTGATCATGAAAGAAAGCGATATTATGGGAATCGTTGGTTAATCCAATTATTTCTTAATCCTATACGTTTTATTTTTGACTTTAACTTTATTTGGAGAAATGAATTATGGCAGCCAAAGATGTAAGATTTGGTGCTGATGCACGTCAACGTATGTTACGTGGTGTCGATATCCTTGCTGATGCAGTAAAAGTAACTTTGGGTCCAAAAGGACGTAACGTTGTATTAGATAAAAGCTTTGGTGCACCTCGCATTACAAAAGACGGTGTTTCTGTTGCAAAAGAAATCGAACTTGCAGATAAGTTCGAAAATATGGGCGCACAAATGGTGCGTGAAGTTGCTTCTAAAACCAATGACATTGCTGGCGATGGTACAACCACAGCAACCGTATTGGCTCAAGCAATCGTTCGTGAAGGGTTGAAATCAGTTGCTGCTGGTATGAACCCAATGGATTTAAAACGCGGTATTGATAAAGCTGTTACTGTTGTGGTTGAAGAACTACAATCAAAAACAAAAAAAATCTCTACCCAAGCTGAAATTGCTCAAGTTGGAACAATTTCTGCAAATGGTGAAGCTGAAATCGGTGAGATGATCAGCAAAGCTATGGAAAAAGTTGGTAAAGAAGGTGTTATCACCGTTGAAGAAGCAAAAGGTCTACAAACAGAATTAGATGTTGTAGAAGGGATGCAATTTGACCGTGGATATATCTCTCCATATTTTGTAACCAACTCAGAAAAAATGACAGCTGATTTGGATAATCCTTTAATCCTTATCCACGAAAAGAAATTATCTTCTTTACAACCAATGTTACCATTGTTGGAAAGCGTTGTTCAAAGTGGTCGTCCATTATTGATTATCGCTGAAGATATTGATGGTGAAGCATTAGCAACATTAGTCGTTAACAAACTACGTGGTGGTTTGAAAATTGCTGCTGTTAAAGCTCCTGGTTTTGGTGATCGCCGTAAAGCAATGTTGGAAGATATTGCTATTCTTACAGGCGGACAAGTGGTTAGCGAAGATCTTGGCATCAAACTTGAAAGCGTTACATTGAAAATGCTTGGTAATGCTAAAAAAGTTCATATCGACAAAGAAAACACCACTATTGTTGAAGGTGCTGGCGATGTCGAACAAATTAAAGGTCGTTGTAACCAAATCCGTGCACAAGTTGAAGATACAACTTCCGATTATGACCGTGAAAAATTACAAGAACGTTTGGCTAAATTAGCCGGCGGTGTTGCTGTTATTCGCGTTGGTGGTTCTACTGAAGTTGAAGTGAAAGAACGTCGCGATCGCGTTGACGATGCTTTACACGCAACTCGTGCTGCTGTGGAAGAAGGTATTGTTCCTGGTGGTGGTACAGCATTAGCTCGTGCATCTGTAAAACTTGCTGAAATTGCATCTCATACAAATGATGATCAACGCGTTGGTGTTGAAATCGTCCGCCGTGCATTACAAGCTCCTTTACGTCAAATCTCTGAAAATGCTGGTGAAGACGGTGCAGTGATTGCTGGTAAAGTTCTTGAAAACACCACCTATAGCTTCGGTTTCGATGCTCAAGAAGGTGCATATAAAGATCTCGTACAAGCTGGTATTATCGATCCAACTAAAGTTGTTCGTACAGCATTACAAGATGCAGCATCTGTTGCTGGTTTGTTAATCACAACCGAAGCTATGGTTGCTGAACGTCCAGAAAAGAAATCTGAAGCTGGTGCCGGTATGGATGGCATGGGCGGAATGGGTGGTATGGGCGGAATGGGCTTCTAGTCCAACGCTGATACGCTTATTTGCTTAAAAATTAAATAGAGGGACGCCTCTTAAATTTTGAAATCGCTACCTTGAATAAGGTGGCGATTTTTTTAGAGTTTGTAAAATTAATAAATTTTAATTCAGCAATATATTCAGTATAGTTTTCGAATTAAAATGTAAAAGGGATAGAGTTATATGAGAGGAATTATATTAAACTTCTCAATACAGGAAAATACAGGTTATATTTCTGGAGATGACGGTAAACGTTACGCATTTACTGGGAAATAGTGGAAAGAAACTTTTGCTCCGGAAAAAGGAAAAAAGGTTGATTTTGAGGTTAATGTATCAAGCTAAGCTTATAGTGTTTACTGCATTATGTATCAAGAAAATGATGCAAACATATTGAATTAGGTTCTCATATAGCTGATGATACTCATCAAAAACCAACTCCGCAAATTACAGAATCATATATAAATCAACTGGAAGTTGTAAAATCATACGGGACAATGTATTGGTTTAAGAAGTGTATGAAAAATTATGTGAATTTTTCAGGACGAGCTCGAAGAAGTGAATTTTGGAATTTTGTTTTAATAATATGTTTTATACAAATAATTCCATCTATTATTATAAGTATTATTATGTATTTTATAACAGCTAATCAATATAGATCTTATTCTTACTACAGCTATAGCAGTGGTATAGGGATGAATGACTTTGACCAGATATTTGGGATTTCATTTGTTATGGCTTTTATTGTTTTATATGTTCATGCATATTTTTGTTACCAAGTATTGCTGTTACAGCACGTCGTTTGCATGATATTGGGCTTTCAGGTTGGTGGGCTTCTTTAATTATTTTAACTTATATAAGCCCTCTATTGATGCTAATAGGTGGAATATTTTTCGCATTGATAGTCTATATTATGATTTGTATTTTGTTTATTGTGTGGTGCTCAACCGATACAAAGCCACAAGGAAATGAGTGGGGGCTGCCCGCTAAGTAACAAAAATGTAAAAATTAAGATGTTTTGTTTTTAAATTTTCATAGAAAATTCGCCAGTATTCTTTCACTGAAATAACGAACGAGTATTATTATTAATAAATATTAATATATTATTAATAAAATCTATATTTTTATTGATATTCAATATAAAATATATTTTTTTTACATTTTTATTCATATTTTATTTGACATTGAACCTGTTTTCTGTGTCAAATAGAAATCAGAAAGAGTTGTTACAATTCTTTCACCCAAAGTAAATAAGATCAACTGATTTTATTTAGATATTTTAACTCTGATATCAGGTCTGTTTTTCAAGGACTTGATTCTCTAATAGATAAAGGATGCGCGGTTAATGCAAACTGGAACCGTGAAATGGTTTAATCCTACAAAAGGATTTGGTTTTATTGTCCCTGAAGATGGTGGTAAGGACGTTTTCGTTCATATTACAGCAGTTCAGGCAGCTGGTTTACGTGATTTGAAAGAAAATCAACGTGTAAGTTACGAAATCGTGACAGAGCGCGGTAAAGCTGCTGCAGCGAATTTAAAACCTCTATAAGTTTTAAATCATTGGATTACTGGTATTAGAGTTAGCTCGTTACCGTAAGCGAACCGGTTCTTGAAAGAGAGCCGGTTTTGTATTTTATAAACCTTAACATCCTTTTTTAAAAAATTCTTGTATAGACGCGATGGCATCTTGCAATGATATTCTGGCAATCGGAACATCGGATGGAAATGCTGACAACATCCGAGTCGGAGTTCTGCGGTCTAAGATAACGAAAATTCCTCTATCGCTTTGAGTGCGAATCAATCGACCAAACGCTTGTCTTAATCTCAACCTTACCAGCTGTTCATCATAAAAATTGGGATTCTCTGGATAAAAATATTTTCGTCTTTCCCGATGAAGAATATCCGGTCTTGGCCAAGGCATTTTTTCAAACACAACTAATCTTAATGAATTGCCCGGGATATTAATTCCGTCCCGCATGGCATCTGTGCCTAATAAACAGGAATTTTGCTCTGATTTAAATAGCTCAATGAGGCTATTATTATTTATGGGGTCAACATGTTGGGCAAACAAAGAGATATTTTGTTCTTCTAGCGGTTGAATGATCCTTTGATGTACAGCCTTCAATCGTTGAATGGCGGTAAATAACCCCAAAGCCCCACCTTTTGACGTTAGAAACAGGCTGAGAAAAGCGTGAGACAGATTATTAATCGACAGACTATTTAAATCATTGATGATTAATACGCGTGCTTGTTCCGTG
The DNA here is from genome assembly GCF_947179105.1 of Commensalibacter communis. Classification (NCBI taxonomy): domain Bacteria; kingdom Pseudomonadati; phylum Pseudomonadota; class Alphaproteobacteria; order Acetobacterales; family Acetobacteraceae; genus Commensalibacter; species Commensalibacter communis. The sequence goes on from NZ_CAMXCK010000003.1 coordinate 160,226, forward strand.
TAATTAAAAGGACAAGCGAGTGAAGCGCGAATAGGGGCAAACGGTAAATGTGGTGTACCAACGCGTTTTTCGGCAGCTTGCCAAGTTACTTCAGTATCGTGCTGACTGTCATCTCGGAGGGTTGCAGAGGTTAAAATTATACCATGCGCATAATTGGTGATGGTTTTCATAAAGGGCAGGGTTGGATCTAACCAGTGATGAAAAATACCAATATCTAAAATACGTGTGCCAGTTTTTTCAACTTTTAAAAATGTGACGTGTGTCTGTGGCTCTTGTTGTTTTTGATCTGGTTGATCTAGAAGGTTCAACAGATCAACCCAAACACTTAAGGGATTAACAGCACGTCTTTGTAAAGAGCTGATTGTCGTTTCAATGCGGTCTTTGGAATATTTATCTAATGTATCAATATCAGTTTTTAATTTATGTTCTAAAGTTTGAATAAATTGCAATAAAGGTGTTAGGATTTGAAGGAAACACTCAGAAAGGATAGCAGCCTGTTGTTTCAATTCTGGCAAGATAGGAAATAGATCGCATTCATTTTGGTCGTAATATTCTGGAACAGGGACGGGAGAAGTGTTCTTTTGTGATCGTGCAGTGATTTGCATGTAAACTAAATAGAAAAAATACTCTGTTGGGTTGCTATCAGGAATATGATGTTCATCAAGCTCCATTGAGAAATGAGATGACCAATTTAAAACGGGTAAACGATGTGTCGCTTGTAAAATGCTTTCCAATAAATGTTCAAGTTTGCTGTTACCGATAATCACATCATGAATACGTTTTTTAAGTCCTTTAGAACGGGTTTTATTCCCTTCATTACCCAATAACCATCGGCGTAGTTCGCTTGTTTCCAACAAAGAAAATGCAACTGAATAAGCACTATCCGTCGCGTCTAATAAATGATGTGCTTCATCGAATATGAAACGTGTTGGAAAATTAGATTGTTCTACAGAATCATTATTGTCATGCCAGGAAATATGCTGCATGACGAGCGCATGATTGGCAATGACAATATTTGCATCTTGCGCTTTGTGGATGGAATTTTCGACAAAGCAACATTGATAATGTGGGCAAGCGCCGTGAATACATTCGCCTCTACGTTCAGCCAGTTGGTATAATAGTCTTTCGTTGAACAGATCATTAAACCAATTGGGTAAATCACCCCCAAATAAATCACCATCATTGGTTTCTTCACTCCATCTACAGAGTAAAATAAGGGCAATTTTATTGCGAGATTGCAGTTGTGAGAATGTATTGAGATGTTCTTCTAAATTAAGTAAGCATAAATAATTCTCACGTCCTTTGCGGACAATAACATGCTTTTTCCTAATCTCAGGGTCAGGATAAAGCCGTGTAAATTCATCTTCGATTTGCCGTTGCAGATGCTTGGTGTAAGTATTGATCCAAACGGTTCCTTCGTTTTGCTCCGACCACAGGGTAGCAGGTGCCATGTATCCCAAGGTCTTTCCTGTTCCTGTACCAGCTTCTGCTAAAACGACATTAGGGCAATCAGGATGATTGCGGGGGGCAAAAGCAGCCCGAGAAATATCTGCAAAATCAATTTGTCCCATTCTGGTTTCAGCCTGAGGCCCTAAGAGCTCAGACAAACGTTGTAATGTTTCTTTGCGTTGCAGGGGCTGTTGTCTTGGAGGTGAGCGAGGAGGGATATCTTGCCATTTTGGCAATTTTCGCCATATTTTTAAACTGTCATTAGGTTGCAGTTGGCTGGAGGGAATGGGTAGTGTTATATTCAGAACATCAATGATTAAAGGTGCCCATTTCCATTGGGCATAGAATAATGCTGCACTTTGAGCTTTGAGGGATTCAGAGGGGAAGTGGCGTTGTTTATCTTGTAAATGTTGCACAAGATGATCGATAATTGTGAATAGAAAATCAGCACTGACAGGCTCAGGGCAGGGAATATCGAGTGCTTGCGCCATACTTTGAGGGGTGAACCCAAAAGATTTAGTGGGATAAATAAAAGCTGCAAGTTCAAGAAGGTCAAACCATCCATGCAGGTTAATATTTTTTGGAGTATGTAATTTACGATAAGTAACGGGGGAATGAATGACAAAAACAGCTGGCTCTTTCCCAATTTTTTCAATTGCTTGCTCAATAGATAAATCAAGCAATTCGCCCTCTGAAGTCATCAAAGAACATTGATGTTGGTGAATTGTAAGTGCTGAATATTTGTCTAAAAACATTTTTTTACTAACAGTTTAAGAATATATGATGATATTCTAATTTCTTATGTGTTTTAATAGAACACATATTTTTGTTTTTTTATAAATTAATTTATACTTATAGAGGGCAGGTATTTGTTAAAGTGCCTGTAAAGCAATGTCTAAAAACGATTTTTCTTCATTATCTTCGTTACCAAAATCTTGGCCTTTTGAGGAAGCTGCTAAGTTAGTTGATCGTATGAAAGGTAAGAAGGATAAGTTGAATAAACCTGCCCTGATGGAAACAGGCTATGGCCCTTCTGGATTGCCGCATATTGGTACGTTTGGTGAAGTTGCGCGCACATCATGGGTGCGACAAGCATATCAAGTACTGACGGGTCAATCGATTAAAATCCTCGCATTCTCTGATGATATGGATGGATTACGCAAAGTTCCTGATAATGTGCCAAACAAAGATATGTTAGCACAACATTTAGGCAAACCATTATCTCGTATTCCTGATCCATTTGGAACCCATGATTCGTTTGGTGCGCATAACAATGCACAATTATGTTCTTTCTTAGATCGGTTTGGCTTTGAATATGAATTTGCATCCGCAACCGATTATTATACGTCTGGACGTTTTGATGCTGCGTTGAGACGCGTATTAGAAGTTCACGATCAAATTGCGGCTGAAGTTAAAAAAACATTAAGAGAAGAAAGAAAAGCGACGTATTCTCCGATTTTGCCCATCCATCCTGAAACAGGGATTGTAATGCAAGTGCCAATGGAAAAAATTGATCTGGATGCTGGTACGGTTGTATGGCGTGATGAAAATGGTAAGGCGTTCGAAACGCTTGTTAAAGGCGGTCATGTAAAATTACAATGGAAAGCCGATTGGGCAATGCGTTGGTATGCGTTGGGCGTAGATTATGAAATGTCTGGCAAAGATTTGATCGATAGCGTTAAATTATCCAGCAAAATTTGTAAAATTTTGGGGGGAGAGCCCCCAATTAATTTAACGTATGAATTATTCTTGGATGACCAAGGACAAAAAATTTCAAAATCTAAAGGGAACGGACTTTCAATTGAAGAATGGCTGCAATATGCGCCAGAAGAAAGTTTGGCACTTTATATGTATAATGCGCCTAAACGTGCAAAAAGATTATTTTTTGATGTTATTCCCAAGGCAACGGACGAATATTTAAAACATGTTGCTGATTGGGCAGAGCTTGAAAAAAACAAAGATAGTTTGGAAGTTGCTGAACAAGAAAAGAGATATAATAATCCTGCTTGGTTTATCCACCAGGGTAAATTGCCAGAAAAAGTTGGCAGTCCAATCAGTTTTGCGATGCTTTTAAATTTGGCATCTGTTGCGAATGCTGAGCGTGCAGAAATTCTATGGGGCTTTTTAAAGCGTTACGATGTAAATGTTTCCCCCGAAACGCATCCGATGTTGTCTCAACTTGTAGAATGTGCATTGGCATATTATGCAGATTTTATCAAACCTCATAAAGAGTATCGTAAGCCAGATGATAAAGAAAAGCATGCTTTAACAGCATTGGTTAACCAATTACGTGCGGTGCAAGAGCAACCGTTGACTGCTGATGAGTTGCAAAATATGGTATTTGCGGTTGGTAAAGAATTCGAATTTGAACCTTTAAGAGCATGGTTTGGATGTTTATACGAAGTCTTACTAGGGCAAAAAGAAGGACCTCGTTTTGGTATGTTTATTGCTTTATATGGTATTTCAGAAACGATAGCGTTAATTGAAGCCGCTTTGACCCGAGAATAGTTTAAGTGTAAAATAAGAACAATTTGTTTTCATAATATTATAGTATAAAGATGCAACCACAAGATTCTTGCTCACAAGAGCAGACAGGCCCGACTAAGGGAAACCAATTCAAAGATCGCAGTTGGAAAACTTGTTTTAAATATGCTTCTCGGCTTTTTGGTGTGGCTATTTTTGTGGTTGCTATCTATGTGGTACAAAATGAATTTAAGCACCTCAGTCTTAAGAATATAAAAGATTCTCTGAGTCAAATTCCAGATGTCGCCTTGTATGCGGCAGCAGGGTGTACGTTTTTATCGTTTTTAATTTTATCCTTTTATGACAAATTGGCCGTTATTCAAGTTGGTCATCGCTTATCATTTTTAAAAACAGCATTTGCATCGTTTTGCTCATATGTTTTGTCGCATAATATTGGGTTTTCAGCTGTTTCTGGAGCGATTGTTCGTTTTCGATTATATGGCAGTTGGGGGTTGCAAGCGATTGAAATTGTGCAAGTGATCGCTTTTTGCTCAATCACTTACTTTTTAGGTGCAGCGGTTTTAATTGGAACGTTGTTTATTTTTAAAGCAAGCGATCTTCCAATAATAGGGCATGAATTGCCAGCTTATGTCTTTGTTGGTTTAGGAAGCTTATGTTGGTTATTAGTTGCTTTATATGTTGTCATTTCTTTTTATTGTAATGAATTAAAGCTTTGGAAATATCGTTTTTCATTTCCCAAACCCATGATGGCAATTGCCCAAATTATAATAGCGACTGCTGAAGTTATTGCGACGGCTGCTATTCCTTATTGTGTAATTCCCGATCATTCTCATCTTTCTGGCTATCAATCCATAGATTTTCCGACTTTTCTTGGGGTTTATATTGCTTCTTATTCAGCAGGTTTGATTGCCAGCGTTCCGGGTGGAGTAGGTGTATTTGAAGGGAGTATGCTACTAGCATTAAAGCCTTATATGCCTGCGGAAGATATCGTTTCCGTTATTTTTATCTTTAGATTGTTTTATTATCTTATTCCTTTATTTTTTGCTGGTATTATGTTTGCAGGGCACGAGGTATTTTTACGCGGTGGAAATGCGCTTCATAAGAATGCAAAAAAACTATTTGTATTTAAACTGCGTCCAATTTCTTCATCTGCTGAAAATATTAGGGAAAGTGATGCTGCGTTTTCAGTGAATATTGCTGCTGCCACAACGTCCCTTTGTGGATTAATCGCTTTGGCTTTGCCAGTATTAGACCCGACTAAAACGGCTGTCAGAAAGTCTTTTTTTCTTGTTATAGAGATTGCTGGCGATTATTTACTGTCTTTTTTTGGGATGTTATTATTAGTCTTGACGGTTGCTTTGGCTCGAAGGATTACGATGGCGTGGTGTTTAAGTTTAGCCACTTTGGTTCTGTTAGCTGTGGTAACTTTGTTAAGAGGTGCGCCTATATATGTTCCCATTATATTTACATTATCTGCCTTTTTTATTGCACCGTTCAGAAATTGTTACTATCGCAAGGCAAATTTCAGCGCAACGCCTCTATCGTTAAAAACAGCCATTGAAATCCTTATTTTAATTGTAACGATTTATGTTATCATATGGCTTAGCCCGCACCATACAGTTAATCATGGTATTGTTGAGATTTTTCTTTCCCATCATGTTTCTTTTGAGATTAAATCGATTATAGCCTTTATGGTATTGGTGGGTTGTATGATTTTATTTAAAATGATGCGTCCCGCACGTATTCGCTTTGATCGTTGGTCACAAGAAACTCGAGAGCTTTACGAAGTGTTGTCTAATTCCACCATCAATAATGTGGTGAGTATAGACCCAGACGCGATCGTAATTTGTTCCACAGCAGGCACTGTTGCGCCCTTTTTGAGAAGAGAAGGGATGTTGATTGGTCTTGGCGATCCAGTTGGAAAGCAAAGTGAGATCATCAATACGATCTGGAGATTGCGAGATTTGGCAACCCAAGAACATCGCTCTCTTGCATTTTGGAATGTTAGCGCAAAATATTTGTCTATTTACCAAGATTTAGGATTGGCAAATATGTCCCTCAAGAAAGATCGTTACGTTTGTTGTGAATTATATTATATGAACTATTTACATCAGCTGATTGAAAATAAGAAGTGTGATAATCTTTTATCGTAACATATAATCGGACTGAATATCGTAGTGAACGCTATGTTTGGTATGATATGTACTAAAAAGAGAAAATTGAAGGATCTCAAAGGACTTTGTTTTAAATAAATTATATTGATATAACCAATTACTTATTTGCTCTTCACTGATTCCTATACCTTTCGCCAAAGCAATTTTGGGTACATAGCGTTTTTTACTGGGCTTTATTTCGAATTGTTGAACAATATGTTTAATTTTCTTTTTCAAGTGAATCAAAGCTGGTGTCGACGAGACGATTACTGAAAATTCACTCTCACCAGTCGGTAATATATTATGCTGAACCCCTTGTATATCCAATTCGAAACGTGGCGTATTCATTCGTTCCAATTCAATATCGATTTCACTCATTAACATATCGTTTTTTATTGCGCCAAGATGACAAAGGGGTATGTGATACGTATCGGGATCATTCCAGTAGAGAGCTGGTAAGCTGCCACGCAATGTACTGAGATGGGATGAAATATGGTCAGGTAAGGATAAACCTATTAAGTAACTCATTATTTTTTGCTAGTAATATATAAAAGATACTAAATCTATACTTATTAAAAACATAAAAACAACTTATTTTTTTGTATACTTGATATTTAGTAAGTGATTGCAATATATTACTAGTTAATGAAAACTATTTTATGAGAAGAGTAATGGCATTTCGTCCTAATTCATATAACAATACATCACAAGTCGATGCACAGGTTGCATTTGATGCTGGTTTGCGCAGCTATATGCTTCGAATATATAACTGGATGGCATCGGGCTTGTTATTAACCGCGTTGGTTTCCTATTTGGTTGCCAATTCATCCTTGGGTAATATTTTTTATCAAAGAGTGTTTGCAAATGGATCCATACATTTAACGCCTACAATGTTGGGATTTGTTGCGATATTGTCCCCTTTGGCATTTGTTTTGGTGATGTCTTTTGGGATTAATCGTTTATCGACACAGACAGCGCAAGCTTTATTTTGGGCTCTTTGTGCAGCCATGGGTATCAGTATGGCGAGCATTTTCTTTGTATATACAGGGGAATCTATTGCCAGAACGTTCCTTGTTGCAGCAAGTATGTTTGCAGGGATGTCTTTGTGGGGATATACGACGCAACGTGATTTGACAGGAATCGGATCCTTTTTGGGCATGGGGCTTTTTGGTTTAGTTATTGCAATGGTAATTAATATGTTTTTCCATAGTTCTGGAATGTCTTTGTTAATTAGTATTGTTGGTGTCGTCGTGTTCACAGGTCTTGCAGCAACTGATACCCAAAGAATTAAACTATCATATCAAACATTCTATCAATATGAAGGTGCGGATATGGCAGCTAAACATAGCGTGTATGATGCTTTAACCCTGTATTTGAACTTCATTAATCTATTTCAATTTTTATTGCAATTCATGGGTGTTCGCTCAGGAAGTAATGATTAATTTATTTTGCAAATATAAAATTGATTAATTATATAAAATGCACTGAGTAATTTCAGTGCATTTTTTGTGATATATATTTGTGTTGTAATTATCACTTAGTTTGTAAAGTTGCGATTATTGCAAATTTTACGTCGTTACATCGAGTATTTAGGCGTATTATAGTGATACCATATTTATGGGTAAATAGATGTTATTTTAATAGTTTTTGAATGTTTTGAGAAAGCTAGTTGTAACATAACGTTATTTATAGTAGGAATAGGGCACTAAATTAACATTATTGCTTTGAAAAGATTTATGTCTTTTTTATGTGCATATAATGGTGTTATTATGAGTATTAAGGATTTTTAATAAAATAATGCAAATTATCTTATCAAAAATTCTAAAAAAGAAAGATGTTCTATAAGATGAACAAGCTGATGAGTTGAGCAATGTCAGAATCAACGAGGCATAGAATGAAAAAAATATTACCGAAAATTACATTATCGGTAGTGGGTTTAGCATCTACCTTAATGCTAGGTGGATGTAATTTAGTTATAATGGATCCTAAAGGGACTATTGGACAAGGTGAGAAAAACTTAATTTTAATGTGCGCTGGGGCAATGCTTTGTATTGTCATTCCGGTTATCATTGCCACTTTGTTTGTTGCATATCGTTATCGTAGATCAAATACGAATGCGACTTATGCACCAAAATGGGACTTTTCAACAACGATTGAAATTCTTGTTTGGGGAATTCCAATGTGTTTGATTGCATTCCTTGCATATCATACATATGTATCCTCTCATGAATTAGATCCTTATAAACCAATTGCTGCTCCTGCTGATAATCCAAACGCAAAACCAATAAATGTACAAGTGGTTGCACTAAACTGGAAATGGTTATTTATCTATCCAGATTATGGAATTGCAACAGTAAACGAAATGGCAATGCCGGTGAATACACCAGTGGCGTTCCGTTTAACATCTGATGCTACAATGAATTCCTTCTGGATTCCGCAGCTAGGATCTCAAGTATATGTGATGGCTGGAATGCAAACACAACTGCATTTAATGTCAACATCTACTGGTACATTCAGAGGGCTTTCAAACAACTATAGTGGTTCTGGATATTCAGAAATGAAATTCAAAGCAATTTCTACTGATCAAAAAGGTTTTGATGAGTGGGTTGAAAAAGTTAAAGCTTCTTCGAAACAGTTAGATAGCAAAGACAGCGAGGTCTATAAGCATTTAAGAGAAGATCAAATGGAATATGCTAAGACTCATGAAGGAAATGTGCTTCATCAAGAGCCAATCTATTATGGTAATGTTGGACATCATCTCTTTGATGATATTGTTGGGCAATATAATGATGGTCATTTTAATGTCCATAATCATGGTAATAGCTCAGCAGCTCCTGCTCAATCTAATGATATGCACTCGGGGGAGTAGGGAAACATGTTAGGAATTTTAAGTCTTAAAGATATTCCATATAATGTACCCATTTTGGTGGGAACGTTCGTTGGAGTAGCAATTATTGGATTGGCAGTTTTGTTTGCAATTACATATTATGGCAAATGGACTGTTTTATTTAAAAACTGGCTTTTTTCAGTTGATCATAAACGTATCGGTATTATGTATATCGTTCTTGCGTTGGTGATGTTGTTCCGTGGTTTCTGTGACGCATTAATGATGCGTACGCAACAAGCGATTGCTTTTGATAGCCCTGGCTATCTACCGCCGCATCATTATGACCAAATCTTTACTGCACACGGCACCATTATGATTTTCTTCATGGCGATGGCGTTCATGCAAGGTTTGTTCAATTTGATTGTGCCGTTGCAAATCGGTGCTCGTGACGTTGCGTTTCCATTCCTTAACTCATTAAGTTTTTGGTTGACGACTGCAGGTGCGATCCTTGTAAATATCTCTTTATTTATTGGTGAGTTCTCTACAGCAGGTTGGTTGGCATATCCTCCAGTTTCTGAATTGCAATTTAGCCCTGGTGTTGGTGTTGATTATTATATTTGGGCTGTTCAGATCTCTGGTATAGGGACGGTATTGACTGCGGTCAACTTCATGACAACAATGTGTAAAATGCGTGCCCCTGGCATGACATGGATGCGTTTACCAGTCTTTTGTTGGACTGTGTTTGCTGCATGTATTATGATTTACACAACATTCCCAGCGTTGACCGTTTCTATTGCTGAATTGACACTTGACCGTTATTTAGGCATGCATTTCTTTACCAACGAACTTGGCGGTAACGTAATGTTATACTTGAACTTGATTTGGGCATGGGGACATCCAGAGGTTTACATTCTTGTTATTCCTGCGTTTGGCTGTTTTTCTGAATTGGTTCCAGTATTCTGTAAAAAACCATTATTCGGTTATGCAACGATGGTGTATGCAACTTTAACAATTACAGTATTGTCATTGTTAGTTTGGGTTCACCATTTCTTTACCATGGGTGCGGGTGCAAACGTAAACTCATTCTTTGGTATTATGACGATGATTATCGCCATTCCAACAGGGGTTAAAATCTTTAACTGGTTATTTACAATGTATAGAGGGCGTATTGAATTTACGGCACCTATGTATTGGACAATTGGTTTTATGATTGTCTTTGTTATTGGTGGTATGACAGGCGTTATGCTCGCTATTCCTGCAAGTGACTTTGTATTACATAACAGTGAATTTTTGATTGCTCACTTCCATAATACAATTATTGGTGGTGTGTATTTCGGTTATATTGCTGGTATGAACTTTTGGGCACCTAAAGTAACTGGCTTTAAAATGAGCCAAGGTCTTGGTAAAGCAGCTTTCTGGTTCTGGTTCTTCGGTTTCTTCCTTTCATTCGTGCCTTTGTATATTACTGGTTTCGATGGAATGGTTCGTCGATTAAATCATTATGACAATCCTGATTGGCATTTTTGGTTAATTATTGCTTGTGTTGGTGCGTTCTGTATTCTTTGTGGTGTTGTGTGTCAGCTCACACAAATTTTCCTCGGTATTTGGAATATGGATAAACCAGGACATAAAGATATTACTGGTGATCCATGGGATGGTCGTACATTAGAATGGTCAACGTCATCGCCTGCTCCTATTTATAACTTTGCACATATTCCAGTTGTTCATGCTCGTGATGCATTTGCTTATGATAAAGAACACGGTATTGATACACGTCGTACTTCTGAACCTTATCAAGACATTGTTATGCCAAAAAATACCTCTGCAGGTTTCTTCATCGGTATGCTTTCATTTGTCTTTGGTTTTGCTGCAGTATGGCACATATGGTGGTTGGCTATTGTCGCTGGTATCCTTATGTTGTTAATTGTCATAGGATATAGCTTTAAGGAAGACAAAGAATTTGTTATCCCTGCTGCAGAAGTCGAACGTATTGAGAAAGAACATTCTCGTAACATTATGACACAGGTGGCTGAATAATGAGTGAAAATAGTACAATGACAGCAAACGGTGGTCATCACGAACACGAACATGAAAACCATTCAGTATTTGGGTTTTGGTTATACCTGATGTCTGACTGCGTTATTTTCGGATGTTTGTTTGCCAGTTATGCTGTGTTACATGGACAGTTTTTTGGTGCGCCAACGTTCAAAGAGCTTCTTCACGCTGGTGATATTGAATTTTCAACAGTGGCATATGAAACAGCTTTATTGTTGTTAAGTTCTTTGACATTTGGTTTTGCCATGTTGTCTGCCCACAAAGGGAACAGATCTGGAACATTACTATGGATGGTTGTTTCTGCAGTGTTAGGTGCAGGGTTCCTTGGTTTAGAAATTAAAGAATTCATGCATTTAATTTCTAAAGGTGCAACACCAGAATCTTGTGCGCATTGGTCTGCGTTCTTTACACTTGTTGGAACACATGGATTGCATGTGACCATTGGTTTAATTTGGATGATTGTTTTAATGATTCAGGTTGCTACCAAAGGTGTGGGTTCGCATATGATGCCTCGCTTAACTTGTTTAAGTTTATTCTGGCATTTCCTTGATATTATCTGGATCTGTGTATTTAGTTTTGTTTATCTGTTGAGTATGTTGTAATGGTAGAAAATCATGCAGTTTCTTCTCATGGGGAAGACCATGGACACGGCTCTATAGTTTCTTATATTGTTGGGTTCATACTATCTGTTGTATTAACCTTGGCGTCATTTTGTATTGTGCTGCTAAAAACAGGTTTATCAAATGGAGTAATCATTATTGGATTAGGAGTGTTGGCTGTAATACAAATATTTGTACAAGTCACCTTCTTCTTACATGTTAGTGCTGCTCCGGAACAACGTTCAGAGGTTGTCTCTTTCTTATTCTCTGTATTCGTTGCCTTGGTAATTTGTTTTGGTACATTATTTGTTATGCATAATGTTGGTCATTTAATGATGTCTCGATAATTTTCATAATAATCTGTCTTTATTTTCATATAAAGACAGATGAATGAACCAATAAAAAACCCTTAACTTTTATTTAAAAAGTTAAGGGTTTTTTTACGAGCTACTTAAGGAAATTAATCTTTGTGAGGCTCTTTTGAAAGCAATTCTTTTTTGTCTGTTTTGCCGTTCCATTCATCTGCATCAGCAGGTGTATCGCCTTTTCGGCTCATATTAGGCCAAGATTTCGAAAGCTCAGCATTGACTTCTAACCAATCTGCAGCACGATCGTCACTGTCTGGGAAGATGGCTTCCGCGGGGCATTCTGGTTCACATACGCCGCAATCAATACATTCTTCTGGGCTAATAACAAGGAAGTTTTCACCAGCATAGAAACAATCTACGGGGCAAACTTCGACACAATCCATATATTTGCAACGGATGCAGTTTTCCGTGACCACATAGGTCATTGCTTTCTCCGATTCATATCTGTTAAAGGGGTATTAACCCCTAGTCATTAAGAAATCTGTGGCATTCAGTTTTATTTGAATGTTCGTCATAGTGATTTAGTAACTATTTAAGGCTATGACAAGAAAAATATTTATATTCTTTATAACTTTACATCTGAAGTTTCAAGAATTTCTTGATAAATCAGAGAGATATTTTTCGCAGCGACACGTTGTTTGGTTAAATTAAGTATTTTGATGACTCTGATTGTGTCATACCAAACGAACGTCAAAATATCATGTTTTTTAATTGTGCAAGATGCTTTTGTAACAGGGCAAGAATTTAGTCGAAAAGCTCCATGTTGTATATATTTTGTACTGATGCTTCGTGTTTTATAGATTCTGGCATGCCATAACCAGAGATCTATGCGTTGGGTTTGGCATTCAAAGTCAATCATGGCGATGAGTGTTATAAAATTGTTGCAAGTCAATCACGGATGGATTGGATAATTTTAGGTTTTTTTTTATTTTACTTTTGTTTTGTTTTTTCTTTTGGAATGGAACAGTAGCGTAAAGTAAAGGGGCTGGGGGACCTATCATTGTCTTGGATGGCTTTTGTGGCTTTTGAATAAAGAAATCGAGTGATTTCAATAAACTTGGGATAGTTTCTGCAATATAGGGTAGAGGGGTAATATCTTGCTTTTTAAGGGTTGAAGGGTATTTGCGGGCTTTGTTTTTAAGACGTTTACTGATTGTTTCTGCGATATCTAGGCGTAAAAACTGGTTGCTTATTTTAATCCATCCAAGATATTTAAAAAAATTTATATCAATTCTTGCGTTTACTGTTGAGATATACACCAGATGTGGCAATGGAATTGTATCTGCATCTATTTGATTATAAAATATATGATATAGAAAAGCTCTCAGTTTTGCCTTTTTTTCTTTGAATATATCTTTCAAATAAAAAGCATATTGCCCGTGAACGATATTATATTTTAACAATAATTTTTTTGTTGATTTAGGTAAATTGTCAGATTTCTCTTTCCATAAAATACCTGCATTTTCATAAATTCGATGGACTAATCCACGAACTATTGCTGGTAATATGTTATTATTTTGTAATTTTATTAATGTTGGGCATAAGGATTTAATTTGTTGAGAAAGGAATTCTTGTAGCCTTGTTAGAAGGATATTTTTCATTTCGTTATCTAGAAATTCGTTATCTAATAATAAAATCTGAGGATGTAATAAATCATGTCCTTTTTTTAATCTAGCAACGGGGGTTCGTTCCCATAAAATATTACCTGTTTTAAATTCTATTTCGAATTCATCATCTTTGCTCTGTATAAATTTTTGGAGTTGCTGAGGAATTAATTTACGAATATTTTTCCGTATGCTTCTAAGGGCAAGTTTGTAATCTTCTTGAGGAATTGATTCTTGAAGTTCAATCATAAATCCTTTGAAAGAGCCGATTGTTTGCCCTTCAATTAAAATATGTCCTGTCGCAGAAATTGAGGTCAGAAGATTATCTTTCTCTTGATTTTTTAAGTTTCGTAGTAAAGAAGTAGCTCTTTGATTAACGAAACGGCTCATTAATGCAGTATGTAAAGCATCAGAGAGGCTATCTTCGACTTCTCTGGCTTGTGCTTGCCAGTAAATAGTATTTTCCAACCATTGATTTTTAGCTGCAATATAAGAACATATTCTGATGCCAGACAGCCTCTGCATTAATGTATCAATATCACCATGGGTATGGTTCAGTTGTTCTATTTGTTGGTGGATCCAAGTTTCTGGAATATGACCTTGTTTTAGTAAGAACAAGAAGGTTTTTTTACAGATCCGAGCGTGGTTATCGTTGCCAAGTTTTTTAAAGTCAGGGATTTGACAATTTTCCCAAAGAAGTTTTGTATTTTGTTCGGTTGTGCAAGACGCCATGATTTCTGGATCTTGAATAAGATAGATCAATGTTTGAAGGTCACAAGCATGTTGGCTGGTGATTAATGTTTTTAGAGGAGGGGCTTTGCTTAAAGAAGCAAGTAATTTTGATGGATTTGAAAAGTCAGGTGTATGATTGCGCCAATAGAGTTGTTTCAAAGAATCAAAATGATGATTTTCAACAGCATTTACTATTTTTTCAGACATTCCTAAACAATTAGCTGTTGTTCCAAAAGTTCCATCTTGCATTCCTCGCCCCGCTCTTCCAGCAATTTGAGCAACTTCATAAGCATATAGATTACGTAATTGGCGTCCGTCATATTTAGAAAGGCTGGCAAAGGCAACATGATTTACATTCATATTTAATCCCATACCAATTGCATCTGTAGCGACTAAGTAATCAACCTCTTTGTTTTGATATAGTTCCATCTGAGCATTACGTGTGCGAGGCGATAATCGTCCCATGACAATCGCACAGCCTCCGTGTCGCCTTTTAATAAATTCAGCGATGGCATAGACTTCGTTAGCAGAAAAAGCAACAATTGCAGAACGGGGGGGTAATCGGGTAAATTTATCAAATCCAGTATAGGTCAAATTGGATAGTCTGGGGCGTGAATCAATTTCAATATGTGGAATAAGTTGTTTTAAAATAGGGGTAATTGTATCTGCCCCTAGAAACATGGTTTCGATATTTCCTCTGCAATGCAGTAATCGATCGGTGAAAATATGTCCTCTGTCTGGGTCAGCACAAAGTTGTATTTCATCAATTGCAACAAAATCTACTGGAATGTGGGTTGGCATCGCTTCTACGGTACAGGAAAACCATTTCGCTTTCGGAGGAATAATTTTTTCCTCTCCTGTAATCAAAGCGACATATTGTTCCCCTTTGATTGCAACCATCCGATCGTAGTTTTCTTTGGCTAATAAGCGCAGAGGAAAACCAATCGTTCCAGATAAATGTCCCATCATTCTTTCAAGTGCAAGATGTGTTTTTCCTGTGTTTGTGGGGCCGAGAATTGCTTTTATTATATCAGACATAAAAAACACTTTATTTTAATGGGGTTTTAACAATATTATTTGCGAATTAGAATTAAGGTGGCATACGGTTAAATACTTAAAATAGCTTTCACGCTCTAGAATATCATAAATAAATCTTTTTCGTTATTTTAGATATTTTTGACGACGAAGATAGTCAATTAAGTACAAAATAATTCATCTTGTCTTATGAGTAAATATTAAAGGATTGGTAAAGGTTTTTGTATGAAGCAAGATCAAAATGATAGCTTACAACGTAATTTAAGCAATCGGCATATTCAACTAATCGCAATTGGGGGATGTATTGGTACAGGGTTATTCTTGGGCTCTGGTAGTACGATTCAACTTGCGGGACCCTCTATTGTATTAATTTATATGTTGATTGGTATAGTTGTTTTCTTGGTCATGCGAGCGTTAGGAGAGATCTTACTTTCTAATTTAAATTATAAATCCTTTGTTGATTTTGTCAGTGATTTACTTGGGCCTTTTGCAGGATTTTTATTGGGATGGTCATACTGGCTTTGCTGGATAGCGGTTGGAATTGCAGATTTGGTTGCGATTTCAGGATATACACATATGTTCTATCCTAACTTGCCGTCGTGGATACCTGCTCTGGTGTGTATTGCTTTGTTTTACACTTTAAATAGTTTAACAGTTAAATTATTCGGTGAGATGGAATTTTGGTTTGCAATCATTAAAATAATTGCAATTTGTGTTTTAATTATAGTGGGTGGAATTTTTATAGCTATAGCCTTCAAAGTTCCTTCAGGAGAGGTCACTTCTATAAGTAATGTTTTAAATGGTGGCAATATCTTACCCAATGGATTTCGAGGATTCTTAGCTGGATTTCAAAGTGCGACTTTTGCCTTTATTGGGGTGGAATTAATAGGAACTGTCGCCGCAGAATCGAAAGATCCTTACAAAAACCTACCCAAAGCAATTAATAATATCCCACTACGTATTATTATGTTTTACGTTTTGTCAGTCATTGTAATTATGGCTGTTATACCTTGGCACCGTATTGACCCCAGTCAAAGTCCTTTTATTGTTTTATTTAAATTTGCTGGTTTATCCGCAGCAGCAGCGGTTGTCTATGTTGTGGTTATGACTTCTGCAGCCTCTTCAACAAATAGTGGTATTTTCTCAAGCAGTAGAATGTTATATGGATTGGCTTCGTTGAACAAAGCACCAAGATTTTTTATGAAGCTTTCCAAATCGTCTGTTCCCGTAAATGGATTGGTTTTTTCATGTGCTTGTTTGTTATCAGCGGTCATTTTGTTGGCGGTGGGGAATAAAAGCATCATTGATACTTTTATTTCAGTGACCTCAGTTGCAACTATTATCACGTTATTCACGTGGTTTTTAATTGTATTTTCTTATATTCGTTATCGACAAAAATACCCCGAGCGTCATCAAACATCACTATTTAAAATGCCTGGAGGTGTCTTTTCCTGTTGGGTTTGTATGATTTTTATCGTTTTAACAATATTCACGTTAACGTTACAATCTACGACAAGAGTCGGGTTATATTTAGGGTTAGCATGGTTTGTTTCGCTTGGGGTGAGTTATATTTTAATTCCACAAGAGGTCAAAAAACGTTGGAAAACATTGCTAGATATGACAATTAATAAAAAATAGGCGACAGTTCATAATAATCATATATTTAGAATATTTGTTTTATAAATAAACTTTATTTTAATTTAAAAATATATTACATGAAGTAATAAAATGTTAGAATAATATTGGCTGAATTATAATTTCGTCAATATTATTTTAACTACAATCTTGATATTCCGGTTGCGGATACTCATGTTGAATATAAAGAAATAATCTTGAAACAGTTTTGATAAAATGAATGGTTTAAATAAAATGAACAATGAAAAAACAACATCTGAACAACAAATTGTTATCTTAAAAGAAACAATTACAACATTGGTACGTCAGGACACTCCTGATCTATCTGCACGTCAATTAGCTGTATTTTTAATTTGCTATTTGGATGAAGCTGTCCAAACCGTAAGAGGTTTGGCTGCCAATCTAAATGTTTCAAAACCAGCAATTACCCGTGCGCTGGATCGTTTAGAAGAACTTGAATTTGTAACCAGAAAAACGGATCCTATGGATCGTCGTTCAGTTTTGATCCAACATACCGATGCAGGTAAAGAGTATTTGACAAACATTAAAAATATCATCAACAGCGCTGCAAAAAAATAATCTTTAAATAAGAGCTTTTTTGATCATTTGATGAGAATTTCTAGAATTTTCGAATAAAGTTTAGGCAATACTATAAAAACAATATTATCTTGGTTAGTATCAAGATAATATTGTTTTGTAAAATACTTGAATTATTTGTAGGTTTATTGTTAAATAAATTGGGTATAACAAATAAATTGCTTATCACTTATTTTGAGAGTTTTAATTATGAATAAATTTTCTTTATTACTAGCAGCCACTTTTATTAGTGCACCTTTGGCATTAAGCCATCAATCTTATGCAGCAGAAAATCAGTCTGTTGATCACCCTGCAGCAACCTCTGAAAAACCATCAGGCAGTGTTTATATGACTTTTCACTCTGCTGATGTGGGTGTTGGATACACTTGGGGCAGCGGTGTATTAAAATATCACGGCAAGAGTTATAAATTTAAAATCAAAGGTGGCGATATCGTTGCACTTGGTTTTTCAAAATCTCAAGCAAAAGGCCATGTGTATAATCTAAAACATGTTTATGATTTTGCAGGAAACTATGCGTCTGCTGGTGGTGAAGCAACTGCTGGTGTTGGCGTTGGTGCTGCGAATATGAAAAATACAAAAAACGTTGTAATTGCATTTGATACAAATACAATGGGCGGACGTGTTGCTGGTGCACCAGGTGGATTTACTATTTCTTTTGTAGATTCAAAACTACAAAAGAGTGCAAAAGCAAGTAAAAAAGCTGCGAAAGCAGAAACAACTACAGAAGATTTAAATCAGCAGCAACTTAATAAAGCTGGTAAATAACTTTATTACAATGTCAATTTGATTAAAAATGGTAGGGGTTTTTATCCTACCATTTTTTTATGTTATGTTGTCTTGTTTTATACAAAATAAATAAAGTCCATATAAGTTGTGGTATAATTAGTAAACTATAAGCACAAATTGTATTTAATGAAGTGGTTAGTGGGATAAATAAAGTCAGTATTCCCCCCCAAATACAAAATAACCATTCAATGATGGTTACGATGCTGGCTGGGATTTGGCAACGATGAGCCATTTGATATAAATGGCTTCGATGAGCTTTTAAAAGCGGTGCTTTTTCTTTGGTTCTTCGGATCAACGTAAAGGTTACGTCATAGAGTATACCAAATAATAAGAAAAATATTAATATCGTCTCAGAAGGTATTGTCGTAATACTGATGTGATCTAATTTATTAAAAGGGGCTATGGCAAAGGCGGCTAGCAGCAATCCGCAAGATTGGCTGCCAACATCTCCCATAAAAATCTCTGCTTTGGGATAGTTGAACGGTAAAAAACCCATTAACCCACAGAAAAGAGCTATGGCGATTAAGGCAAAATCAACTTGTTGGGTTTGATAATAAAAAAATAAGCAACTAATGGCTGCAACACCAGCAGCGAGACCGTTTAGTCCATCCATAAAATTAAATGCATTGGTTACATAAACTAATCCTAGAATGATAACAGGAACGAAGATGAAATAGATTTGTTGAAGTAACGAAAGTGATGGAATGAAAAGGGTGATAATTGTTGCGCAAAATATTTGTGCAGCAAGTTTAATGATGGCAGACCATTGTTTAACATCGTCAAGCCATGAAATAATCGATAGAAATGCAACGGCTCCTAGTAAAGCAGAGATAGAAATGAGATAAGGTTGGTGTAATAATGGAAATATTATTATACTGCCTATCAAAAATGCAGAGATAATACCAACGCCACCTCCTTTAGGGGTAGGAACAGTATGAGAACTGCGTTCTATCGGATTATCCATTACGCCGATACGTGCCATTGCCTTTACGATTACAGCAGATAAGAGTGTCGTACCAATAAGCCAAATTAAAAATAATGGATGAAACGAAAAAGAGGTCATTGTTTTTTTTTATAAAGAAATGATAAGAGTTGATATTGTGTTATAGGCTATAAAGATGGAATGAGGACATTGCAACAGTCTAATTTATCCCCAGCAACAAAGCAAACAAAGAGATATAATCGTATTGTGATTAATATTGTCATGGACGCAATATTAGCAGCAATTGCGGCTCCTTTGGCACGTTGGTTGTCTGATCCCCAAGGTGGCTTATTACATCCATTATGGTTTTTAGCCAGTGGTGTGTTAACATTATTGGTCAGCGGTCTGCCTTTTCACATCCCTCAGCAATATTGGCGCTTTTCTGGAATTGCTGATTTGTTAAATATTGCTGCGGCTTCGATTGCCAGTTCAGTTTTATTTACATGTCTATTGCTGGTAACGGGATTTTCAACACCGTCTGTTACATTTCCTATTATTTATGCACTGGTTTTGTTGGTATTGATGGGTGGTGGACGTGTTGGATATCGTCTATTTACATCGGAAAATATTAAATTAAATCGCCAGAAAAAACAAAAAATACTATTGCTGGGTAGCGATGAGGATATTGATCTGTTTATTCGTGCTACCAAAAGGGATGTTCAAAATTCATTATCTGTTGTTGGTCTGATTTCTTTTCGTCAAAGTCGCAAAGGACATCGGATTCACAATGCACCCATTTTAGGTAATTTTGATGAGTTACCAGACGTTTTATCTAATTTAAATCAACAAAATAAACTTCCTTCTATCTTAGTGATTACAGGGGGTGAGTTAAGAGGGCCTCAGCTACGCAAGCTATTATCCATTGCTGAAAATTGGAAAATCCAAGTTCAACGGACGCCAAGCCTAACCAACTTATCACCTGCCAGCAATGTTGAATTACAGCCAATTGCGTTGGAGGAATTATTAAACAGGCCTCAGGTTCCATTAGATCAAGGGGGTATGGAGCTAATGATTCGGGATCGTGTGATCGTTGTTACTGGGGCTGGTGGCAGTATTGGCTCGGAGTTAGTGCGGCAGATTTCACGTTTATCCCCAAAGTTACTTATTTTACTAGATCATAGTGAATATGCATTATGGAAGATTAATGTAGAGCTTGCAGAGTGGAAATTACCAGGGGAACGTAAACTTGTGCTGGCCAATATCCGTGATAAAGCAAGAATTCAAGCTGTATTTCAATATTACAAGCCAGAGCTGGTTTTTCATGCAGCAGCATTAAAACATGTTCCAATGATTGAAAATAATCCGATTGAAGGGTTTTTAACTAACATTATTGGAACTCGTATTATTGTAAATGCAGCTGCGGAAGCTGGCGTCAAAGCATTAATTATGATTTCCACCGATAAAGCTGTTAATCCATCCAGTTTGATGGGGACTTCTAAACGAATTGCGGAGATGTATTGTCAGGCACTGGATATGGCCATTCACCATGAACCAGAGCAAATACAAAATATGTTGAATATCCCCATTGGCCATATGATGCGATGCGTAACCGTTCGTTTTGGAAATGTTTTGGGATCAACAGGATCTGTTGTACCATTATTTAGGAGACAATTGCGTAGTGGTGGACCTTTGACGGTTACGGATCCAGAAATGAAGCGTTATTTTATGACAGTTCCTGAAGCTGTCGGATTGGTGTTACAAGCGAGTGTTAGAGCGACTGTGCAAAAGGATGGTGATATAGCAACGGATGAAATGTTGCGTAATGGTGGGATTTTCGTGTTGGACATGGGTGAGCCTGTTAAAATCCTTGATTTGGCACGCCAATTAATACGTCTAGCTGGATTAAAACCTGACGAAGACATTCAAATTGAATTCACTGGATTAAGGCCTGGCGAAAAGTTGTTTGAAGAGCTTTTTCACGGTCGTGAAGCCCCAATGCCCACGGATCATGCTGGGCTAATGATGGCAACTCCTAGAACGGTGGATTTGCAAGAAGTAAATGATCTGATTAATCAAATTGCCGAGGCATGTCAGCGTGAAGATATTGATAAAGCAATTTCAATTGTACAACGACTTGTGCCAGAATTTCAGCATAAATTGAACGTAAGTTAAAAGCGAATATAATTTAAGTCAGACAAGTTTAAAGAACAGAAGTTAATGGATCGAGAATTCTCTGGACATGAGACATGTTGAAATAGAAAGCTATATTTGATTTATTTTTGTGCCTTTTATGAAAATAAATAATGTCGTTTTTTACGATAGGGATAAATCAATATAATCAGTTAGTTCAGCTTATATCAAAATTAAAATATATTTTGCCTGTCTAATTAAATGTATACAGCTCTTTGTTAAACTTTAATTATTATGATAGCCTTTAAATGAAAGCTCTATTCCAATATTATCAAAGGAGAGAATAATGTTATTTAGTCATATAGTGGTTGGCAGTAATGATCTAGAAAAATCCAAAAATTTTTATGATGCTCTTTTTAAAATTGTAGGTGTTCAGCCCATTGAAGGACCTGAAGGCAGTTTGATCTATATCAGAGACAATCAGTTTTTTGGTGTGAGAAAACCAATTGATGGCCAGCCCGCAACTTATGGGAACGGCACGACAATTGGGTTCAATTTTGACTCCCCAGAGCAAGTGAACGAATGGCATCAAACAGGAATTAATCATGGTGGAAAATCTGTGGAAGATCCTCCTGGGGTCAGAGAAGCTGGAAATAAGAAAATGTACCTGGCTTATTTGCGTGATCCTGACGGTAATAAATTGTGTGGTTTTTATTTAATTAGCTAATATTAAACAGCCTTCGCTTTAGAAGGCTGTTCAGAATTTAATAAAGATCAATTTATTTTAGAAAAAAGAGCATAATGATGAATAATACGATCTCCTTTCTTGATTTAATAAAACAACAGCAACGTTTGGGAAGTGCGGTTAAAGATCGTGTTGATCGCGTATTATCTCATTGTCAGTTCATTTTAGGGCCAGAAGTTCAAGAGCTTGAAGAACGATTGGCATTATATGTTGGTGCTAAATTTTGTATTGGGGTTTCATCTGGAACTGATGCCATACAAATTGCTTTGATGGCAGAAAATATAGGTGCAGGGGATGCGGTTTTCCTTCCTGCTTTTACCTATACATCTACGGCCGAGGTTCCCTTGGTTTTAGGGGCTACGCCAGTATTTGTGGATATTGATCCAGAGACGTTTCAAATTGATCCAACCCATTTGAAACGCTGTATTCAAAAAATTCGTGATGAAGGAAAATTAACCCCCAAAGCAATCATTGGCGTTGATTTATTTGGCCAACCTGCGCCTTGGGATGTGCTACGTCAAATTGCCCAGCAAGAACAATTATTTTTGTTGGATGATTGTGCACAATCTTTTGGTGGGGGGTATCACGGTCATAAATTGGGTAATGAAGCGGACACAACAGTCACCTCTTTTTTTCCTTCTAAACCCCTTGGAGGGTATGGAGATGGTGGCGCAATATTCACCAATGATCCAGAGAAAGCAGAACTTTACCGTTCATTAAGAAGTCACGGCGAAGGCAAAACACGCTATCAAGTATTACGTACGGGCATGAATGGTCGTCTCGACACGATCCAAGCAGCTGTATTATTAGCGAAATTAGATTTTTTTGATGGTGAGATTGCAAGACGAGAAGAAATTGCGCGTTTATATGATGAACATTTAGCTTCGATTGTGCAGGTGCCTGTAAGAGTTCCTCAAAGTCAAAGTGCATGGGCGATTTATTCTATTTTGTTGCCTGATGAACATGCGCGTACGCAATTGCAGAATAAATTAAAAGAACGACATATCCCAACCGCGATTTATTATCCTTTGCCGTTGCATCAACAGCCAGCTTATTGTCATTCCCATGATGGCAGTGTATTACCTGTTTCAGAAAAAATATCAAAACAGATATTAGCATTACCCATTCATCCAGAGCTTACTGATGAAGAGGTTTTACAAATTATTCATGCGATCAAAGAATAAAGGCTTTCTTCAATGCGTAAACAAAATATTATATTAACTTCAGTCTTGGCTTTGTGCCTTGTGGTTGTTTTGGGTGTATGGCTTATGGTACGTAAAGAGCTGAAGCCAGTTACGTTTCCACCTGTTGTGAATGCAGAGCTGATTGTTGGGCCGTTGCACAAGAAACGTTTGTTAACTCCTGATGAATTAAAAGTCGTTAAAGATTGGATTCAAAAAAATGAAAAGGGATGGGGGCCATTACATCGTAATCCACCCTCTACTGGCGATGTTGAAATTCAATTTAATCAAAATATTGAATTAAAAGACTATGCAGACAAACCAAAAGATCAACAACCTCGACCTTTTACTTTGGTGTTATGGCTGGGGATCAGCCAAGCAGATTGGAATAATAAAGTTTTTTATGAAGTATCTAATCAAGATGGCAGCAAAGTTTTCTTGAAAACTTGCGAAGAGGAGGAGTTCGCGCCTCTTAGAAAATTAGTCGATCAATATGATTATCAAAGGACATTGTTCCCTTAATATAAATTAAAAAAAGGGCTGTTAAAGCCCTTTTTGATCTTATTGTTAGGTCTCCGCTTCTTCTAGCTTAGTATGTAGCTCTAACCATAATTCTTCGGCTTGAGCCTGTTTTTTCTGAAAATCTGATAGTTTAATTTGAATTTCTGTTACTTCTTCGGGTTTGGCAGTATTGTAAAATTGTGGGTCTGCAAGCTTTTCTTCTAATTTTTTGATTTCCACAGCGCATTTACTCATGATTTTTTCAGCCTCTTTGATTTTACTGCGTAGAGGCTGCAGTAATTTGCGTTTTTCAGCTCTGTCTTTACGGTCTTCTTTTTGAGAGCCTGATCCTGAATTATTCCCAGCTTTAGATTGCTTATTTGCTTCTTTGCGTTGGTTGTCTAGCCATTGACGATATTCTTTGATATCCCCATCAAACGGGGCAACTGTGCCGTTATTGACCAACCATAAGCTGTCGGCAACCAGTTCAATTAGTCTTGCATCATGGGAAATTAAAATAACTGCCCCATTAAAAGCAGAAAGCGCATGAACAAGAGATTCTTTGGCATCTAAATCTAAATGGTTGGTTGGTTCATCCAGTAATAAGATATTAGGGTTATGACGTGTAGCAAGAGCCAAGACTAACCTTGCTTTTTCACCACCAGATAAAGATTTGACCTTAGTATCAACACGATCAGCATCCAGACCAAACCGTGCCAGTTGCCCACGCAGCTCTGTTTGTGTAGCTTTTGGTAAAGCCGTTTGCATGTGTTCAAGGGGTGTATGTTCTGGAACAAGATCTTCCAGTTGATGTTGAGCAAAATAACCCACAGATAATTTAGGATTATTGTGAATATACCCATCAAAAGGTTTTAACCGCCCAGCGATTAGTTTAATAAAGGTTGATTTACCGTTCCCATTTGCCCCAAGTAACGCAATACGATCATCAGGGTCAATACGCATAGAAATGTCTGATAAAATCGTTCGATCACCATATCCAGCATTCACCTGATGTAAAGTAATTAACGGGGGTGGCAGTTCGATAGGTTGGGGGAATTCGAAATGTACGGAAGTTTCTTCGACAATAGCTTGTAAAGGAGGAAGTTTTTCAAGCGCTTTTAATCGTGCTTGTGCTTGGCGCGCTTTGGTTGCTTTGGCTCTGAAGCGATCGACAAAAGATTGCATATGAGCACGTTTGGCAGCAATTTTCTCGACTTCTCTGTTTTGCTGTAATGTTTTTTCACTTTTGATACGAATGAATTCTTCATATCCACCAACGGTTAATGACATCTTTCTTTGATGTAGGTTTGCGATGGCATTGACAGATTGGTCTAATAAGTTGCGATCATGGCTGACAATTAATGCGCTGCCTGCAAAATTTTCTAGCCAAGATTCTAGCCATAAAGTCGCTTCTAGATCCAAATGGTTGGTTGGCTCATCTAATAACAAAAGATCTGGATTTAAGAATAAAGTGCTAGCCAAGGCAACACGCATACGCCACCCACCAGAAAAATCAGAAACAGGACGTCGTTGATTCTCTTCATTAAATCCAAGCCCTGCTAAAATAATTGCTGCACGGGCGGGGGCACTGTCGGCATTAATTGCAATGAGACGCTCGTGGACTTCTGCTAATCTATACCCATCTTGGATTGTTTCTGCTTCATGTAGTAGACTCGCACGCTCTTGATCTGCTGCTAACACGGTATCTATCAAAGATAATGGGCCAGAAGGTGCTTCTTGTTTTACACGAGCCATTCTGATTCGGTTGGGAATTAAGATTTCACCATCATCAATGGGCATATCTCCTGCGATGGCTGCCAGTAATGTTGATTTTCCTGTACCGTTACGACCAACTAAGCCTACTTTTTGGCCGTTCTCAATGGTTAGAGAGGCGTTTTCTAAAAGAGGACGACCGAATATTCGAAGCGTTAAATTATTGATAACCAGAGTGCTCACAGCGTTGCCCGTGTAAAATAGTAAAAAAATGATCGACAAAATAATAAAATTTCTTTTATTTACCAATAACGCGTGTCATTTACAAAGAATGATTTGCTTTATAATGAAATAAGGAAAAATATATTATGGCTATTCAAAGAACTTTATCAATTTTAAAACCAGATGCAACCCGTCGTAACCTAACAGGTAAAATTAATGCGGTTATCGAAAGCACAGGTCTTAAAATTGTTGCTCAAAAACGCTTGCAATTAACTCAAGCTCAAGCAGAAGGGTTTTATGCCGTTCATAAAGAACGCCCATTTTTTGGTGAACTTGTATCTTTCATGATTAGCGGTCCAGTTGTTGTGCAAGTTTTAGAAGGCGAAGACGCAGTTCAAAAAAACCGTGACATCATGGGCGCAACTAACCCTAAAGACGCAGCACCACATACTGTACGTGCTCAATTTGCTGAATCAATTGAAGCTAACTCTGTTCACGGTTCTGATTCTGCTGAAAATGCAGCAAATGAAATTAAATTCTTCTTTGCTGAAATCGAAATTAACGCCTAATTTTTATTAGGTATCGATTATAAAAGGGTTAAAAGGAAATTTTTAGCCCTTTTTTGTTGCAAAATTGCAAATATATCCTCTCAAGTAAATGCCTTTTATGATGTAATAACCTTTCGTTTTATAAGAGGTTATATGAAAATATCAGTTACATTTAAAGGTGATCTTAAAATGCACTGGAAAAAGCTACTCTAAATCAATTAAATGCCAAGTGTAAATGTGTAGAAAAGTATTTTTTTGATAGGTATCATAAGAAGATCAATATTAGATTAAAAGGAACTAGCCTTAATAATTCATCGTTTGAAATAACGGGTGATATTGATAATGTTGAAGATGTTACAAAAATAGTGTTGGAACAAATAAAAAAATGTAGTTCGTAATTATATCTGTATTTAGATCAGATTGTTATCATAAAAAAGCCCAAGAAAACTTATTTCTTGGGCTATAACTTTATCCATTAATTAATGCATCTACATTAATATCAGGTTCTTCTTTTCGCAAAAAGTTTTTTAAAACTTGTGGGTATAGAAGATGTTCTTGCTTTAATAAACGCTTTGCAAGGCTATGTTCTGTATCACTGGGCAGGACAGGGACAACAGCTTGTCCCAGAATAGGACCTTGATCCATGTCTTCTGTCACAATATGCACAGTGCATCCATGCACTTTCATGCCAGCCTTGATCGCTTTGGCATGAGTGTTCAGACCGGGAAATAGAGGCAAGATACTGGGATGGATATTTAGGATTTTACCTTCCCAATTATTAATCAAAAAAGGTGTTAATATACGCATGTATCCAGCCAAGCAAATGGTTGAGATATTATGGGCTTGTAACGCTGCATCAATTTGACGTTCATGGGCCTGGCGATCTTTGCCAAACTGGTGATGGTCAATGACTTGGGTCGGGATACCAGCATCACGAGCTGTATCCAAACCAGCAGCATCATGGTTGTTACTGATAATAAGTTCTACAGAAGCAGGAAAAGAAGGTTTTGCGCAAGCAGCAATAAGTGCATCCATATTGCTGCCACGACCACTGATAAGAATGGCTATACGTTCTTTAAAGGACATATGGTTTTCCTATTGTAAATTAGTCTGCGTCTGAAATAAAAGTAAAGTCAGGAAGATCGCTAAATTCAACAGTTGGCTCGCTGTCTGGGTTGTCACTGGCAGCGATATGACCAATGACATAGGCTTCGGTATCCGTGCTATTTAGCAATTCATTGACGGCAGCAACATCGGAAACAATCAAAATCATTCCAATACCACAATTGAATACTTTCAACATTTCCTCGGTGGTGACATTACCTGCTTGTGCTAACCAAGAGAATACAGAAGGCATTGGCCAGCTTTCGCCATCAATAATTGCAACCGTTCCTTTTGGCATAACCCGTGGCAGGTTCCCGACGATTCCACCGCCCGTAATATGTGCAGCGCCATGCAACAGACCTGCATTATGAAGGGCAATAACAGGTTCTACATAAAGTTTGGTTGGGGCTAATAACGCTTCACCTAACAGTTGTTCGGTATCGAAAGGTGCCAGATCATCCCATGCTAAATTCTGAGATTTTATAATTGCACGAACCAAAGAGAACCCATTTGAATGAGGGCCATTTGATGTCAGACCGATGATTTTGGCACCAGGGGCGATATTTTGGGGAAGTAACGCATCTCTTTCTACGGCACCCACTGCAAAGCCAGCTAAGTCATAATGACCATGTTGATACATGCCTGGCATTTCCGCGGTTTCACCACCGATTAATGCACAACCACATGCTTCACAAGCATTACTGATACCCGTAATAACCCGCTTTGCTTGTTCAAGCTCGAGTTTACCCGTCGCAAAATAGTCCAAGAAAAATAGAGGTTTGGCACCTTGAACGATTAAATCGTTGACGCACATGCCAACAAGGTCAAAACCAAGATTATCACATAATCCTGTTTCAATGGCGAGCAGAAGCTTTGTACCTACACCATCGGTTCCAGAAACAAGGATAGGGTCTTTGAACCCAGCTGCTTTGACGTCGAATAAAGCACCGAACCCTCCTAAATTTCCCATAACACCAGCTTGTTTGGTTTTTGAAACTGCTGGTTTGATTGCTTCGATTAAAGCATCCCCAGCAGCAATATCAACGCCTGATTGTGCATAGGTTGCACCGTTTTCGGTAGAGGGATGTTTGTTTTCTGAAGAATCTGAAGTCATTATAAAGCAGCCTTTTATCTTTAATGCTTGATAGGTTGATGTTGAATTTGATTATGAATGAATTTTACTTCATATTAAACCTATATTTACGGCAGATATGATTTTTGGCAAAGTAAGAATGCAGAAAAAAAGTCAACCACGACATTTGATGGATGCTCCAAGGCAGTTGGCGTTGCCTTTTCCCTATAATCCTCGCTTTATTCATTCCGAATTTATCAGGGCAACATCGAATGCTGGGGCAAGAGCTTGGCTGGGCATTCAACATAATACCCGTTCGATACCAACCTGGCCTGACCAACGATTGGTATTGTGGGGCGATTCTGGTACAGGGAAAACCCATTTGTTGCAAATATGGGCGGATAAAGAAGAGGCATTATTCTTACCAGGTTCCATTTTATCCCAAAATTCGTCTGTATATTGGCTGGAAAAGATAAAAGAGCAGTGGGTTAAGGCACTTGTGATAGACGATGCTGACCTGATTACGAACCCTCAGGCATTATTGCATTTGTTAAACTTGACCAAAGAACTTGGTCTTGCTGTAGTGTTAAGCGGACGTTCACCGCCGTCACGATGGGATATTCAACTGCCTGATTTAGCCAGCAGATTACGAGCCATTACAACTGTTAAGATCGAACAGCCAGAAGATGCGTTGCTCCGTATTTTATTGTTGCGTTTGTTGGCAGAACGACAATTAGTTGTTCCTTCGACAATGATTGATTGGTTATTGGTTCGTCTGCCCAGAACCGCGAGTGCGATTCGTGAAGCTGTGTGTCGTTTGGATGAAGCAACACTTGCACATGGGGGTGGGGTAACAAGAAATTTGGCAATCCGCGTTTTAGAAGATTTACTTTCTTTCGATTTTATAGAATCATTAGAAGAGACTGAGGAGCCATTATTCTTTTCTGATTTTTAATTCAAAGTTGTAATTCGATGACCCCTAAACCAAAAAATACCATAAGTAAACCCGCAACAACGCGTACTCGTAGAGTGTCCGCATTACCAAGAAAAACAGAAACTGCTGTTGTGCCTATTAAAAAAAGCCCTGAACGATTCATCAATCGTGAATTATCTTGGTTAGATTTTAATCAAAGGGTGGTTGAAGAAGCACAAAATGTTAGAAATCCTTTGTTGGAAAGATTAAGATACTTATCCATTAGTGCCAGTAATCTTGATGAATTTTACTCTGTTCGTGTTGCAGGCTTAGCAGGGCAAGTTCGAGAAAAATTAATCACATCTTCACCTGATGGGTTAACGCCTTCTCAACAACTTGCAGCTATCAGAGAGCGTGTCAAAGGATTATTTGCAAATCAGCAACAGACCTATCTTATTTTGAAACAATTATTGGCAGAAACTGGGATTGTTGTTTGTCAGGCTCAAGATTTGACCCATGATGATCTGGTATGGTTAAAGAATTATTTTCTTGAACGTATTTTTCCAGTTTTAACACCTATTGCATTGGATCCAGCCCATCCCGTGCCTTTTATCCCTAATTTAAACATGGCTATTGCATTACGATTAGTTAGTCAACGTAATGACCGTAATCGAAAATATGTATTAATTTTATTACCATCACAATTATCAAGGTTTTTAGCATTACCGATTACCCCCAAAAATTCTAAAATACAACGTTTTGTTCTTTTAGAAGATATTATTGCATTATTTATTTCAACGATCTTCCCTGGTTATAAAATCAGCAATTACGGGCTGTTACGTGTTATTCGCGATACGGATGTTGAGTTTGAGGAAGAAGCCGAAGATTTAGTTCGCTCTTATGAAACTGCTCTAAAACGTAGGCGCAGAGGCGTTGTCATTCATTTGGATATCGATAATCAACTACCCACTAAATTAGCAGATTTGGTTGCCCATGCATTAGAAGTTCCACCAGAGGAAGTAACGATACATCATGGTATATTGGGAATGGTGGATGTTAAGCAATTAATTGTTGAAAATCGTCCTGATTTATTGTTCCCATATTATAAATCCTTAGTTCCAGCGCGTATCCGCGAGGCTGGAGGGGATTGTTTCACGGCTTTACGTTCCAAAGATTTGCTGGTTTATCATCCTTTTGAGAGTTTTGATGTTGTTGTGCAATTTTTACGTCAAGCTGCACAAGATCCTCAAGTGTTGGCCGTTAAACAAACCTTATATAGGACGTCTAGTAACAGCCCAATTGTAAGAGCCTTGATTGAAGCGGCAGAAAGTGGAAAATCCGTTACTGCAATTGTCGAGTTGCGTGCACGTTTTGATGAAGAGGCAAATATTCGTTTGTCCCGTGATCTAGAGGCTGCTGGTGTACAAGTGGTTTTTGGATTTGCTGATTGGAAGACACACGCTAAATTAAGCCTTGTGGTGCGCAGGGAAGGCAATGTTACCCGTACTTATGCGCATTTCGGTACAGGTAATTATCACCCGATTACTGCAAAAATATATACGGATTTATCTTACTTTACTTGTAATCCTAAACTTACCCGGGACGCAGTAAAATTATTTAATTATGTGACTGGATATGCGCGCCCATCGCAGATGGAGGCTATTGCATTCTCTCCATTAACTATTCGTAAAACACTAAATGAGCTGATCGATCAAGAAATTGAATTCGTAAAAGCTGGTAAGCCTGGATCTATATGGTTGAAAATTAACTCCCTGGTTGATCCAAGATTAATTGATCGGCTTTACGAGGCTTCTTGTGCGGGGGTCAAAATTGATATCGTCGTAAGAGGTATTTGTTGCTTAAGACCACAAGTGGCTGGGTTATCAGAAAATATAACAGTTAAATCAATTGTCGGTCGTTTCTTGGAGCATGCCAGAGTATTTGTTTTTGGCAATGGTCATGAATTACCATCACCCTATGCGAAAGTATATATGTCTTCGGCGGATTGGATGGAACGCAATATGGATCGTCGTATTGAAGAAATGATTCCAATTATTCCCGAAGAAATGCACGACAAGGTTCTTAATCAGCTTATGGTTGCTAATTTAAAAGATAATTTGCAATCATGGCAATTAAACCATGATAAAAAATGGTGCAGAATAGAGGCAGTGGACAAACCATTTTCTGCACATGAATATTTTATGGATAATCCATCTTTGACCGCTAAAAAACTTTAATGCTTATCTAAATAGAAACTTTAATAATATAAGGATTATATATATGAGTTCCCACTCCTTGATACGCTCAGCCATTGTTGATTTAGGTTCCAATTCAGTTCGCTTAGTCGTTTTCGAGGGGAGGGAACGTAACCCAGTAATAATTTTTAATGAAAAAGCAACATTACGATTAGGAAGCGGTTTAGACACAACCAAAAGGTTAAATCCCAAAGGGGTTGCTTTGGCAGAAGGGGTGTTTAAACGTTTTTATGCGGTTGCAACGACAATGGGTGCGGATCCTTTTGTTGTCTTGGCCACTGCTGCCGTTAGAGATGCAACGGATGGTCAAGAATTCATCAATAAATTACAGTCATGGATGCCTAATGTTCCTATTCATATTTTAACAGGTGAACAAGAGGCTGATTATGCTGCTGCTGGTGTATTATGTAGTATTTCAAATGCTGATGGTGTTGTTGCGGACATTGGCGGTGGGTCAATGGAATTGGTACAGCTTTGTGGGCAGCAACGGTTCAATGCGCAGACTTTGCCATTGGGTGTTATTCGTCTAATGGATCGTTCTGAGCGAAAAATTTCTAAAGCCAAATCAATTGTTACCAAAGATTTAAAATCAGTCGAATGGATTGAAGAGGTTAAAAAGAAAAATCTATATTTGGTGGGTGGTGCTTTTCGAGCAATGGCTCAATTATATATGGAATACACCTCTTATCCTTTATCTATCGTTCATTATTATACGTTACCATATGAAGAAGCCAAACGAATGGTTGAATGGACGATTGAAAAATCAAAGGGCGGAGTTAATAATATTCCTATCTTTATTCATAAACGTCTTAATGATCTTCCTTATGCGGCAACTGTATTAGGACAATTATTGGCCAGGATGCGCCCTGAAAAGATTATTTTTTGCGCCGAAGGCGTGCGTGAGGGGTGGTACATGCGCAATGTTGTGTCAGAAGCTGCATGCAATCAAGACCCTCAAGAAGCAGCAGCATTAGACATTAGTGAACGTTTAGGCAGAGTCAAAGAATTCCCTCTGGCATTAATGCAATGGACAAGCAATTTGTTTAAAAATGAAACGGTTGAGATGAAACGGTTGCGTTGGAATGCATGTTTAATTTCGGACTCAGGATGTCATGATCATCCAGCCTATCGTAAAGAACAATCTTATTTAAGAATTTTATGTATGGCAGGAATGGCTTTTGATCATCCAACGCGTGCTTTTTTAGCATTAACTACCGCAATGCGATATGAAGCGGGGATTGATGAAGCGTTTTTATCTTCTGCCAAGAAAATCTTAACACACAAACAATTTGAACAAGCTATTATTCTGGGAATGGCTTTTCGTGTTGCCTATACATTATCAGGCAATTTACCCAGTTTGTTATTAAGAACGCGTTTAAAAGTTGGCAAAAAGAAACTGACTCTATACTTTTCACAACATTTAGATGCCGTGATTAGCGATGCAGTCACCAGACGTTTAAGTCGTCTAGGGCAATTGATGGGACTGGAAACGCAGTTACTATCTGACGAAGAAGAAATCAAAAATAAACCTTCATAAGATATATCTGTCAATGTGATGATTTACGTAAAGAGTGGCTTGATGTAATCCATTTAATATAAAATTGTGGATAGAACCCTAAACACAAAGCGACTATCATTGCATTAATGGAGGTTAAATTAATCCAGATCAACCATCCTGGATTATTCCAACAATATAGACATAGCCCTAAGCTTAGAATATTAAGTGTCGTAAAAGAGGTTTTATAATAAATGCTTTCCATACCAGAGCTGGGGTTAAGTTTATAACGCGTTCTGATCGTGTTGATTGAACATATAAAGCAAAATATGCTGAGAAAATTGATAAAAATAACCAAGATAAACATTAATGTATCCCTTTGCTTTTAATGTAAAAGAATAATCGTAAAAAAATAATACCACATATGAAAATTACAGCATCGGTGATGAGATATAAGTAATTACTGTTATGTATGGCTGCGATAAAATAGGGTGCTGTTTGTATATAATTTAAAAAAGGTAAAAGAAGGCATAATCCTGAAAAAATAAATGTCAGGTTAAGCCAAGTGCATTTAATTTTCCCCAATATCGATCCCATAATACTAACCCCTAATACCAAGAAAAAGCTGATAAAGAAGCAGTTAATTTCCCAATTTATTCTTGTTGATAATTCTGCTGGTAATAAACGGTTTGACCATAGGAAAGTAATCATTGCGATTAATGTTCCCATAATAATGCCAATAGTAATGCCTTCTGTTATTCTATAAAATAATCGTTGAGGTATAGAATGCATCGATATTAGGCTGTTTCTTTTTCGATTGGAATAAAATAACAGCCCACAAACAATTAAGACAGAACTTCCTATGCCCATAATTGCAAAGATTACACGAAAAAAGTGACCGCCTGAACGAACAGTATGAATACCGAGTAATGTTTGATTAACCAAAGTAATAATAGTGGGCTTTTTGGAGAAAGAGCTGATTTGTTGTGTTTTTTTATCAAAAGCAACATAATTCTTAAGTCGAGCAATTTGTTTTTCATCGCCTTCGATAAATCTTACTTCTTTTTTGGTAAATAAGATCGCGCCAGGCATAGTATTAAAATAAATTTGTGCTTTATTCAATAAAGTTAAAAGATCTGGCCGTATTGATTGTTGTGAAAATTCTTTATGTTGCTTTGTCTGAACAGCATTGGGTAGAGGCTGAGTGTTGGGTAAATAGCGAGGTGCCAAAAACAAAACGCCACTAATGGCAACAACGAATAAAAAAGGTAAAAAGAAAAAACCACTGATTGTATGTAAATCAGATTTAAAACGCACTGTATGAGGTTTGGGGTAAACAAAGAAAGCGTTTTTTACTATTTTCGGTAAATAAATAACCACACCAGAGATAATAACAAATATAAAGGCAATCCCCACAATCAATAAAATGGCACCTCCAATAAAACGACCAATAAATAAATTATTATGGAAACTATCAATAAAATATCCTCCACCGGTTGCTCTGACAGGGATAATATTTCCGTTTTGAGGATGGATGACATTCCCCTGTAACATATTATCTTGGGCATGTAGAACTCTGATAAATGGATCTCGGGATGAGGGAAGTGCAATTAGATTCTTACGAATTTGTTTATGTTGCTTCCAACTGTCATAGGCTTGATCTAATGCTGTGCTGGAAACGGATGCTGTTGGAGCGTACATTCCTAACTCGGGTTGCATCCATTGTGTAATCTCTTTATCATAAATTGAAATTGTTCCAGATACAAATAATACAAACAAAAACCATCCTCCAATAAGTCCAAACCATTGATGGCAAATTCTGAAAAAAGAAAATAAGTTTTTGTTCATAGTTGTAATCTTGTTATTAATTAATAATGATTATTATTATCAATAAGACAAGAAAATATCTACTATTAAATTATAAATTAGCAGGGTATGATTAACAATCACATGTTTTATTTAGAGCGGGAAAAGATGACAGCAGAGGGTATATTGGCTATTTCACCTTTAATTGTATATATATTTTTGGTGATTGGGGTTATTGGCCTAATCATTTGGAAATTTTTGTTCAAAAAATAGCTTTAAGTAAGGTTGACTTTTTCCTTGATGTGCAAAATAACATTTTCGAACATTTCGGTAGTCAATACGCCAGTACTGGTATTATAGCGTGATACATGATAACTATTGATAATCGTAATGTTTTCATTAATCTGAAAAAATTGTCCGTGTCTAAATTTGATACTGGTCAAGGGACGTCCAAAACAAGCTAAAATATTTTTGTGTGCGACAACACCCAATGTCAAAATAAATTTTAAATTAGGCATATGTTGTATTTCTTGTAGTAGAAATGAGCGACAATTTTTCTCTTCTTGAGAGGTAGGTTTATTTTCAGGGGGAACGCATCGCACAGCATTAACAATACGACAATTTGACAAGGTTAATCCATCGTTAGGATCAGCATTATAAGTTCCCTTCGCAAAACCGTACTTAACTAAGGTATTATAAAGTAACATACCCGCATAATCACCTGTAAAGGGCCGACCTGTAAGATTTGCTCCTTTTACTCCCGGGGCGAGGCCAACAACTAAAAATTCTCCATTTTGATCGCCCCATGGCGGAACAGGGGCATTCCATCCTGTGGTGTATAATTGTTTGTTACTTTCCCTATATTCCATTAATCGAGGGCATAAAGAGCAATTATGTTCGGGCTGTATGGGTAAATTAATCATTATCTAGATTTGAATTTAATCTGTAAAAGGGATTGTTGGATTTGGAATATCATTTTGTTGATTACTGTCGCCAGTTCGTCGAGTGAATTCTGGGGCAATATCGACAATATCCAAGAACTGATCTGCTTGTCGACGCAACTCATCTCCAACCATAGGAGGGTTGGTTTTGACGGATGAAATAACGGTCACCCGCACGCCTTGTCTTTGAACGGATTCAACTAAACGACGAAGGTCAGCATCCCCACTAAATAAAACGGCATGATCGATATGGGGGGCAATTTCCATCATATCAACAGCAAGTTCAATATCCATGCTTCCCTTAATTCTTCTGCGACCATTTTGATCGGTAAATTCACGTGCGCTTTTTGTGACAAGGAAAAAGCCATTATAGGCCAACCAATCGGTTAGCGGTTTAAGGGGGGAATATTCTTCTGTATCCAGAACCGCAGAGTAATAATAAGCGCGGATCACATTGCAATGATTTCTAAAAAAAGTTAGTAAATTTCTATAATCAACATCAAATCCTAAGTTCCGAGAGGCAGAATATAAATTCGCTCCATCTATGAATAGACAAACTTTTTCATTTTCTCTAAAAAACATATAAATAATCCTAAAATAAAATGATCGACTATAAAAAATTCACTATAATTGATATTAATCAATCCGCAGATAGTGTAGTGGTAATATTCTTAATGTGTTTCAATTAAGTGACGAATTTGTATAAGAAAAAAATTATGATTATTATAGCAGTTGGAAGTAATCTATCAGGTGTTTGGTCTGATACCCCTTATGGTATGTGTCAAGAAGCTGTGCATCGTCTGTCCACAGAGTTAAAATGTTCTATAAAACAATCCTCTTGGTACCAAACTAGCCCAATTCCACCATCATCTCAACCCCTTTATGTCAACGGGGTCATTGCATTAACAAAAGAAATTGAACCAATCGAGTTGTTAAAGACATTAAATAAACTAGAGGCAGAGGCAGGAAGAGTGCGTCAACAAGTCAATGAAGCACGCCCTCTGGATTTAGATATTTTGGATGTAAACGCTCAGATTATTGAGGATTCGACAAGGTTAATTATTCCCCATCCACGGTTGCATCTAAGGGGATTTGTTCTATATCCCTTAAGAGATGTATGTCCGCATTGGAAGCACCCTATATCACATAAAAGTGTAGATGAGTTAATAGCTGGGCTTCCGAAAGATCAAGAAATCGTACCTTATTTAGACGAAAAATAAGAAGATATTTGATTTTTTAATTGAGATAGAATAAAATCTAAAGATTAATTTCAAATCTGGAGATATTAGATTTATGGCACGCGTTACTGTTGAAGATTGTATTGAAAAAATCCCTAATCGTTTTGACCTTGTTTTGCATGCAGCACAAAGAGCACGTAGCCTTTCAAGAGGAGAGGCTTTAACAGTAGAACGCGACAATGATAAAAATCCCGTCGTTGCTTTACGTGAAATCGCCGAAGAAAAACTCGACTTAGATGCCATTAAAAGTGATATTATTCGTTCACTTGCTAGAGCACCAGAACCAGAGCCTGTGGACGAAGAAGTTGTTGATTTAATTCCAACTGAAAAAAATATCTTTGGTTTGCAAGATGTGACTGCAGAAGAAGAAAAACGCAACATGTCACAAAATTCTTTTGAAAATATTAATGAAATTATGAGCGAACTAGATCGTAGACGTTCTTCTGGCTCTGAAAATTTTTAGTATCATCCTTGTTTTTTTATTGGTTTTTATGCTTAATTATATACTATAAGCATTATTATCAGTATCAAGGTTAGAAGTGGAAAATATATATCTTCCCACAGCATTAAGTGAAAGCGATCATATTGATTGCGAAGGTCTACTTAGACATATTCGTAAATATGATTCTGAATCAGATCTTTCACTTGTTGAAAAGGCGTTCCAAGTTGCGTTTAAAGCTCACGAAAAACAATTTCGTGATAATGGAGCGCCATATATAATTCATCCTTTGGCTGTTGCGAATATATTGGCACATCTAAGGGTTGATGTTACCTCTATTATTACAGGGTTACTTCACGATACAATCGAAGATACCGAGGTAACTCGAGAATTTCTTGAAAAAGAATTTGGCGTTGTTGTTGCGGACCTTGTTGATGGTGTAACAAAGTTAACGCGTCTTGAATTGCAATCAGATCGAACCAAACAAGCTGAAAATTTTCGCAAGCTGGTGTTGGCGATGTCCAAAGATATCCGCGTTTTAATTGTAAAACTTGCGGATCGTTTGCATAATATGCGTACGTTGCAATATGTGCAACGCTTAGACCGTAAGCAACGGATTGCGCGCGAGACAATGGACATATATGCGCCATTGGCAGAGCGTATCGGTATGGATAATGTAAAAACTGAACTTCAGAATATAGCCTTTGCTGTTTTAGAACCAGAAGGGGATGCTTCTATTCGAGCGCGTCTAAATTATCTGCGTGGTCAAGGGGCAGATATTGTTGAAGAGGTTTGTGTTGAATTAAAAGAGCTTTGTGAAAATTCAGGTTTAAGAAATGTCGATATTACTGGTCGCGAGAAATCTTGTTATTCTATTTGGGAAAAAATGAACAGAAGGCAAGTCGCTTTCGAACAATTATCCGATATTATGGCGTTCCGTATTGTCGTTGGGACCAAAGAAGAATGTTACGCTGCTTTGGGTGTGGTGCATAGCAGTTATCCCGTCGTGGCGGGACGATTTAAAGATTATATCTCAGCCCCTAAAGCTAATGGGTATCAAAGTATTCATACGGGGGTTACGCTACGTCAACCGAGAAACCAACGTATTGAGATCCAAATTCGTACGCGTGAAATGCATGATATTGCCGAAAATGGTGTTGCGTCTCATTGGGTATATAAACAACTACCTGTTGTTAGTAAAAATCAAGAAAAATTTAACTCTAATGTTGCTGAAATTGCACCCAAGTTTAAAAAGTTACGTTGGGTTCAAGATTTGTTGGATATTTTAGAGGATTCAGCAGCACCAGACGAGTTTCTTGAAAATACCAAGTTAGAGCTTTATCAAGATTCTGTTTTTTGCTTTACGCCAAGAGGGGAGTTAATACAGTTACCTCGTGGTGCCACACCAGTTGATTTTGCCTATGCAGTGCATAGCCAAGTTGGGGATCGTTGTGTTGGTGCTAAGGTTAATGGTCGATTGGTTCCATTAAAAGAGCAGCTTCATAATGGTGCTCAAGTTGAAATTATGACTGCCAGAGAGGGAAATCCTTCTCCTTCTTGGGAACGATTTGTCGTTACAGGCAAAGCCAGAGCGCGCATTCGTCATTTTGTAAGTGGTCAGCAAAAAGCAATTAAGATCGAAGCTGGCCGCGTTGCTTTGGCAAAAGCATTTCGTCAAGAAGGGGTTGATGGATCACAAAAAATTCTTGAAAATGTTTTGAAACCTTTGAAACAATCATCTGTGATGGATTTATATGTCGCGGTTGGTAGTAACGCTTTATTAGCCAAAGACGTCGTTTATACCGCTTATCCAGAATTACGGCCTACGAAAAGAGCGCCTCGTTTTGTGCCAGGCTTAAGCGAAAAGAAATCATCGTCTTCTTCTGTATCCAGCATGGGTGGACAACACCAGAATGTCATTCCTTTGAAAGGGATGGAAAAAGGCATTAATGTTCATTTTGCGGGATGTTGTCACCCATTGCCTGGGGACGCAGTGGTGGGGATTGTCTCGACAGGCAAGGGGATTACCGTGCATCGTAAATCCTGTGCGATGTTAAGTAATTATGCTTCTATGCCGGAACGTTTTATGAGTATGGATTGGGATTACGATATTCTGAGTCATGTTGATTCAAAGAAAAACTATGTGGGTCGAATTAAAGTTGTAGGCGAAAATAATTCCGAATTATTGGCAAGTATAACAAATCGTACGGCTCAGTATAATGGCAGTATTTTGAATTTGAAGATTTTGAATAGACATATCGATTTCATTGAAATCTTATTAGATCTTGAAGTGAAAGACGTTGAGCATTTGAATTCTTTGGTCTTGGGATTACAAGTTATCAAAGGTATTATTCACGTAGAGCGATCTGTGAGCTAAGGAATATAAAGAATGATTGTAGGTATAGGCTCTGATTTATGTGATATGCGGCGTATTGAAGCCGTTTTAGAACGCCATGGTGATCGTTTTAAGGGACGTATATTTACATCAAACGAAATTAAAAAGGCAGAAGGGCGGTATGGTCAAACCCGTATAGGAACATATGCTAAACGCTGGGCAGCCAAGGAGGCTTGTGCCAAAGCGTTGGGAACGGGATTTAACGATCAGGTTTTTTACCACGATATTGAAGTTATTAACTTACCTAGTGGTCAACCCTCTTTAAAATTGACGAACGGCGCATTGGAACGATTGCGAGCATTGGGTAAAGATGGATATAAACCCAATCTTTTATTAACGATGACCGATGAACATCCTTATGCATTTGCACAAGTAATGATTGAATTATTGCCTAACAAGGAATAGATAAGATACTAAGTAAGGCTTGATAGCGTTCATATTAATATAAATAATAGGTATCAAAGTAACGTGATTGATAAGAGAGTATGAATAATAATTTAAATAATGATGCAAATCAAAATCCTGATGGAACAAAGCAAAAGTCGACAGGGTTAAAGGGAATGATGGAGATGGTATCGACAGTGTTTTGGGCTGTCGTTATTATTGTTGTGGTTCGGTGCTTACTATTTGCTCCTTTTAATATTCCATCAGGGTCCATGATACCGACGTTACTGATTGGGGATTATATTTTTGTCAGTAAGTATAGTTATGGTTATTCAAAGCACTCCTTCTTCTTTTCACAGCCAGATTTTAAAGGACGTATTTGGTATACCCCTCCTCAAAGGGGTGATGTCGTTGTATTTAGAAGCACAAAACCACCGTTTGATTATTATGTAAAAAGATTGATTGGTTTGCCTGGTGATACAATTCAAGTTAAAAATGGTGTTTTATATATTGATGACAAACCCGTTAACCGTCGTTCAGATGGGCCATATACATATCAAGAATCGCCAAACAAACCAGAAATTACTGAAAATCTATATACCGAATATTTGCCGCGTAAAGATGGTTCGATCGTAGAGCATAAGATTTTACAAGCAATGATTAATCCTTGCGGTGAAGATTTGGTATGTAATGGGGATATCAATCCAAATTATACTATTCCTTATCATGTGCCTACAGATCATTTTTTTGCGATGGGCGATAATCGCGATCATAGTGCAGATAGTCGATTTAACGATCCTAATACCGAAAATTATCTGGGCTTTGTGCCGATTGAAAATCTTATTGGAAAAGTTCAATTTATTTTTTATTCTTATGATAGCAAATATCCTGTTTGGCAATTTTGGCATTGGCCCCAAGAAATTCGTTGGAACCGATTATTTAAGACTGTAAAATGACATTAGATATGCAAAAGGATCTTGCTTTTTCAGAGAAAACTTTGGAAAGCAAGTTAGGTTATTCATTCCAATCAAAGGCATTATTGCAAAAAGCACTTACTCACCGTTCTGCCATTTACGAGAATCGTTCTTCCCGTAAAAAGGTAAAACGCGTCAGTTCAAATGAACGATTAGAATTTATTGGTGATCGCGTGCTGGGGCTGGTGATGGCAGAATGGCTATTAAAACGATATCCCAATGAACAAGAAGGGGATTTGGGGCCAAGACATGCGCATTTGGTTTCTAAGACCGTTTTGGCTCAAATTGCAGCGATTTTGAATATTTCAGAGGCTATTCATGTGGCCTCGCACGAAGAAAAAGCCGGTGTGCATCATACAGATAGTGTGTTGGCTGATGCTGTTGAAGCGATTTTGGGTGCAATGTATTTAGATGGTGGGTTGAAACCCGTTCAAAATTTGGTTCATAAAGTATGGG
Organism: Commensalibacter communis; assembly: GCF_947179105.1. Classification (NCBI taxonomy): domain Bacteria; kingdom Pseudomonadati; phylum Pseudomonadota; class Alphaproteobacteria; order Acetobacterales; family Acetobacteraceae; genus Commensalibacter; species Commensalibacter communis. The sequence goes on from NZ_CAMXCK010000003.1 coordinate 201,984, forward strand.
CAGAAATTATTGAATCACAGTCTCTACCACCAAAAGATTCTAAGACAGCGTTGCAAGAATGGGTATTGGCCAGAGGATTGCCGCTGCCTGTTTATGAGTTGGTTTCTCAAGAAGGCCCATCTCATACACCAATTTTTGTTATTAAAGTTGTTGTGAAAAACCATGAAGGTAGGGGCGAAGGGGGTAATAAACGTGCAGCAGAAAGTGCCGCAGCCAAAGATTTGCTTCTTCAATTAGAATTAATTAAAAACAAGAAAAAGTAGGATAAAGAATATGCATTGTGGGTTTGTGGCTTTGATTGGGGCACCAAATGCGGGTAAATCAACCTTATTAAATAAAATGGCGGGTGCTAAATTATCGATTGTTAGTCCAAAAGCACAAACCACGCGTATGCGTATTTTGGGGATCGTGATGCGTCAACAAACTCAAATTTTATTGATGGATACGCCAGGTATCTTTAAACCGAAAAGAAAACTTGATGAAGCGATGGTGGCAGCCGCTTGGACAGGTGCTGTGGATGCAGATATTACGTTGTTGTTAATCGATGCCAATCTTGGGCTGACGGATGAAAATCGAGATATTATTAACCATTTGAAAGAGAATTCCCGTCGTATTTGGTTGGTATTTAACAAAATTGATAAAATAAATCCACAAAAATTGCTGCCATTGACCCAAGAAATTACTTCTATCTTATCTATTGAAAAAAGCTTTATGGTTAGTGCCAAAACCGGTAGTGGTGTAGATGATTTATTAGATGCATTGGCAGAATCTCTTCCAAAAAGTCCTTGGTTATATCCAGAGGATGATTTAACAAACCTACCTGATCGTTTATTGGCGGCTGAGTTAGTCAGGGAACAAATCTTTATGCAAACGCATGAAGAGGTTCCTTATTCAGTGACTGCTGAAACTGAGAGTTTCAAAGAAAGGCCAGATGGATCTGTTCGCATTGATGTGACAATTTATGTTTTACGTGCCAATCACAAAGCAATTATTATCGGTGAAAAGGGACAAAAAATACGGATGATTGGCGAGAGAGCACGTAAAGAATTAAATCATTTATTGGATCGACCATGTCATTTATTCCTGATTGTCAAAGAGCGTAAAGGCTGGGATGGTGAATCAGCGCGTTTAAAAGCAATTGGTCTTGAAGACTAATTTGTTTTTAAGGCAGGAAACATTGATAAAAATGATTTCATCCTTTTAAAAATAGTGATGCTGTTGTAGTATTTCTTACCGTCTATAACTATAAACCAGATGTGAAAAAATGATTAATTCTTTGAAAAATGATACCCCTAAACGTGTGTTACTAAAAATCTCTGGCGAAGCTCTGTTAGGGCGAGGGATGTACGGTGTTGATCCAGAAATTGCAAACGCAATTGCTGAAGATATTGCAAGCGTTGCAAATGCTGGAATAGAGGTATGCTTGGTTATTGGTGGGGGAAATATTTTTCGTGGTATGACTGCTGCTGCTAAAGGCATGGATAGAGTTCAAGGTGATTATGCAGGGATGTTGGCAACTGTCATCAATGCGGTTGTGATGAATAGTGTTTTGCAACAGCATAATATAGATAGTTATATCATGTCTGCAATTTCTATGCCGCAGATTGCTGAAACTTATATTCGTGATAAGGCAATGCGTCATATGGATAAAGGACATGTAGTGATCTTTGCTGCTGGCACGGGAAATCCTTATTTTACTACGGATACGGCTGCTGCATTACGTGCTATTGAAATGGATTGCGACCTTATGTTAAAAGGAACACAGGTCGATGGTGTTTATGATTCAGACCCTAAGAAGAATCCAGAAGCTAAACGATACGATATCTTGACCTACACAGAGGCTTTGGCGAAAGGATTAAATGTAATGGATGCAACGGCATTAAGTCTGGCTCGTGATAATAAATTGCCAATTATTGTTTTTGATGTGCACGAAAAAGGTAATTTTAGCCGTGTTATCAATAATGAGGGCACGTTCACAAAAGTCGTTGTTTCTGAAGCTAATTCTTAGTTCATTAAATATAATATTTGTTAAAAAGGATTTCTTTTGTGGTTGATGATATTGATAGTTTAAAAAAAGACATAGAACGTCGTATGAGCAGTGCGATTGACTCTTTTAAACATGATTTGGCTGGCTTACGTTCAGGTCGTGCAACTGCTGCTTTGCTAGAACCAATTCGTGTTGAAGCATATGGAAGTGTTACCCCTATTACTCAAGTAGCTTCTATTGCAGCACCAGAACCAAGAATGTTAACCGTTCAAGTTTGGGATAAAGGCTTAGTCAGTCTGGTTGATAAAGCCATTCGTGAAAGTGGATTGGGATTAAATCCAATGCCAGATGGACAACTTATTCGCGTGCCAATTCCTCAATTAACCGAAGAACGTCGTAATGAAATGGTAAAAGCCGCGGGTCGTTATGCGGAAGCTGCAAAAGTAGCAGTGCGTAATGTGCGTCGTGATGGAATGGACAAAACCAAAGCTGCTGAAAAAAATGGTGATATTAGTCAGGATGACGTAAAAGTTTGGTCTGATGAAATTCAGAAAATTACCGATCAATATGTCAATAAAATTGACGAAGTTCTTGTTGAAAAAGAACGCGATATTAAGCAAGTTTAGCCTGATAGACCGAAATGATATCTTGTGATGGCTTGTTTTCCTTTGGATAAAACTAACGAATGTTTAAAATTGTCTGAACCTAAATCTCTGCCTCGGCATGTTGCAATTATTATGGATGGTAATAGTCGATGGGCTGAAGCAAAATCTTTGCCGAGAGTTGCAGGACATAAAGAAGGAGCGCAAGCTGTTAAACGATGTATCAAAGCGGCAATTCGGAATAATATTCCGTGGTTGACGCTTTATGCTTTTTCTTCTGAAAATTGGCGTAGAACGCCCGAGGAAGTTGCTGATTTAACGGCTCTGTTAAGATATTATATCAAATTTGAGGCACGTAAATTACACAAAGAAGGCGTTTGCGTGCGTATTATTGGTGACAGTGCGCGTTTTGATAAGAAATTGCAACGTGAATTTAAAGCAATTGAACAGCTGACTGAAAATAACACGCGTTTGATTTTAACGCTTGCTTTGTCATATGGAGGGCGTGGGGAAATTATTCAGGCCGTTCAACGTATTGCTAGTGATGTGCAGGCGAATAAGATAAGTTTGGCGCAAGTAACTGAAGATGTTTTTGCTCAATATTTATTTGCACCTGATATTCCTGATCCGGATTTGATTGTCAGAACCAGTGGTGAATGTCGGCTATCTAATTTTCTGTTGTGGCAATCTGCTTATGCAGAGTTGGTGTTTGTTCAAACGCTATGGCCAGATTTCAACGAAGAACATTTTAATCATATCTTGAATATCTATGTTCGTCGCGATAGGCGCTTTGGTTCTAGACCAGGATTAACACTTAGTGATAAATAATTCAAAACCCTCTTGGCAAGATTTGCCTTTACGTATCATTTCCGCTCTTGTTATTATTCCAATTGCTTTATTTTGTATTATTTATGGGCAGTGGTTTTATATTGGTTTGCTGAGTATTACCAGCGTTGCCATGACTGTGGAATGGGCGAATTTATTTAAAAAGAAGCTTTCTAATTATCGTGTTGCGGTATTTCTAATATGGCCTTTGGTTGCTTATGCAGCGGTTATCAAAGGGATGTGGTGGCCAGCAATTTTAATTGTTGGATGGGCTCCTTTTATTTTTGGCCCTCAATTGTGGCTCGGGTCTGTTGTTATTGGTGGTGCGGGCATATCCTTGTTATGGTTACGTTTTATGACAGCATCTGAAATGCATGCTGTCATCTTTATTGTCATTGTTGTTATTGCGAGTGATAGCTTTGCATATATCACAGGCAAAACTTTTGGCGGTCCAAAATTAATTCCTTCTGTTTCTCCTGGAAAAACTTGGTCGGGTGCGATTGGTGGATTAATTGGCGCTGGCTGTGTTGGCAGTATCATTGTGGGTTATCTTTGTGGTGGGTTTTATCCAGCTTATATCGGTGGAGCTATTTTTGGAATGGTCACGGGCATTGTTGCACAAATTGGTGATTTGCTTGAAAGTAAATTAAAACGAGAATTGGGTGTGAAAGATTCTGGTAAAATCATTCCTGGCCATGGTGGCGTATTGGATCGTTTTGATGCATTATTGTTTGTTTCAATCTTTGTTGCTTTTATTTCTTGTATTTTGCCAGCTGACAAAAGTTTGGATAAATGGGGTGGCTCACTATTGTCAACAAAAATTGTGGGCGATCAACAGCCTATATTCCTTCCTTTGACAATCATTAGATAAAGTATTAATTCAATTATGTGCAAGGATATTTCAAGATGAAAACGGTTTCTATATTAGGATGTACTGGCAGCATTGGTTGTTCAACGGTTGATTTGTTATTGCAAGATACAGATTCATTTCAAACAATTGCGCTGGTTGGTGGAAAGAATGTAAAAAAGCTTGCAGAGCAAGCTATTGCTCTTAATGCACAATATGCCGTTATTGCTGATGAGCATTTTTTACCTGAATTAAAAGAATTATTATCAGGCCATTCAACAAAAGTCAGTGGTGGAAGACAAGCGGTTTTAGAAGCAGCATCAATTCCTGCAGATTGGACAATGGCAGCGATTACAGGTGCTATTGGGTTAGAGCCCACAATGGCAGCTGTCAAGAATGGTAAATATGTTGCCCTGGCAAATAAAGAAGCGTTGGTTTCTGCGGGTGATGTGATGTTGAAAGCAGTTCAAGAGGCAGGTGCTACGCTGTTGCCTGTTGATTCTGAACATAATGCAATCTTCCAATCAATGGCTGATAAACAAATCCAGTCAATTGAGAAAATTATCTTAACGGCATCAGGTGGTCCTTTTCGGAATACTTCTTTGGAGGATATGAAAAAGGTCACGTTAAAGCAGGCTTTGAAACATCCAACTTGGACAATGGGGGCTAAGATCACTATTGATTCCGCAAGTATGTTTAATAAGGGTTTGGAAATTATTGAAGCAGCCCGCTTATTTGATATGCCAGAGCATAAAATTGATGTGTTAATTCATCCGCAGTCTATTATTCATAGTATGGTGCAATACGAAGATGGCAGTATGATTGCACAATTGGGGGCTCCTGATATGCGTATTCCTATTGCGCATACCTTGGCTTGGCCTTATAGAATGCGTTCAAATGTAGAACGTCTTAATTTGACCCAAGTTGCAAAATTAGAATTTGAAGCACCTGATGAAGTGCGTTTCCCTGCTTTACGCTTATCTCGTGAGGCGTTAAGAGAGGGTAAGTGTGCGCCGACCATTCTTTCTGCTGCTAATGAAGTAGCTGTTGATTCATTTTTAAAAGAACAAATTGGATTCTTAGATATTCCTGAGTCGGTTGAAGCCGTCATGCAAAAATTGGGTGCCCCAGTTGCCAATAGTATTCAAGAAGTAATTCATTGGGATCAAGAAGCTAGAAAACATGCACAAGCATGGATTAAAAATCGTAACAGTATGTAAATGAAGAATTAATTTAAGGTAAATCCATGTCAATGTTGGCTATATATGATTTCTTGCGAATGATTATTTCATTCGTATTTGTTTTAGGCGTACTCGTTTTTATCCATGAGCTTGGGCATTATTTGGCTGCACGGTGGCGCGGAGTACATGTTGATGTGTTCTCTATTGGGTTTGGCAAGCCTTTATATCGTTGGCATGATAAGGTTGGCACTGAATGGCGTATTTGTCCAATCCCATTGGGGGGATATGTCAGACCTCATGGATTTGCTGATCCAGAAGATGTTAGTGAAGAAGAAAGAGCGACTTATATAGAAGGTAAGACTTTCCACGGGAAAGATGTGGGAAGTCGAGCTATTGTTATTGCAGCAGGACCGATTTTTAATTTTTTATTGGCGATTATTTTATATTTCGGTTTATTTGTCACGGTCGGTAAGCATAGTTTGGGTGAGCCTGTTGCTCAAGCAATTATTGCGGATAGTGCAGCAGCGAAAGCAGGAATACAACCCAAAGACGTTATTTTAAAAATTGGGGATATTAATCATCCTGGTGTTGAAAATCTTGTCATGTATGCTCAAGAACATCCTGATTTATCAACGACGATCGCTGTTAAAAGAGATGGTAAAGAGGTTACTTTACCCATTACTATTGGTAGCAAAGAGAATGATGGGAAAAAGGTTGGTCAGTTAGGCGTTCAATTAGCCATTAATATCATTGCTGGTAAACCAATGTCTGTTGGTGGGGCAGCTGTCGCTGCAGTTCAAGAAACATGGGATGTCAGTAAAAAAACACTTGTTGGTCTGGGTCAAATGATAACAGGACAGAGATCAGCAAAAGATTTAGGCGGTCCCATTAAAATTGCACAATTATCAGGTCAAGTGTCCAAAGGGGGATTTGCTGATCTGGTTAATTTCATGGCGCTTTTATCCATTAGCTTAGGATTGATTAATTTATTTCCGATTCCTGTACTTGATGGTGGAAGATTGGTTTTTTATGTATTCGAAGCCATCTTCAGAAGACCTGTGCCAAAACCGATACAAGAGCGCGCTTTTCAAGTGGGTTTTGCATTAATATTACTACTTTTTGCATTTTCAATGTATAACGATGTGACTCAACTTTCGTGGTTTCGTTGGCTTACAGGTCACAGTAATTAAATTCTATGATGTTTATTGCAAGTAACGACTTGTCAAAAGGTATAAAAAACGGTTACTCACGAAATAAGAATAAAATAAGATGATTTATATTTAGTTATAAAAAATCTTGTGATATGCAATTTGGTGGATTTCCATTAGTGAAAAAGGGTGGCTGATTTGTCAGGTAAACGTTCGGCTCTGTTTGCTTCTGTATGTATGTTTCCGTTTGTATGCAGTGCTTTGCACGCGCAAACGACAGGTAATGTGTCTCATTCTTCGCATGCTAAGAAAGCTGTAAAAAGCGCTCATCATGCTAAGAAAGGGAATGTTGGTAAACACGTAACTAAACAAGGTGGTATCATTCAATCCATTCAAGTGATTGGAAATGATCGTGTTGAAACACCTACAGTGCTGTCTTATATGTTGGCACAGCCTGGAGATCCTTTTAACAAGGATTTGTTAGATCGTTCTTTAAAAACCCTTTATGCAACTGGGTTGTTTAAGGATATTACCTTCCATCGTTCTGGCAATGATTTGCAAATCAAAGTTGTAGAGAATCCAATTGTAAACGTGGTGGCTTTTGAAGGTAATAAAAAATTAAAAGATGCAGACCTTACGAAATATACTTCTTTAAAACCGCGAGCTGTATATTCTCCTGCGTTAATTTCAGAAGACCGTAAACGCATTTTGGCAATGTATGCTGCCAAAGGGCGTTACTCAGTAACAGTCACGCCTCAGATAATTCACCTGTCAAAAAATCGTATCGATGTTATTTATAAAATCAACGAAGGCCCAAAAACAGCTATTGAAAAGCTGACCTTTGTTGGAAATCATGCGTTTAGCGAAGCTCGTTTAGCACAAGTGACATCTTCTAAAGAAACTGCTTGGTATCGCTTTTTATCGTCTTCTGATGAATATAACCCAGAACGCGTAAAATATGATGCCGAGTTGATTCGTCGTTTTTATATCCGCAATGGGTTTGTTGATTTTAAAATGATTAATGCAACAGGCGAATTGTCACCTGACCACAAATCATTTTATATCACATATACCATGAGCGAAGGTCCACAATATCGTTTGAATAAAGTGGATGTACGTTCTAATTTAGAAGGGGTGAAACCTGAAAAAGTTAGAGAAATGATCGCCATGCGTAAAGGTCAATTTTATGATGGTAAGGAAATTGAAGACGTAGCTAAAAATATCGAGGAAACATTGCAGTCTCAAGGTCATCCTTTTGCAGTGGTTCGTCCGGAAATTGCACGTAATCCAGAAAAGAAAAGAGTTGATCTTTTATTTGATGTAATGGAAGGCCCTCGAGTTTACGTCGAACGTATTGACATTAATGGCAATACGGTCACCAAAGACAATGTGATTCGTCGTGAATTGCCTGCTGCTGAGAATGATCCGTATACCAATACAACTGAAAAATACATGAAAATGGCAGTTGATGATTTGGGATATTTCAAAGAAGTAAAAGTTCAGCAAGTTAAAGGATCTGCAGCTGATAAACGTGTGGTTGCGATCAATGTTCAAGAGAAACCAACGGGTGAATTCTCACTAGGTGGTGGTTACTCTACTGATTCAGGTGTTTTAGGGAATATTGGATTAAGACAAAGGAACTTCCTAGGTACTGGTGTTGATGCTGGAATTTCTGGAACGGCTGCATATTATGCAAAGCAAGTTAATTTATCTGTAACCGACCCTTACTTTTTGAATAAAAATATGGTTGCAGGGATTGATCTATTTTATATTCAAAACAGTTATCAAACCTATCAAAATTATGGTGAAGATCGTTTTGGGGCTTCATTTCGTTTAGGCTATTCTTTTAATAATGTGTTGTCTCAACAATGGACCTATTCGATTATTGATCGTCGTGTCCACGATATTTGGGATGATTCATCGTATTATATTTTGGATCAAAAAGGACATTCATTATTATCTCAATTAAGCACAACCATTGCGTATGACACCAGAGACGCCCGTTTCAATCCTCATACTGGAACATTGGTTAAAGTTGGCGGTGATCTTGCGGGGCTTGGTGGTGATGCGAAGTATGTTCGTGGTAAATTAGATGCATCCCATTATTTCCCGTTGGATGATTTAACAGGTAATCGTGATTGGACATTAAGTTTGACTGCGGGTACTGGTTATATTGCTGATTGGGGCAATAAAGACGATACAATGATTATTGATAACTTCTATTTGGGTGGTAATAACCTAAGAGGTTTCTATGATGGTGGTGTTGGTCCACGAAGTCACGGGATACCTAAAAGAGGGGATAACAGGGCACATACTCAAGAAGATTTCTTGGGTGGACGTTTTATGTATACGGCTTCTGCGCAAGTTAATTTCCCGATGCCTGCAGCAAGGGATCTTGGCTTAAGCGGTCGTTATTTTGTTGATATGGGTGCATTGGGTGGCTTAAGAGTTAAGAATAGATATACGAACTCTGCACATGATGGTGACAAATATACCGGTGTTTATGGGGACAGTTTATCACCCCGCGTGAGTACAGGTGCTGGCGTTTCTTGGAAAAGTCCATTTGGGCTGTTGAATGTTGATTTTGGTTATCCCGTTGTTAAGCAAAAGCATGATCGCACTCAATTAGTACGGTTTGGGTTTGGACAACAATTTTAAGGATGAATAATGGTTAATAAGTTTGGATTATATATTGCTGTTGCTGGGGCTTTTCTAGTTCCATCCCTTACCATAGCAGCACATGCAGAAGATGCGAATAATGGTTGGTTTATTCCTAAAAATAGTCAACCTAAGCCTGTTTCAACGGCGCCAAAAGCAGCTGTAAAACATACTGCAGCACCAAGAGTTATGGCACCTGCACCTACGCCAGCTGATGAAGGTGGCGAAGATGGCGACATGCAAAATCAGCCTCAAGCTGTTTTACCATTGCCTCCTGTTCCTAAACCTGCGCCTTTACCAAAATCTAACACGCCACCAACAGCGGTTATTGGGGTTATTAGTGTTCCAGATGTTATGCGTCAATCGGTTGCTGCTCGTGAAGCAGAGAAAGTTTTGGTTGAACGTCGAGATCAGTTGCAAAAAGATGTTCAAAAAGAACAAAAAGCTTGGAGAGCAGAACAGCAACAAATCCAAGCTAAAGCAAAAACGATGACGGATGCGCAACTTCAAGAGCGTGGACGTAAATTGCAAGCCCGCGTCATGAATGCACAAAAAGATTTTCGTAACCGCAGCCGTATCATTCAAGAATCAGCACAAGTTGCATTTGGTCAAGTTGAGCGTGAATTAATTATATTAATTCAAAATGTTGCTGAGAGTCACAATATGAATCTAGTATTACATCGTGAACAGGTTGCGTTGAGTGTGAACGAGCTAGATATCAGTAACGAAGTTGCAAAAGAGTTGAATAAAAATCTATCTTCTGTATTTATTCCTGCAGCTGATGTTGATCCAGAAGAATTAGCTAAAAGTGGTTCTATGCCGACAACAGCCAATCCTGATGCGGCTCCAAAAGCTGCAGCAAATAGTGTTGTAAAAAAAGCTCCTGAACAACAGGACAATAGTAAGAAATAAAGGTGTATCGCGTGAGTATAGAGCAAGAAAATCATCATCCTGGGGACAGCCGTTTTTTTTCAAAAACAGGTCCTTATACTATTGACGATCTAGTTAAGGAAACAGGTGCTCAACTCACACCACCTCGTAAAAATGTTAACCAAGTTAAATTTTCTGGAATTGCACCCTTACAGGTTGCAACTTCAGCAGAAATTAGTTTTTTAGATAACAAGCGTTATTTGCCATTATTGGCTGAGACAAAGGCTGGGCTCGTTATTGTAGCCCCTGCTTTTGCTGATAAAGTTCCAGAAACAAGTGCTGCTTTGGTAACGTCCAACCCGTATTTGATATGGGCAAAGATTGCGACTTTGTTCTATCCCAAAAATAAAGCTAAGCCAGGAATACATCCTACTGCTTATATTCATTCTGATGCTGTCATTGACCCTAGTGTAGAGGTTCAACCCTTTGCGGTCATTATGAATGGTGTGCATATTGGTAAAGAATGTATTATTGGTGCTCACTCTGTGATTGAACAGGGTGTTCAAATCGGTGAATATTGTCGCATTGGGAATCATGTCTCTTTGAGTCACTCTGTGCTCGGTAATCGTGTGACTTTGTATCCCGGTGCCAGAATTGGTCAGGATGGATTTGGTTTTGCAGTTGGAGATAAAGGGTTTGTTAGCATTCCCCAAATTGGCAAAGTTGTGATTCAGAATGACGTCGAAATTGGGGCTAACTCAACCATTGATAGAGGTTCTGTTCGAGACACCATCATTGGTGAGGGATCCAGACTAGATAATTTGGTTCAAATTGGACATAATGTGCAAATGGGGCGTTGCTGTATTGTTGTGTCTCAGGCAGGTATATCTGGTTCGACCCAGCTCGGCGATTTTGTTACCATTGCAGCTCAGGCAGGATTGATTGGTCATATTCATATTGGTGATCATGCAAGAGTAGGGGCGCAATGTGGCGTTATGTCTGATGTTGAAGCAAAATCAGATGTGATTGGGAGCCCCGCGATGCCGTTCAAGGAATTTTTCAAAAATGTTGCTTTTTTAAGGCGCATGGCAAAATCATCAAAAGGTAAAGAAGATAATTAAAAGTTAATTGATGATTTTGATAAAATCGGTATAACTAAGATAGCTATTAAAAGATTGATATAATTTATAAGTGGTTGAATAAAGTGAACATAGACGCAAATAAAACAGGTGTTTCACCAGAAGCACAAGATCCTGCTATTGACCTTCCTGTTATTGATATTGAAGGCATTATGAGTGCTATTCCACATCGATATCCATTTCTATTAATTGATCGTATGGTCAATGTCAAAAAAGGATTATCTGCCACAGGAATTAAAAACGTATCAGTGAATGAGAATTTTTTTCAGGGGCATTTTCCTGGCCGTCCAGTAATGCCTGGTGTTTTAATCATCGAGGCAATGGCTCAGACTGCTGCAGTATTAGTCGTTAAAACATTAGGGGCAGAGTTTGAAGGCAAAATTGTTTATTTCATGACAATTGATAATGCTAAATTCAGACGTCCCGTTGGACCTGGCGATCAATTACATATTGGTGTTGAAAAAGAACGCCAACGTGCGAATGTATGGAAATTCCGTGGTATTGCTAAAGTAGATGGTGTTTCTGTTGCAGAAGCAACATTTAGTGCAATGATTATGGGTTAGTAAAGAAACAGCATTATTTTATTCTGTGAAATTGTAATAAAGTATTTATGACGTTTATATATAATATAAAAAGATGGAGGAAATCCTGGTAGATACAGTAAACGCTACTATGAATGATAGTGAGATCCATCCATCTGCGGTTATTGCTGCTGGGGCAAAAATAGGTCGAGGAGTTTATATCGGTCCTTGGTGTTCTGTAGGTTCTGATGTTGTGATTGAAGATGGTGTCAGGCTAATTGCAAATGTTATTGTAGATGGTCATACGGTTCTTGGAAAAGAATCTATATATTATCCATTTAGCACAATTGGTCTCGCCCCTCAGGATTTGAAATATAAAGGAGAACCGACACGTTGTATAATTGGTAATAGAACCGTCGTTCGAGAACAAGTCACCATCCATCGTGGCACAGAATCGGGTGAAGGGGTGACTATCGTTGGATCTGATTGTTTGCTGATGGTGAATGCTCATATTGCACATGATTGTCATCTTGGTGATCGTGTTATTATTGTGAATAACGTCGTTTTAGGTGGGCATGTTCAAATCGATGATGATGCTCGCGTAATGGGTTCTGCAGCAATTCATCAATTTGTTAGAATTGGTAAGGCGGCATTAATTGGTGGTGTCACTGGAGTTGAATCTGACGTTATCCCTTATGGTAGTGTTCTTGGAAATCGTGCACGTTTAGTTGGGATGCACTGGATATGGCTGAAACGTAATGGTGTGCTTAACGAAGAGCTTCATATTTTAAGAAACGTATATCGTCATTTATTTCCTAGGGACGAAGATCAGCATGGTGTTTTCGAAGAACGTTTACAAATCGTAAAAGAAAAATTCGGTCATATTGAGAAAGTTCAACAAATTATTGATTTTATTGAACAACCTAGTCGCCGTGGATTGGTCAAAGTGGGGCGTTCGATTTCTTCTTCGGAAAAAGAAGGATAAATAAGCATTTAGATGCAAAATCAATTTACTGAAAAGAAAGCAGCCGTTGGAATCTTAGCTGGTGGTGGACCCTTGCCAGGTAAGGTTGCAGAGGCTGTTTTTGCGATGGGACATCCTGTTTTTATTGTTGGATTTCAAGATTTTGCTGAACCAGAAATTATTGAACAATGGCCACATGAATATGTTCGTTTAGCAGCAGCTGGACGGATTTTGTCGGCACTACGTGAACATCATTGTGAAGATATTGTGCTAATTGGCCCTGTTAAGCGACCATCTTGGCGTGATTTACGCCCAGATGCAGAGGGAGCCAAAATCCTTGCTCGAATAGGTAAAGCTTTATTTGCAGGAGATGATGGTTTATTGGCAGCATTGGTTCGTGTATTCGACGAAGAGGGATTCAAAGTTCGTGGTGCGCATGAATTTCTAGACCCTGTGACAGAAGGTGTGTATGGAAAAATTCAACCTGATACTCAAGCCTTACAAGATATTGCTAAGGGGATCGAAGTTAATCAAGCGTTAGGACGATTAGATATTGGCCAAGGATGCATTGTTCAAAATGGGTTGGTCATTGCTGTAGAAGCAATGGAAGGCACAGATTCTATGGTTAAAAGAGCTAAGGATTGTCAGCAGCCAGGTCTAGGTGCTATTTTAGTTAAACAAGTAAAACCTGATCAAGAAAGACGGGCGGATATGCCGACAATTGGACCACGCACGGTAATCGGAGCTTGTGAATCTGGATTAAGAGGGATCGCTTTTGAAGCTGGTGGCACGCTGATCGTGCAGCAGGAGGAAGTAATCCGTCTGGCTGATGAAAATGGGATATTTCTGTTAAGTTATCATCCAGAGAATTTTAAACAAAAATATTTAAAATGAAAGAGAAACAAAATGGCTACTTATCTTCATACAATGATTCGAGTTCATAATTTAGAGAAAAGCTTAGCTTTTTATCAGTCTCTTGGTATGAGAGAAATTCGTCGTAAAGAGGTGACCGAAGGCAAGTATACACTTATTTATGTTGGTTTTGATGATAACGCAGCGGGCGAAGCTGAAATCGAATTGACTTATAATTGGGGGCATGATGTGCCTTATGATATGGGCACAGGATTTGGTCACTTAGCGCTTGGTGTTGATGATATCAATAGTGTGGTAGAAGCCGTTCGTAAATCTGGCGGGAAAGTAACCAGAGAGCCAGGACCTGTCAAATTTGGTACGACCATCATTGCTTTTGTTGAAGATCCAGATGGTTACAAAATTGAGCTAATCCAAAACGATTCTTATTAATTGGACTTTATGGATAATCATGAATAGGCAAAATTTATTTGCACATGCCAAAGAACATTTTGGAACTATTCCTGATTATCCATGGATCAAATTTCCTGACTATGCTGTATTAAGACATTGTAAAAATAGAAAATGGTATGGCTTATTGATGAATGTTTCAGGCATCAAGCTTGGTTTAAAGTCTGAAGATCGGATTGACATTTTAAATGTTAAAGTCGATCCCGAATATTCTTATTTTTTACAGCAAAAACCTGATATTTTTCCCGCCTATCATATGAATCGAGAACATTGGGTCAGTGTCTTGCTAAATGGTAACGTTTCAGATGATGAAATTTACTTGTTATTGGAACAAAGTTTTGACTTGACAAGTTAAGTTTATTTTTTCGTTTCTTTCAGATAATCAGCAACTTTTTCAATTGACTGTGCAATAGATTCTGCAGATTGCAAGGTTTTTTCATCAGCTAATTTATTTAACAAGATACGATCTGCCATTAATAGTGCAGGAGATAGTAATCCCTTCACATCGTGTCTAAGAACAGAAAGTTGCTGCTGTTGAGTTACTTCGATTTTGGTTATTTTTTTTTGATAAAAATTCATCGCAAACAATAGGATTAAGGTGCAATATAATCCCATAAAAATAAAGATAAACCATGTTGGTAGGGTCGCATCATATAAAGAGAAGGCTAGGACACATAAAATGATCCCTGATGTGATGCTGGCAACATAAGGAAAAATAGTTTTCTTCTGTAATGGTGGGGGTTGAGTCGTCGCCATCTTTGAAAATTCCTATGGAAAACAAATTATTTTCTTGTAAATAGCATAAAAAAGCATTTCTGCCTATGGACTTAGATTGACGATTTTATATATTCAGATTATAACCACCTCTTTAGGACTATAATTATTTGTTTAGAACTGAGAATATTGTTAAAGAGTTAATTTATTCTCAGTGGCTTTAAAGGAGAGAATTCGTGAAGCGTACATATCAACCTTCTAAAATTGTTCGCAAACATCGTCATGGTTTCCGTGCACGTATGGCCACTGTTGGCGGTCGCAAAGTGATTGCTAATCGCAGATCAAAAGGACGTAAACGTCTATCTGCATAATAGGGTTTGGCGTTAAAGCGAGTAAAGTTGTTGACTGATACAGGTAACAAGCTCCAGCCGGTCTTGCGTTTGAAAAAGCGGGTACAATTTTTGAATGTAGCTGCAAACGGTCAGAAAGTCCCTACATCGAGTGTTATTTTGCAATTATTACATCGTAATGATAGCGAAGCAGGTAGAGTAGGGTTTACCGTTACTAAAAAAGTTGGCAATGCTGTCATTCGTAATCGTGTTAAAAGAAGATTACGGGGGGTGATGCAAGAACTAGCTCAAAAAAATGCTTTTCAAGGGATTGATATGGTGATGATTGGGCGAAAAAACACCTATCAAAAACCGTATGAAGCAATTGTTAAGGATTTTTCTTGGGCTTTACGCAAAGCTGGGGTCGCATTAAATAAGTAAATGAAACGAATATTCATTGGTTTGATTTATATTTATCAGCTCACGTTACGCCCATTACTTGGGCATCATTGCCGTTTTAACCCATCTTGTAGTCATTATACCCAAAAAGCTATTCAAACCCATGGTGTATTCAAAGGAATCATGTTGGGTGGATGGCGTATTTTGCGGTGTAATCCTTGGAATTTGGGTGGAGAAGATCCTGTTCCTCCTAAAAAATAGAGCGATATTTTTTTAAATTCAATGAATGATTGGCTGGCTTTGAATGGATAACAAGCGCTTTTTTCTGGCGACTTTGCTTTCTGTTGTTCTTCTTTTTGCATTCGAGTATTTTACCCCTAAAAAAGAAGAAACACACAATACAACACAACAAGTTAAACAAGAGCAAACGAAGCTTACAACACAAAAAGGTGAATCGTCATCAACTCAAGTTGTTGCAGAAGCTGGACCAGATATCAGAATCCCTATTAACGCAAATCAGGTTAAAGGCTCTTTGAACCTCAAAGGGGCTTTATTAGATGATTTGGTTTTAAAAAATTATCGTGAAACAATTCAAAAAGATTCGCCTTTGGTACGCGTTCTTTCAGCTCCAAAAACCAAAGATGCAAATTATGTGCAGACGGGTTGGGTGAATGCTGAACATGATACCACTAAATTGCCAGATATTAATTCAGTTTGGAAAACAGATCAAAAAGAGTTAACCCCTGAGCACCCTATCACCATGACATGGGATAATGGGCAAGGGGTAAAGTTTGAGAAAACAATATCGATTGATAAAAATTACATGTTCAAATTTGAACAAAAAGTAATTAACTCATCGGATAAACCTGTCTCTGTATTTTTTTACGGTCGTGTCAGCCGTGGATATACTCCAAAAGAGTTAAGCGGGTATTTGGTGCATGATGGTCCTATTGGTATTGTTGATAAACGTCTTGAACAATATTCTTATGAAACCATCCGTAAAGATTCAAAAGCCCCTTCTGATATTTCATGGAGCAAAAATACAACCGGTGGATGGGCTGGGATTACAGATAAATATTGGCTGACAGCAATTGTTCCACAACAAGATAAAAATGTTAGTGTTGTATACGGTTTCACACCAGATGCCGATCAAACTGCAAATATTAATACTGATGGTGTTGAAAAGGGAACTTATCAAGTTGGGTTCACATCACGTCAACCAATGGTTGCAGCCCCTGGTGAAACGGTTTCAACTTTTGGACATGTGTTCTCTGGCGCCAAAGTTGTCGAACTTTTAAATCAATATGAAAAAGAATATCATATTCCTGATTTCTGGAAAGCGGTTGATTTTGGTTGGTTTGCGTTTTTGACGTATCCTATTTTCATTGTCCTAGATTGGTTGAATAATTTTTGGGGCAATTTTGGGTTGGCATTGTTGACCTTTACCTTGATTGTTAAGGCTGTATTTTATCCTTTGGCTTCAAAGCAATTTCATTCAATGGGCAAAATGAAGGCATTACAGCCTAAAATGAAAGAAATTCGCGAAAAGTATAAAGACGACCAACAATTGATGAATCAACAAATGATGGGTCTTTATAAAGAACAAGGGGTTAATCCTGCCAGTGGATGTTTACCAATCTTGCTTCAAATTCCAATTTTCTGGTGTTTGTATAAAGATTTGTATGTCACGATTGAAATGCGCCACGCACCGTTTTTTGGCTGGATTCGCGATTTATCCGCGCCTGATCCAACCAATATATTCAATTTATTTGGGTTGTTGCCTTTTGATCCTGCTGCGATCTCTCCGTTCTTACATGTTGGTATTTGGCCGTTAATTTTTGGATTAACGATGTTCTTGCAACAAAAGTTAAATCCTGCAGTATTAGATCCTATTCAAAAACGAATGTTCCAATTCATGCCAATTATTTTCACTGTGGTCTTGGCTACACAACCAGCAGGTTTGGTAATTTATTATAGTTGGAACAACACATTAACAGCATTACAGCAATTGGTTATTCAAAAACGTATGGATGCCAAAGCGAAAAAAGCGAAAACCAAAGCAGCTAAAGGATAGACCGTGGGTGAATTATTACCACCATCTGTTGACGATGCAGAGTATCAAAGACTAGTTGAAGCAGGGCGAGTATTGTTCGCTCAAGAGACGAAATTCTTCTTTGGTGCTCAGCGTTTAAATCAATTAGAGCCAGCAACCTTACCTGAGGTTGCGTTTGCTGGGCGTTCCAATGTTGGAAAGTCCAGTCTGATTAATGCCCTTACTGGTCGGAAAATGTTGGCAAGGGCATCTTCCGAACCAGGTCGCACGAAACAACTTAATTTCTTCAATATCGGCGAAAAGTTAGTTTTTGTTGATATGCCAGGCTATGGGTATGCCAAAGCATCTAAGGATGTTAAAAGTGACTGGCAAAAAATGATGTTTGCGTTTTTACGTGGCAGACCAACTTTGTTACGTGTCATGCTATTATTGGATGCACGTATAGAGTTGAAACAAAGCGATCATAATATTATGAATTTGTTGGATCGTGCTGCGGTAACGTTTCAAATTGTGTTGACAAAGGCGGATCAATTATCTGCTGCACAATTAGATAAAAAACAAAAAGAAATTTCAGAAGTCATGAAAACGCATACTGCTGCTTATCCTTTTATTCGAGTAACCAGTAGTCAGAAAAATATTGGTATTGAAGCGTTAAGAGCAGATCTAGTAAGGTTAATACAAGATTAATTTAATCTTACGCGATAATTAGGATTTTAAGATTATGACCAAACAAAAATCATTGGATTCTGTAAAAAAGGCTGCCAAAGAGGCCCATGAACAAGCCAGTGTGCTTGCCCGTGCATTGCCTTATTTGCGACGCTATACAGGTGATACGATTGTTGTAAAATATGGTGGTCATGCGATGGTCGATAACGGACTATCAAACGCATTTGGGAATGATGTTGCTTTATTAAAGCAAGTTGGAATTAATCCAATTGTCGTGCATGGTGGTGGACCACAAATCAATGCGATGCTAGAGCGCATGGATGTGGAAACGACTTTTGTTGATGGATTGCGTGTTACGAATGCAGCAATTATCGATGTGATTGAAATGGTTCTGGCTGGAACTGTGAATAAACAAGTCGCAACATTAATTAATCAAGCAGGTGCTTTGGCTGTCGGTATTTCTGGTAAAGATGGTGGACTAATCGAAGCTCAGAAATTGATGAAACATGTTTGGGATGATTCGATCAAAAGAGAGCGTACAATTGATTTAGGATTGGTTGGACAACCGGTGCGTATTGATCCACGAGTTTTATATGCATTGTCAGGTTCAGGCCTTATCCCCGTTGTTGCGCCGATTGGTATGGATAAACAAGGACAAACCTATAATATCAATGCGGATATTGCAGCAGGTGCGATTGCAGGTGCCGTCCGTGCTTCCCGATTATTTATGTTGACTGATGTTCCTGGCGTTTTGGATAAGGACGGAAATTTAATTTCTGAACTGACCGAAGAAGAAGCCAAAGAAGCAATTGCCAATGGTGTGATTACAGGTGGGATGATTCCAAAAATTGAAACATGTCTTGAAGCGGTCAAAGCAGGTGCGCAAGCAGCGGTGATTATGGATGGTCGGGTTCCTCATGCATGTTTGTTAGAGCTGTTTACCGAAGGGGGATCTGGTACGATTATTCGTCCTAATCATTCTTAGCAATTATTTGAATATTTTATTTTAACATTATAGGGAAAGAAAAGAATGGCAGACTATTCATTGTTACAAGCTGAAATTGAAAAATTATGGGAAGATCGCACCAATATTTCCCCTGCAACATCTGGCTCAGCACGGGACGCTATTGAAAAAGCATTATCCATGTTAGATTCTGGTGAGTTACGGGTGGCAACTCCTGGAAACTCAGGTTGGACAATCAATGAATGGTTGAAAAAGGCTGTTTTATTGTCTTTCCGCTTATATGATAATGTTGGCATGAAAAATGATGCCGGCGTGCCAGCTTATGACAAGGTTCCATTGAAATTTGCAAATTGGAGCGATGCTGAATTCAAACAAGCAGGCTTTCGTGCTGTTCCTGGTTCTATTGTTCGTCGTTCTGCTTTTGTTGCTTCAAACGTTATTTTAATGCCAAGTTTTGTTAATGTTGGTGCTTATGTTGATAGTGGCACAATGGTTGATACTTGGGTAACCATTGGCAGCTGTGCTCAAATTGGTAAAAATTGTCATATCAGTGGTGGCGTTGGGATTGGTGGCGTATTGGAACCTTTACAAGCAGCCCCTGTTATTATTGAAGATGATTGCTTTATCGGTGCACGTTGTGAAGTTGCCGAAGGCGTTGTCGTTGAAAAAGGCAGTGTGTTGTCTATGGGTGTTTTCTTGGGAGCGTCAACCAAGATTATTGATCGCACGACTGGCGAAGTATTTATGGGGCGCGTTCCTGCATATTCAGTGGTCGTTCCTGGCACATTGCCTCCGAAACAAGCAACCAGCGAAACAGGAAACCCATTGCCAGGATTGGCTTGTGCGGTCATTATTAAACGTGTTGATGAGCGTACTCGTTCAAAAACATCCATTAATGATTTGCTAAGAAGTTAATTTCTTCAAAAGAATATTTAGGGGTAATTATATTATGAGCGATCCAGTTTCGTTATTACAAGAACTGATCCGTTGTCCATCGGTTACCCCAGAAGATGCAGGTGCCCAAGACGTTTTAAAGGCACGATTAAAGAAACTAGGATTTGAAATCTTCGATCTTCCTTATGGGGAAGGTCAAGATCGAATTCTTAATTTCTTTGCACGTTATGGTAACGGCCATCCTCATTTTTGCTTTGCAGGACATACAGATGTTGTTCCTGAGGGTAAAAGTCATTGGAACAATGATCCTTTTTCTGCTGAAATCATTGACGATGTTATCTATGGTCGTGGTGCATGTGATATGAAAGGTGGCATTGCTGCTTTTGTATCTGCTGTGGAAGATTTCTTATCTCAGCAAAGTAATTTTGCTGGTTCTATAAGTTTTCTTATTACAGGGGATGAAGAAGGGCCAGGGATAAACGGTACAGTCAAAGTGCTGGAATGGATGCAAGCACATAACCATATTCCTGATTTTTGTTTAGTGGGTGAACCAACTTCTGCACAAGTTCTTGGTGATGTGATTAAAATCGGCCGTCGTGGCAGCCTGAATGCTGTGATTGAGGTTGAAGGAACTCAAGGACATGTTGCTTATCCTCATTTAGCCGACAATCCTATTCATCAATTAGTGACCATTTTGACCTCATTGACGCAACCTGTTTTGGATAATGGGAACGAGTGGTTTCAGCCTTCTTCAGTGCAAGTCACCTCTATTGATGTTGGAAATACTGTTACCAATTTAATTCCAGCCACAGCCACAGCACGTATTAATATACGTTTTAATAATTTACATATTGGCACTGCATTAAAAGGTTGGATAGCGACCCAGTGTTATCGCGTTGCCAAACATTGTAAAATTGACGTTGCTATTTCTGGAGAGGCTTTTTTAACCGAACCTGCGAATGAAGTCAGAGCGCTTTGTGAGGCTATTCATACAGTGAATGAAGTCAAACCACGTTTGGATACTGGTGGGGGTACTTCCGATGCAAGGTTTATTTCACAATATTGTGCGGTTGCAGAATTTGGTCTTGTCGGGCAGACCATGCATAAAGTAAATGAATCAGTATCTGTCCATGATTTACATCAGTTAAGTAAGATTTACTTGAACGTCATAGAAAATCTATTTGAGCAATCATCTCATTCATAAAAGATCAAGAGGGCAAAAGTGAAAAGCACTATTCGTGGAATGTTTTTGATAGGCAGAGGAAAACGTGAGGGTATTCAAGAGTTTTCGAATAGCTCTGATTCTGTTTTAAGTGCTTTGGCTCCTTGGATTGCATTGGCTCTGGCGGTAAATCTGTTACCGATATTGATGATGCGATTCAAAGATATGCATGCGGTTTCCATCAGCATTTCTATGTTCTTGGTTAAAATTTGCTGTTTGCTTATTACTGTTGGGATTATTCATTTTTTCGCAAGTTTATGGAATAACGAAGCAAATTGGAAGCAAACGGTTGTAGCAATTTTATGGTGCTTTTGGGTTCCGATTTTGGACTTTTTCTTATTTTTCATTATTGCTGGGTTATTCTTTGCCGGGTTGCCTAATATTTTCATGGCTTTGTTTGGCTTTGCCAGCGTTTTGTATATGGCTTACAGTATTTGGTTAAGCTGGTTTGTTGTCAAAGTTGGCTTACAAACGACGACATCTAGATCGGTTGTGATTGTCGTCAGTTTAATATTAGCAAGCATGGTCATTTATAGTATCTTTATTGCATGTAATTATTCGTATATGGCACAAGCAGCTTATGAATTACAACAACAAATTAAGCAGGCTAAACCTGCCTAATAAACGGATCAGTTGGATAGATAACTTCAGTCAAAAATAATCCAGTCGCAGGGGCTGTAATGCCAGCAGCTCTGCGGTCTTTGGCTTGTAGGATGGTATAGGCTTGTTCTTCTGGCCAATAACCTTCGCCAATCATTTTAAGTGTTCCAACCATATTTCGTACTTGATGATGCAGAAAAGAACGTGCTTCAGGTTCGAAATAAATCAGATCATCTTTTTGATAAATTTCGAAACGATCAAGTTTGCGAATTGGCGAGTTCGCTTGGCAAGCAGTTGCTCGGTAAGACGTAAAATCATGTAGTCCTAGCAATTGTTGAGCCGCTCTGTACATTTTACCAACATCTAATGTTTTACGGACATGCCATACATAGTTTGTATTTAACGCAGGTCTGCTGAGACGATTAAGAATGATATAACGATATTTACGTTGTGTTGCGGTAAAGCGTGCATTCCATTTCAAATCGACTTGGGCAGCTTGCAAAATGGCGATAGCGTGCGGCTTCATATAATGATTCAGCCCATCACATATTTTTTTTGCATTGAATGGCAGATGTGCTGGAAAGTCTAAATGGGCAACTTGTCCCAAAGCATGAACACCAGAATCCGTGCGACCAGCAGTAATGCTGCTGACTCTGTATTGATTATTACACAGTTTTTCTGCGGCTTCTTCAAGGACTTGTTGAACGGACAAGCCACTCTTCTGACGTTGCCAACCAACGAGTTCTGTGCCGTCATATTCGACTTTGACGGCCCATCTTTGGATATCCACTGTCATTATTTACCTAAAACTGTGCCAGAGTTAATGGTATAGCCTCTCAGGAAGTCTTGCACCGACATGGCTTTTTTGCCAGCAAGTTGAATTTCTAACAGCTCTATAGTGTGTTGATCGCCACAAGTTACTATAAGACGATTTGAGGTTTGATTAACGGTTCCTGCCGCGACTGAGCCTTTATCTTGGCTGAGTGTTGCTTTGGTAATTTTAAGCAAATTGCCATCTAAATTGGTATAAGTGCCTGGCCAAGGCGTTAAGGCGCGTATTTGTTGGTCAATTTCTTTGGCGCTTAAAGACCAGTCAATTTTTCCATCTTCTTTGGTTAATTGACGCGCATAGATTACGCCATCTTCTGATTGTGGTGTTGGTGTTAATGAGGGATTATCAATAAGATTCTTTATTGTTTGCACAATCAGTTTTCCACCTAACGCAGAAAGATCATCATGTAATGATTGTGCAGTGGTTTGAAGTGTAATAGGAAGAACACCTTCAAGATATACATCCCCAGTATCTAGCCCAATATCCATTTTCATGATGCTGACCCCTGATTGCTGATCCCCAGCCCAGATTGCACTTTGGATAGGGGAAGCACCACGCCAACGAGGCAAGAGACTGGCATGGATATTTAAGCAACCAAGTCTGGGTGCATTCAACATTTCAGCAGGCAGGATCAGACCATAAGCAGCCACCACAGCCACATCAAGATTTAACGCGTTAAATCGTTCGAATTCTTCAGGTTGTTTTTTTAATTTCAAAGGCGCATAGACTGGGATGTTCAAAGCTTCTGCCGCTTGTTGCACGGCACAGGGTTGAATTTTTCGACCTCTACCCGCTGGTCGAGCAGGTTGACAATAAACAGCAACAATTTCGTGGCCTGCGTGATGTAAGGCATGCAGGGCAGGAACCGCAAAATCAGGCGTTCCCATAAAGGCTATACGCATTTTATATTCCTAAAGACAGATAGTCGAAATTAACGATGTTTTCTTTGTTCTTTTACCACTTTACGCATAATCATATTGCGCTTCAAAGAAGAGATGTGGTCGATAAATAACACACCGTCCAAATGATCTGTTTCATGTTGAATACATCTGGCCAGTAACTCTTCAGCCTCGATTTCTTGCTGTTTTCCATCCAAATCCATATAGCGAAGCTTGATTTTTTCTGGGCGAATGACTTCTGAATATTGTTCTGGAACTGACAGACAGCCTTCTTTTGCTTCAGAGCATTCTTCTGACTCTTCGATAATTTCAGGATTCAGAATAACATATTGTTCTTTTTCATCTTCTTGTTTGGCAAGATCCATAATAAAGAAGCGTAAGCCAATGCCGACTTGGGGTGCAGCAAGCCCAATTCCATTTGCATCATACATGGTATCAAACATGATCGGTATAATTTTTCTGACCTCTTCAAGGTCTTTTTGTTCTACCAATCTTGCTTTTTTACGTAAAAAAGGGTCGGTCGCTACTAAAATAGGTAGAATTTCAGGTGTATTTGGTTCGGTATTCATGTTTGATTTTATGCCGTTATAATTGATGTTTGTTAAGATTTTATATAGAATATAGCGCTGATATTACAACATTTTGTCATGATGATAAATCATAATTTTACAGGATATACTTGCATATTTCAGTATTTTCCTCATATTATAGATAATAGTAAGTGCCATTGTGGGCTTATTTAGTTATGTCTCGCTCATAAAAAAGGAGGGGGCTTTTCATGTCAGGAAGGCTTTTTACATCGCCTATGTTCCTGGGCTTTGACCATTTGGAACAAATTTTGGAACGTGCGGCTAAATCCACATCAGATGGATATCCGCCGTATAATATTGAACAACTTGATTCTTCAAGCCTGCGTATCACGTTGGCGGTTGCTGGTTTTATGATGGAAGATTTGCAAATCACCCAAGAAGATAACCAACTCGTCATACGAGGAAGGCAATGTGAAGATGTGACACAAGAACGCGTATTTTTATATCGAGGGATCGCAGCGCGACAATTTCAACGCGCCTTTGTGCTAGCAGAGGGGATAGAAGTGGAAAGTGCTTGGCTTGATAATGGATTATTGCATATTGATATTCGTCGTCCGCAACCAGAAATGAAAGTTCGACGGATTGAAATCATACAAAATTCAGCTGCTCGTAAAAAGACAGCGCCTAAAGTTCCTGCGTATAAAGGAAATTTCACCGACGGGAATCGTTCAGAGCGTTCTGGTTTGGAAAGAAATATCCAGACAATTGAAAAAGATAGATAAAATTATTTTGTTCAATTAGAATATAGATTGAGAATAGTTTCAATATCATTGATGAAAAGGATCATGAACATGAGTGATCAAACGGCAAATGATAAAACCAAGTTGATTGCAACCAAAGAAGATGACAATAGCGTAGATATTCGTGATCTGACCGAGGGGCAGCTTAAAGCACTAGGGGTCAGCCAAATGGCCTATGTAAAAATAGTCATCATTAATGGTGAAGAGGTTTTTGCAATCCATGCAGCTGATGGCACACCAATGGCAGTCGCAGACAATGCCAAGACAGCATTTGCAGCTATTGTACAACATGAAATGATGCCAAGTTTTGTTAATTAAATTAATATAACTAAATCGTATAAAAAAAAGGAGGATTTTATGTCCCCCTTTTTCTTTAACTATTGATTTGTTCCTGAGTCAAGCCAGACAACCTGTCCATCGATATGTCGATAAACAACATTGATGCGGCTATTTTCAGAGTTTTTAAACATCAATACTGGACGTTCGGATAAATCGAGATGCATGATTGCTTCATAAACAGTAAGCGTATCAATTTCAGTTGCTTTTTCTGTAATAATACGTTCTTTGATGGCTTGTTCAAGTTGCTCTTGCTGTGTGTTTTCCTGCTCTTCTACCTCTTGATCTGGGCGAATAATATATTGACGCCCTTCAACAAATTGATTGTAAGCAGCTTTTTTTCCACGACGACTTAACAAACGACTTTTATATCGGCGCAACCGTTTGGTAATATGTTGAATAGCACTTTCAAAGGCGGCTTGAACTTCTGTTGCTGTGCCTTCACTACGAATAGATAAATCGCGGGACGCATGGACATGGATTTGACAGGTATAGGAGGTGGGCAATTTATTAAACGTCACAGAAACGTCGGTAATATTCTCAAAATATTTTTGAGTGGTTTTTTCTATCGTATCTTCAATTTTTTCACGGAACCATTCGGGGATTTCTATTTTTTTTCCAAAAATTGATATCTTCATTCATACTCTCCATTTTTTTATTTACTTATACGGATGTATCTTATGGAACAGATAAAAACATCTTATAGACTTAGGTTAACGACCTATTTCTTTTTGTGCAACATTGAATTGAAATTAGTTTGAATATATTTTAAAACCAACGATTAATATTGGATTTTATATTGAAAAAATGATAGTATCCGTTTTACTTCTTAGAGGCTACTGCGGTACATAAACGGACTTTTTGATATGTTTTAAAAAGACGGTAATCGTAAATGTCATGATTACCAGTAATGCCCAAGAACTCCATTTCCCCGTATGCACCATTGACCATGACGTGATTTGGTTGGGATATTTCCATATTCCAAAGAAAGTAATGATATTCTCTGCCAACCAGATGAAAAAGCCAATTAAAATAAAGGCCAATAACAGAGGCATTTTCCGTTCCCGATCATAGGGGGTAAAAATCACGGTAGTTCTTGCGTATAACCCGACGACTGTTGCCGCAATATACCAACGATAGTCCCCTAAGAAATGATGCGTGAAAAAGTTGATATAGATTAGCAAAGAAATAATAACAGCGAATATGTATGGAGGATGATGATAGATTTTTACGTCAAGTAACCGCCACGCTTGGATAATATAACTGCCAATCGCTGCATACATAAATCCAGAGAAATAAAGGGACATTGAGAAATTTTGTATATGCAAAATCAGGATAACTCCACGAATGAATATTCGCAGATGTTTTAAAGACTTCTAAGGCAAAACCGACAATATGAAACAACATCACTGCTTTGAGCTCATCCCAAGTTTCCAGTTTTGTAAAAACCATCCATAATTGAATGGTGATCGCAATAATCAGCAACGCATCATAGCGTGAAATGATCCAAATACCACTTTTGGGGACAATAAAGATTGAAAGAAAAAACAGTCCTACAAATAAGCAAGAACGCGCTTCCTTAATCCCAAAGAAAAGGAACTCTATACAAAATCGTTTCCATCCCTGTAAGTCGGGGATGGAGGGTGGTGTCGTGAGGAATTGATCGAGCTTTTCTTGAAAATGCATAATGATCGAGAAACTTACTTTGTTAATATGTCACGATGAGAAAGAGATATAGCAGATCTTTTTCTAAGGTAAAGTAAGGACAAAAGATAAGTATGTTCAAAGCAATGTTAAATATCTGATATCCGTATTATTTCGACACTCCATGGCAGACATTATAACCTTATAGAGAGCTACTGAGCTTTAGAATGTAGCGCTTAAGATTTTTGGGGCTAGGGCAATAAGGATATAAATAGTTAATTGATTATTGTTATATCTTGTTGTCCAACTATACCGATACATTTATAATGATTTTTGTATATCCATGTTTCGATGAATTAGTTGCTAATAAAACAATTATCAAGTAACGACAATACCAGAATCAAGATTTGCAAATGCGAAATATTCATTCTTTATATCTTAGTAATCCAATTGATACGTTATAATAAAAATTTGTTTTACTAAGGCATGATCTGATTATTTTTCAATATCTAATGTTTAGGTTTAACATGCCTGTTATTCATAAGTCATGGTTGGATAATGTGTTTAAGTATCAATTTGCTTACGGATCAAAAAAGGGGGTAGACTTAAGGATAAAAAGTTATTACCAAACCTTACAGTTGGTTAAGTTGAAGAAAATTTTTACATAGATCAGCATGATCTATTGGATGATTTTTTATATCCTGTCCAAAAATCAGCTGAATATGCTCAAATGATTTATTTGAATCCTATATGTCTTTTCGGTATTTTCCAATAGAAGACGACACTAAGTGAAAGATGCAGAATAAAAACAAAACAACATAGTAAGAAGTTAATGAAGTGATTAATGATTTATAAAATGACTAACTTTATCAAAAATAGATAAAGTTAGTCATTGTTATTACATCGAGAATTTTTCACCCAAATAAACACGGCGAACACCTTCATGAGCAACAACTTCGGAAGGAATCCCTTCCATTAGCAGTTGTCCACTATTCATAATATAGGCACGGTCAATAATCTCTAACGTTTCTCTGACGTTATGGTCTGTAATCAGCACACCAATACCACGATCTTTCAGATGTGAAACCAAGTCACGAATTTCACCTACCGCAATTGGATCAATCCCAGCCAACGGCTCATCCAGCAAAATATAGTTCGGATCACTGGCCAATGCTCTGGCAATTTCCAAACGACGACGCTCGCCACCAGACAGAGATAAAGAAGGGGAACGACGTAAATGACTAATACCAAATTCAGCTAGTAATCCGTCAAGGGTTTCTTGCCTTTTTATATAGTCAGGTTCAACGACTTCTAAAACAGCCATAATATTTTGTTCGACATTCAACCCACGGAAAATGCTGGCTTCTTGAGGAAGATATCCTATACCCAGACGAGCCCGACGATACATTGGTAACTTAGTAATATCCGCACCATCAAGTTTGATAGAACCTGTATCAGGCTGAACAAGACCAACAATCATATAAAAGCTGGTTGTTTTACCCGCACCATTTGGTCCAAGTAAACCAACAGCTTCGCCACGATGAACGCGCAAGGACACATCTTGAACGACAGAACGCTTTTTATAGGTTTTACCAATTTTAGTGGCAACTAATCCTTCATTATTTTCTGACGGATGAACAGGATTGATTGGTTGGCTAGCAACATTATTCATAATGGGTAAGTACCTTGTATAAAAGCAGTAACGTAAATCTTAATTATTTGGGCTGATTATTGGATTCATTAGGAACCACTAATCCTTGAACACGACGTCCGGGGGATTCTGTCATATGAGCAATTCCTGTTTTCATATTGATAATTGCGCCATTACCGTTTAACTGATTCGCACCTCTGGTAATGTGGACATTGCCAACGACACGTGCAATGCCTGTATCTGGTACATAGACACCACGATCGCCACGAACCGTTTCAGTTTGCGTTCTGACGACAACATTGCCAAAAGCATTGACCTTTTCAAGTTTACTAGATCGGGTCATGTCATCATTATTATTAGCGGGTGTGTTTGCGGGTGTGCTTTTTGCCTTTGGATCTTTTTCATCAGTGGGTTTGCTATATCCTACCAATACGTCAGCAGTGATACGACGACCATCTTTCAGATTTGTTACCGATGCGTCACCACGTCCAACAGACATACGAGTTTGAGAGTGATATTCCATAGCATCTTTGGCAGTCATTAAATTCTGAGGTGTTGTCAGTTTGAGATTTTTACCTGTTAATACCAATGTTGCTTGGTCGATATCATAAACGGCTTTGTCCCCCCATGCCTGATCTGTATTCGTATAAATATGTACATGGCCATACGCATTTAAACGATAAATTTCATTCGAACCAGAATCATTTTTGGTAATATCTCCACCATTTTTTTGTCCAGCATCCCCTTCGGGTTTGGGCTGTTTATTATCATCTGATCCTGCTTTTTTGCGATATAAAGCGACCAAACGATCGGCTGTAACGGTGACATTTCCCCTGACGGCTTTGGCTTGGTCATAGGCGGTGACAGATTTATTATTTTGATCCCAATCAAATCCACCCAGAGCAGTCACTGTAATTTGCCCCCCATGGGATAAATCAATATTTTGAGCCAATACAGGGGAGAGATTGAATAATCCCACACCCATCAAAGATGTAAAAGTCAAAAATAAAGAGCGTTTCATATTCATGGGGATTATTCCGACGTTTTAGAAGGTTGCGAAGGAGGAGAGGAATTCTTGTCATCATTTAAAATAAGGCGTCCAGGCCCTTTAAATTGAGCAATGTTAGTATGCATATCTAAAAAATAAGCCTGTGCATCTAATTGACCGAAAGGTCCTTCCGCATGTATCCAGTCATTTGCGGTAATTACAGATTGTTTTAAAGCGACATCAGCAATATCGCTATACATAAATAAACCATCGTCACGATATAGTACAACATTCTTATATAAATTTAAATCTTGTTCATGTTGCATATAAATACCATTATTGGCTGTAACCATAATCCAATCATTATTTTGTAATAAAATATCTGCCTTTGGATAAGCAAGACGAATCATATTACTGTTATTTGAATTTTGAATTACTTTACTAGAGGTAATAGTATAGGGTCTATCAGAGGAATCGACACCATGAAAAGTAGCGCCAACCATCGTTCCACTTTCGACTTTAATTCGTGATAATTCGTTGACAACGGCCTTATTGGTGTTGATGAAACGATCGATTTCTGGCCATGCGGCAATAGATCCCAGCAATAACAAAGCAAGAGCAGGCAATACCCATTTAGTCCATTTGATAAGTTTCTTACGTCGTAGAATGTCTTTTTCATTTGGCACTTGTCGTCTGGTAACGACAGTATTCGCACGCTGTTTTAAATATTTTTGCTTTTCTTGAAAGTCGGTTCTTTCAATTTGTGCGGATGAATTTGGTTGATCTTGTTTCTTTTCGGTCATGCTATTCCTGCACGTAAAAGATCGTGAATGTGTAAGACACCAATGGGTTGATGCTGTTGGTTGGTAACAAATAAGCAGGTTATTGGATGTTGATTATTATTCATTAATCTCAAAGCTTCTGCGGCTAATATATCTTCTTGAACAGTCATAGGATTAGTATTCATAACATCTTTAGCGGTCAATTTACGGATATCTTTATCTAATGTTCTTCGTAAATCGCCGTCTGTGATTAAGCCAACTAGTAATCCTTCGGTAGTGACAATACCAATACACCCTAATGCTTTTCTTGTCATTTCCATAATAGCCTCAAGAATGGGCATATCAGGTGATCCCAAAGGAATTTCTTGGTTTGTGTGCATAAGATCACGCACAGCCTTTAATTTACTGCCTAAACGTCCGCCTGGATGATATATCCCAAAATCGGACGCAGAAAAATCACGTTTTTTTAAAAGCGTAATTGCCAACGCATCTCCAAGTGCCAATTGCATGATTGTACTCGTCGTTGGTGCCAATCCATATGGACATGCTTCTTTAGATTTTGGCAAAGTCATCGAAATATTCGCTGCTCGAGCAAGGGTTGATTGGGCATTAGTGGAAATTGCAATCAAAAAAATCCCAAATCTTTTAGTATGTGAAATTATACTGGCCAGTTCTGCAGTTTCACCAGAAGCAGAAATGGCAAGGACAACGTCACCAGGTTGAATCATTCCTAAATCACCATGGGCAGCCTCAGCAGGATGAACAAAAAAAGAAGCCGTTCCCGTAGACGCAAGGGTAGCTTGTACTTTTTTGGCAATATGTCCTGATTTTCCAATCCCAGTTAGGACAACGCGTCCTTGTAATGTAGAAATTTTTTCGATAGTTTGATTAAATGCTGCTGATAAATTATTATCATTCTGCAATGAAGTTATAAGCTCTTGAATTCCTTGTTTTTCAACAAGCAAAGTTTCGCAAGCAATATGAATATCATTATCAGTGATAGAAGTCATTTATTTTTGCACTTAAAAAATAATGGGTCGAACATGAAGGTTATTATATAAAACGATTATGAATTGCGATCAAATATAACTTTACTAATAACTGCGATGTTGGAAAATGTCAGGCTCTTCATACCCCAAAATATCTAAGTCAGCACGGGTTGATAAGAAAGAAAAACAAGATTGCGCAAGTTCTAGACGATTTTCACGGATCAAAAGCTCTTTTAAAGCAGTCCATAATTGATGTAAATATAAGACATCAGATGCAGCATAAACAAGTTGTTCAGTGGTAAGGGTTAATGCCCCCCAATCAGAGCTTTGTTGTTGTTTGCAAAGTTCGATTTTTAAAATATCTCTACATAACGCAGCTAAACCATGTTTATCAGTAAATGTTCTTACCAATTTTGCAGCGATTTTTGTGCAAATGACAGATTGTAGTTTAATATTCAACGAATGTTGTAAAATACCTACATCGAATCTGGCAAAATGCATTATTTTTGTAACCGCCGAAGAACCTAAAAGTTTTTTAAGGTTTGGGCAGGCTAAAAATCCTTTTCCGCCAAGATGTTCTGGGATGAATTGCACCAGATGAACTTGACCATCTCCGCTGGAGATTTGCACTAAGCATAAACGATCACGATAATGTTTCAAACCCATAGCTTCTGTATCAATAGCCACGATTGATCCCAAATCCAGATCATTTGGTAAATCATGTTGATAAAGATGAATATAGTCAGGGATTGATGTTTCGTTTATAGCCATAAAAAATTCCAATGAAATGATTAAACTTATTTATTATATAATACGTGTTGAATAAAATATAAACGTTTTTATTTGTCTATATCTTGACTTGAAACTTGCCCTAATTGACAGAGTAATTGCCAATGCTCAGGTGTGATGGACATGACTGATAAACGAGATTGTTTAATCAGGCTAATTTCTTGTAATTCTGGGATTGTTTTAATTTGTTTTAATGTGACGGGAACTGGAACAGTGCATACTGTTTGGACATCGACGCAGCACCATTTATGATCTGGGTCGGTGGGGTCTGGATAAAATTCTTTAACGATACGGACAATTCCTACAATCTCTTTGCCCACATTGGAATGGTAAAAAAAGGCTAAATCACCTGCTTTCATAGATTGAAGATTTTTTTTGGCTTGATGATTTCGAATGCCTGTCCAGGGTTCTATGTTATTTTTCAATTGTTCTTGCCATGAATATGCATCAGGTTCTGATTTAACTAACCAGTAATTCATCATTTTTTCCTTATTTTCGAAATTTTCTAATGTATATATTTTATGTAAAAGGATATTACATCGTTTCGTCAGAATATATATGTTTTATAAAAGAATAAGGAGAATTTAAGATTATTTTATAGCTAAATCTTTGAAATTACATACATACCAAATCGAGACTGCTTCAGCACGTTTTGCTAGGCGAGGATAAAAGAAAAAATATGTAGAATATATTCCGCAGCATCTGGTTATTCAATTTTGAACTACCACAAACCAGCATTTGCAAAGCAGAACGGGATGTAGAGATGTTTTAAGCGACAAAAGCACCAACACGATCGCAAGTTAACTCTCTACTGCGAGAATAAGCTTTGCCTAGGAAATGAATGAGATGTCCAGGAAGTTGTAAAAAATGTTTCAAACCATTCAAATGATCCGTTACATGATAACCAAGCTCATGATCGATCACAAACCAAATCTATTCATCATCATCATTAGTTTCAATGATTGCTGATATAATGCTATTAGAGTTGTAAATAAGAGCTTGTGGAGCTTTTTTAAACTAACCTATCTTGCACCATAAACAAAATGGTCAAAAGATTTGTGAGATATTTCCTTGAAGAATATCTATCACGAAAGATGGTACAAATAACCCTCATAAAATACAATTAAAAACAAATAAAATATTGTCATATTTCTTTACTTTACGGTGTCTTATATCTGCTATTTTAAACTACACAGTAACCTCTTAATACTTGAATATTTTTGATATTTTATTTTGAAATATATTTACTTAGGGTTACGTAAAAAAAGTTATTTATTTTATAATTCATCAAAATAGTTACGAAGATGAAAATTTTGTGTGATAAAAAAATCACTTTTTTCATATTATGTATATGTGATGGTTGTGTTTCCAGGATGTTATTGATAATAATTCTTAATAACATAAGGTAATAATAATCATTCTTAATATTATGAAGAGTAGCAGCGTATGGAAAAAGTTGGTATAAAAAGGATTGTTCAGCCCATTTCTTTGGCAACGGTAATGGTCGGATTGATGAATAGCCCTGCCATTGCGCAGGAAACAGATATCAATCTAAAAGAGGGAAAAGAGGTCGAAAAACAAGAGAGTGTTGCTGAAAAATCTGGTAATTCTACAACAAATGAACACATTCTCGTCCGTGGAAAAAAAACATCAAATATTTTAACTCATGAAACTGGGGTTGATTTGATGCCACAAGATGTGATGCATACTCCACAAAATATTAACGTTGTGCCACAAAAGATTTTGCAAGAGCAAAATGTCAAATCACTCGAAGAAGCATTAAAGAATGTTCCCGGTGTTACCTCATCCGTTGGTGAGGGACGAGGAGGAATGTCAGGAAACCAGTTTCTCATCAGAGGGTTCCCAGCACAAAATGACATCTACGAGGACGGGTTAAGAGATTTTGGCGTTTATACCAGAGATAGT
The DNA here is from genome assembly GCF_947179105.1 of Commensalibacter communis. NCBI lineage: Bacteria > Pseudomonadati > Pseudomonadota > Alphaproteobacteria > Acetobacterales > Acetobacteraceae > Commensalibacter > Commensalibacter communis. The sequence continues at coordinate 236,053 of NZ_CAMXCK010000003.1, forward strand.
TTTAACTATGAGAGCGTAGTTGTTATTAAAGGCCCTTCTTCTTCTGTCTTTGGGAACGGCACCACTGGTGGGGCGATTAACGTTGTTACTAAAAAACCTATTCTAAAAGATCGTTATGATGTTAATTTTACAGGAGGAAATGGTGATTATTACCGTGGTACGGTTGATATCAATAAAAAAATCACAGATTCAATAGCCGCCCGTATTATCGGTGTAGGGAATAGTAATAATGCAGTAGGTAGAGATTACATCTATTCTCATCATTGGGGATTAGCACCTTCGATTGCTTTTGGTCTTGGTAAAAAACTTAGTTACGTTGTTCAATATGTATACCAACAAGATGATCGTATTCCAGATTATGGCGTTCCCGTTGTAACCAAGCCAGGCACCAGTATTGCAAGACCTATTACTGAATATGGTATCAGAAGGGGTAATTGGTACGGAAATAAGATGGACAGTGATCAAACACAAGACCATCAATTAACGGGACGCTTAAAATATGATGTAACCCCAGATATTGTAATTCATAATGATACACGTTATGGAAATTATCGTCGTGAATTCTCTGTGACACGCCCACAATGTCAGGCTGCAAATTGTGTGAGACCATATTTCTCCGGTCGTCCGCAAGATGCGATTATTTCAACAGCAGGTCCATCCCCTTATCGTCAACGCACATGGTCGTTTCAAAATGTATTATCCACAGTTGCGAATTTCCATACATGGGGCATAAAGCATCAGCTTATTGCTGGGGTTGATTTTTCTTATGCCAGTGAAAATAGGGCATATGGACAATTTTCATCCCCATTACCGAATAATAGCTTGGTTAATCCAACACCGAATATTAATTATCCAATTTCAATTTTACCAGGAGATCCAAAGGCAACTTCTGGCGATCCAGTGTTAAGAAAAGGACATACACGTGATGTTGGTGTCTTTATTTACGATCAGTTTTGGATGACAGAGCAATGGTCAATTAAAGGCGGTGTGCGTTATGATAACTGGAATGCCAAATATGGTACAGAAGGGGGCGCTGGCATGTGGGGTGCCAATAATATGGAAACGACAAATAATATCGTAAATCCAACGGTCAGTCTGATGTTTAATCCAACAGAAAATCAAATGTATTATTTTACATGGGCGATGTCTACGACGCCTTTGGGGATGTATTTGACAAATTCATATGCGCCTATGCGTGATAATCAAGGGGGAATGAAACCTGAACGTAGTCGTTTATACGAGTTGGGGGGTAAATGGAGCCTACTTAATCAGCGTGTTGGCATAACCGCAGCTTTATTCCGATTGGATAAAAGTAATCAAATTGTCAGTGATCCAATTTCTGGTGATGTTACCAGCTCAGGAGATACGGTTCGAAATGAAGGAATCGAGTTGGGAATCTCTGGTAATGTATTGAAAAACTGGGATGTTTACGGTGGATTTGCTGCTTATCATAGTGATGTAAAATCTTCTCAAACTGCGGGTGCTAAAGGTAATCGTGTTCAGTATGTCCCAACACAACAAGGGAATTTGTGGACGACATATAAGATTATGCCAGACACACCTTATAATTTGACTGTTGGCGGTGGGGTGACTTGGCGAGGCAATGTTTGGTTAAACAATACGAATAACGCAAAAGCCCCTGCGAATGTCAGTATTGATGCGATGCTTTCTCATCAATTTGATGAACATTGGAAAGTTGCATTTAATATTTACAATATTACTAATCGCTTGAATTACGATTCTTTGTTTGGGAATCGCGTTACGCCGTCTACAGGCAGAGCATTTTTATTTAGTTTAAATATGTTGCAATAATTTAGCGATATATAATGCAATCAGGGGGAGCAAGATTGAAACATGATTATTCATATTCCAGAGGTTTTAAACTCAGAAGAATTATCCTATGTGCGTTCTGTATTTGCCAAAGCGACTTTTGTTGATGGAAAAGTCACCGCAGGCGAACAATCAATGCAGGTAAAGAAAAATGTGCAAATTGATCAGTCTTCTCCTGAAAGTAAAGAATTAGGAGAAATAGTTCTGAAAGCATTAGGGCGCAACCCGATTTTTAACTCAGCGGTGATGCCGTATCGTGTGGTGCCTCCTTTGTTTAATCGATATGATACGGGGATGGAGTTCCCCGATCATGTTGATAATGCGTTGCGTCCTATTCCAGGAACAAATATGCGTATTCGAACGGACGTGTCATCAACGTTATTTTTAAACGATCCCAAAGAATATGAGGGTGGAGAGTTAATCATTCACGATCACAGCGGGGCTCAGGCAATTAAACTGCCTGCAGGGGATATGATTGTTTATCCCACGTATAATCTTCATTCTGTCAGTAAGATTACCAAAGGCAGTCGTTGGGCATCTTTTTTTTGGACGCAATCTATGATTAAAGAAGCGGACAAACGCAAAGTGTTGTTTGATCTCGATATGACAATCATCAAACTTCGTACCAGGATGAATGATAATGACCCACAGATCCTAGAATTAACGAATGTGTATCATAATCTCATGCGTTTATGGTGTGAGTTATAATCAACTTAATTTTGCTTTTAATCCCACAATCAGCTTGTGGGATTGATTTTTTTTGATTGGTTTTTAGTTTTCTACTTGTTTAATGATTTGATCCATATCTTTAATTTTTAAGTCTTGCTTTAAATAGGATTCTTTATCAGAAAGTTTAATATCTAAGGACTGTATAACTTCATAAGACAAAGTACCTTGAGAGATTGAAAAATCCATCATATGCCCGCCCAAAGTCTTTTCTGTGTTAATAAAATGCAAATGAAACCCTGCAACAGAAATATTTTGAAAAAATTCAGGCGTCCAAAAACCGATCAAAGAACCTTCTTTATTTTCAAAATGATCGACCACTTGATCTTGCGAAACTTCAAGAGCTGTTTTGTAGGCTTTGTTGTGGTTTTTTGGTCTTCTTATTTGCATTGTATCAAAAACACCTTGGATTTTAACTGCAACAAAGACATTGTCCAAAAGGGTATATTTGGCAAGCTCGTTATAAAGATTACTTTTGTTAACATCCGTAAAATTGACGATTTTATCGGGATTAAAGGTCGTAATCTGAGCAAAAGGCATATGCTCTTGGTCTGACATATCTCTTAATGGTGTATCGCTTTTTGCTTCATAAAAGTGACAGCAATCGATAATGACTTCACCCGCTAGTCCATCAGAGCAACCTAAGCCAAAATCACCATATTGTTTAATTTCAGAGATAGGAAATAAGCCTTCAAATACACCAGCCATTAAAGAGTTAATACCAGAAAATTGATGAATATGTTTTTTCATTTGAATATACCTTTTTCTTATTTATTAATAACGAACCAAACCACCATCAATATTGAAGGTCACACCATTCACATAATTCGCTAGATCAGAAGCTAAAAATACAACCCCATTAGCGATATCTTGTGGAAAGGCATGTTTTCTAAGCGGAATAGATTCTATGGCTTTTTTGTAAATTTCTTGATCCATATTTTCGCTAATAATTGAAGTGCCAGTCATGCCAGGGCAAATCGTATTGGTTGTTATATTATATGGACCAGCTTCTCTGGCGATGCCTTTGCTGAAAGACATGATAGCGCCTTTGGTAGCTCCATAACAAGTATTGCCCAGAAAACCACCGCCAACTTCTCCAGCGACTGAAGAAATATTAATAATTCTGCCCCATTTATTTTTCATCATGTGAGGAAGGGTTTTTTTTGTTAACATAAAGACACTTTTTACATTAATATCAAATAGTTTTTCCCATTCACTGATAGAAACATTAATAACATCACCAGTACAAATAATTCCAGCGTTATTAACCAGAATATCTAAAGACTTATCTTGTTTAATAATATTATCAATAAGGATCGTTGTGTCTGTATCAGAAGAAACATCACAATAGATAAATCTTGCATTATAATTTTCTTGTTGAAGTTTTTTTACGGCTTCTTCACCAGCAGCTTTATTGATATCACTGATAATGACCTGAGCACCTGCTTGGCATAATGTTTTAGCAGTTTCGAAACCTATACCTTGGGCCGCACCGGTAACCAAAGCAACTTTGTTATTAAGATCAATTTTCATGTTCATATCCTTATAGTGAGTTGATATGTTCATCATATCGTTGATAGAATTGTCCTCAATCTATAAAAACTAAACCTTGGTGAAGCAGAACTTAAACAGGATGATGATAGTGAATATTCCCTTAAACTTATTTAATGTGTTTTTAGCATCTGCTGAGCAACAATCCTTTAAAGCTGCTGGTGAAAAGCTTTGCTTAACAACCAATGCGGTCAGTCAATCCATTAAAAAACTAGAGGATCTTTTGGGTGTATTATTATTTCATCGCAAAACAAACGCGGTGGAGCTAACACCTTCAGGCGTTGAATTACTGGAATATGTTAAGGCTGGAATCAATGAGATCGAAAAGGGCATTCAGTACATTACCAAACAGAATGATACGATTTCTATTTTTTGCCCTCCTGGTATAGCGTCAGAGCTGTTATCGCCATTTATGTTCAAAATTATTGCAGAGGGCTTTCAAAATATACGCATTGAATCTAATGAACAATTTTCCTATAACACTTACAGTCAATATGACCTTGCCATCATCCTAGATGAAACCGAAAAACAAGCTAAAAATACGCTTTATTTAGGGCCTGATTATTACTTTCCCTTTTGTCATAAAACGATATATGACCAAATTAATTCTATTGATGATTTGTATAAGATGTTCCTTTTTCATCATGATTTCAGCAGGATTAGTTGGAAGGAATGGTTCGCGTATAATGATATTACCTATACACCCCAGAAAACCCTAACGTTTACCCGAGCTGCACAACTTTTGTCTTCAGTAGATAATGGGTTAGGGGTTGGGCTTGAATCCTCTAGGTTATTGGCGAAAAAATTAGTTTCAGGTGACTATCGTTTATGTAACTTGCCCAACCTCAAACCAGTTAAAAAAGATATTACGTGGCTTTATATCAACCCCAATAAAAAAGAGAATAAGCAAATACTCTTCTTAAGAGATCTAGTATTAGAATATTGTTCAACAGACATAGAGGGGAGGCTAAAGTGTTTAGGTTAGATATGATTATACAATTAACCAATCAAAGCTATAATATGTTTAATATTTTTAGTGATTTATAAGTTAAATCATTACGTAAAGAAAGTGGAAGATTAGGTTTCATTTTAAGGTTTAATGAAAAAGAAATTTTATTGCCATTAGGCTTTTCAACCCATCCTGTTAACCAACCTATCCGTGGATTTTTATTCACGCCTAAGCCACTTTTTGCGTAAATTTTATTTCCATTTTTCTGAGTAATAAAGACCATTTGTTGTACATCGTTTTGTACTTGCTTTTTAAATGGCAGTTGTTGGTATGCAAACTGATAAGCAAACTGAGCCTCTTGCACAGGAGTTATTTTTAGTGGTCCTACTAACCAAAATTCATCAACTTGATTACCAATTGTTTCATTTCCATAGTGGATACGTTTAATTTCTTTTTGCATCAAAGATAATCCTGTTCGGCGTGCCAATGCCTGATAAACAGGCACTGCAGATAGTCGCATTGCCTCGCCAAGGGTCATGTCTTTTTCCCAAGAGGATAGCATATGTTTTTTGCCATCCCATTTAAAGATTTCATTAGGATTGGCAATATTATTTTCCAAGCCGATTAATGCATTGACCATTTTAAAAGTAGATGCCGGAACATAATAGGTTTGAGCTCGTTGTAACGCATTTCCAAAAGTTTGAATTACATTTTTATTATCGATAACCAAAACACCTTGAATATGTGCTTGATTAAAAAGTTGTTGGATATCGTTTTGTTGCTTATGTGTATAGTCGATATTTGTTTGTTGGCTATGGGCAACAGGCACGAATGCACAAATACCATATATTGCAACAACCGTCTTTGAAAGCATCCATGTTTTTTTCATTTTGATCTCTTATTAAATATTTATAACTACCGTTTATCAAAACATATTTAATAATCGATAAATATAATCTAAATCTTTATTGGAACGATTAGGATCATCCGCTCTCTTTCTCAGTTCTTCTTCGATTTGTCTTGCATTGGATGCATTTCCTGATAAATCAATTGGATTATTATCTTGATCCTGAGATCTGCCTAGAGGATCGTGCTTTTTATCAGGAGAAGCTTTATTTGCAGAGGAGGGATCTTCCTTAGGATTACTTGCGCTGAAAACAGGAAAGAAATTAGTGAAGCGTTGTGCTTGTTGTTTCATCGTTTGCTTTGCTGATTGCTTACCTTTTTGTAAATCAACAAGCGCTTTTTGTTGAGCCTCCGAGGCTTTGAGATCATCTTTATTTTGTAAATATTGGTGTGCCGTATTCATGTCTTTTTGAGCATCATCAAGGCTTTTAATCGGTTGCTTCGTAATTTCTTGCATTTGTGCTTGCAGCTTTTTTAATGAATCGATTAAATCTTGTTGTTCTTGCGTGCTTTGTTCAACAGATGGGATAGATTTTTCAGCTTTCTCTTCTGTTTTTTGAGGCGTGATTTGTTTTAGTAGTTCGGGTGTCGAAAGTTGATTTAACTCTTGGTTAGGACGCAGTAGAATAGGAACGGATTTGTTCAATCTGGCATAAGTTTGGTTTAATAAATCTTGTTGTTTTTTGGTCAGTAATTCGAGTTCTTTAGTCAGTTTTTCCATTTCTTTTTGAGATTTAACATGGTCTTCCAGCTTTTTTAAATCTTCAGCAGTGGCATTGCGCATCGCGCTTAAGACTTGATTGGTATATTCCAGCTGTTGCATGGCTTTATCCATATCACCATTTTCCATGTTTTTGGACATCTCTTTGAACATATCTTGAAAAGAACGCGTGCTGGTAAATTGCACCTCTTTACCATCGGAATCTTGAGGTTGATCCTTGGCATTTTGTTTTGCCATTGCCATCATTTTTTGTGCAACGGCATTTTGTAAGCGCTCTAATCTTCTGTTTAGCTCTTGCCGATCTTGATTGGTGATTTTGTCTTTTCCTAAACGCTGCATTTTATCGAGTTGCTCTTGCACACTGGCTTGGGCAGCACGAATTTCTATGTTTGCTTTGGCAATATCAGAATTGCTATTCTTTCTTTCTTCTGTATCAAGAATCAAATCCCATAAACGGGATAAAGTTTGAGCTTTAACTTGCGCTGTATTGGTATGAGCATTTTCAAGATAATAGATAATACCAACATAGTTCAGAAATAAGTCATAGTCACTAAAAGCATTTTGGATTTTTTGTAACTCTATGAGTGCTGTGATCGTATCATTTTTAGAAATTTGATCTGTTCCATAAGCTTGTCGAATTTGGTTCAGCTTTTGCGCAATGGGGGAAGGAAATATTCGTTTAGGTAAAGTAAAATCAATTGTTTTACTGTTCGCTGTTTGTCCTGTGACGTCCGTGGCACTGAGCGTTGCTTGGGCATTACTACCAGCCCAAATACTACTGGATAAATCTTGATATAAAGTTTGAGTAATGTTTTTCGGATGATCGCCCAAAGGTAATGTTAAAGAGAGAATACGCTCTTGAGGATGATTATTATCTTTGGGCAAATTAACGGTTAACTGTAAAGATTCAATACCGTAATGTTGTGTTGCTTTGAAAGCAAACGCAGTTTTCCAATCATATTGACTTTTTTGGATCGGACTGGTCCAAGTGATTTTTGGGGGAAGATTATCAGGAAGATTAAAAGTCCAAACTGCTATAACTCGACCTCTGCTTTTAACTTGTAATATACCAGATTTTTGAATAGTCCCTTCAACTTGCCATTGATTATTTTCAAGCTGTTGAATGGAAACTTGATCAAGAACAGTATTTTTCTCAGGATTAATAAGTTCAGGCGCTTGTTTCAGATCAGACAAAGCAATATGTAAACGCCCTTTTGGATCAGTAGCAATTGTCTCTGTTCTGGGTTTAATGTAAATAGGTGCAGCCCCACTATAAGTAGGGGGAATAATCCATGCTTGGATTTTGGGTAGAGCCATTGTTGCATCGTCATATCCAGGACGCATAGCTGATAACAAGCGCGAAGATGAAATATAATGATGATGAGACACAAAGAGCGCTGCAAAGAGACATAATGTAACAATAGCTACACGGTTTAGACATAAATATTTTTTAAATATTTTTGGAAAACCAACTTTTAAGCTCGGAAAATCTTTGTAAATTCTTTGTAAATGATTATTCCAGACGGTCTTACCGTCGGTTTGCGTTGGCGTGTCATATAAGGTTTGTAATGGTTGGTGGGACAGATTATTGATCTGTTCCAATCTTTGCAATATTTCTTTAAAAGAAGGTAACGAAATATGCTTTACTTGATAAATAATAGCTCCAATGCTGCTAATACCTAGGATAAAGAGCAGGAACCCACGAAGAAAATCAGGTAAAAGCTGAGGAAGCCCCAGTAATCCCAAACATAGATATATCCCCCATAAAGAAGAGAAGGTTAAAAAAATAGGCCAATATTTCTCAATAACAGTATTTGTATTGGTTAGAAAAATGGCTTTTTTAATCTGTGCTTTATGGTCTGGGGATATATTCATTAATTTACAAAGCAGGTTAAGAGTTTTTGGGATACCAAGAAGGAATAATTTCATCCTTCCATAAATCTTTGATGGTTTGACGCGGTTGAATAATGGCAGATTGATTGCCAGAAGTCATAATTTGTGCTGCCATAGGACGCGCGTTATAAGTAGAGCTCATTACGCTTCCATAAGCACCTGCATCTAAAATAGCTACAAAATCACCAGGTTGCAAATTGGGCAATAAACGATCTCTGGCAAAAATATCGCTGGATTCACAGATAGGACCATCAATATTTAAAGATTGATAAGGACGTTGATAGATTTCTGGATTGATTGGCAAAATACCATGCCACGCATCATACATGGCAGGACGAACCAAATCATTCATTGCAGCATCGATGATAATAAAAGGTGCTACATCAGAGCCATTGCTTTTATGCATGACAACTTTGCCGATCAGAACCCCAGATGGGCCGACAAGCCATCGCCCAGGCTCTATGCCAAGTTTCAGATCTAAAGGCGCCAATACTTCTTTCATTAAGGCAGCAATGGCACTAGGGCTGGCTTCTTGCTCATCATGATAAGAAATACCAAACCCACCCCCACAATCCAATGTTGAAACTTTTAATCCTTGATTGCGCGCTTCTTTAATCAGATCAACCATTTTGACGAACGCTTGACGATAAGGATCAGTTGAAGAAATCTGACTGCCAATATGGACATCAAATCCTAATGGAGTAATATTTGGCAATTTGTAGGCTTCTTTATAAACTTCAATCGCTTGTTTATAAGCGATACCGAATTTATTTTCTGCCAGTCCTGTTGTGATTTTGTGATGAGTTTTCGCATCTACATCAGGGTTAATACGTAAACAAATGGCTGCATTTTTACCCATCGATTGAGCAATTTTTGATAATAAATGTAATTCCTCGCGGCTTTCTACATTAATTTGTGCAATTTGTGTTTCAATTGCTAGGCGTAATTCATCTTCAGTTTTACCAACACCAGAAAAGCAAATCTTTGAAGGATGTATTCCTGCTTTCAAGGCACGTTTCAATTCTCCGCCACTAACAATATCAGCCCCAGCACCTTCTTTCGCCAGTAGATCTAAGATCGCTAAATGTCCATTGGCTTTCATAGCGTAATGAATAGAAACATCTAGCTGTTCTGCTTTAAACGCTTGATCGAGTTTTTGATAGCGTAATTTCAAAATATCTGCATTCATTACCCATGTAGGGCTGCCATATTCTTGAGCAATTGCTTTTAAAGAAGTTTGTCCAAAGTATAATCCTTCTTTTGCATCAATGATAAAATCTGGATGATGTTGCAAAAGTGTTTGTAGGCTAGGGGGAAGCGATTGAATGGGCGAACTCATGGAAGTAAAAAGCCTTTACTATAGAATATACAAATGAAGATAATATTATTATGATTACAGAAAGATAAAAAAGTAAGTGTATCTATTCTTATCTAAACGTGCAAATCAGAAGTCAAGAAATAACGATTATTTTGATAAATAAAAAGAGATTGATGATGACTTTATTTAAAGTTGTTTGCGTTTTAAGCCTTATACTCATAGGAAATGTTGGTTTAAGTGCTAAATATACAAAGGCACAGGGTAATTCTGAGCCAAAATTACCTGGTTTAAATAAAAATGATGAACATCGTCAGGAAGTAAATGTATCAGAAACGCCTTGGAGGATTATTGGACGAGTACAAACAAATGCAGGTCAAAAATGCACTGGATTTCTGATTTCCCCTCGGATTGTTGTAACCGCAGCACATTGTTTATGGATCAATAAAACTAAACAGTTTTTTGCGCCTCAATCACTGCATTTCTTATTAGGATATCAACGACAAAAATATAAAATAGCATCTCGCGTTCAACAGATTCTTCCTTCAGAGCCATATCATCAGTTGATGTTAAGTAACAAGGATAATGATATTGTTTCAGATCGAGTTTATCTATTATTACCCAAAGATATTTTGCCTGCATCGCAGTTGGTATCACTTGCCAAAGAGTTACCAAAGGAAAATACAGCGATTTGGCTGGGAGGATACGAGCAAGATCGTAAAGAAGTTTTGTATGCTGATAAAAATTGTTTTATTCAAGAGCGTGTTTATTACACAGATTCACCCTCTAAATTATTCCATTCTTGTCAAGCAACATATGGGAGCAGCGGTGCGCCTTTATTTGCAAAAGATTCAAACGGGAAATGGACGATTATTGGCATACAAATTGCTGCCTATGGAAATAAAGCAGGGGGCATCGCTGGTTCTTTGATAGAAGGAACCCATCAATAAACGTGCTTTATAGAATTGTCTATAAAGCACATTAGATCATCAGTCAGCCGGTGGATAGCTGCGAGGATAAGTGATTTTATCTGCTGGACCTGGTGGTTTAGGCGAGCCTTTGCGTCCACAACCAGAAAGTTGAATGGTAACGATGGTTAAACAACTGAGTACCAAGCATAAAGAAATATATTTATTCATGATTAATCCTGTAATAATTGTATCCATTTTTGAGCTTGGGCGCTGACATTACTTGGGGCAGTACCACCTTCACTAGTGCGCGATGCTAATGAAGATTCAACGCTTAGAACTGAAAAAATGTCGTTGGTAATGTTTGGTTCTATTTTTTGCATATCTTCCAATGAGACCTGATCCAATGTCAGATCCTTTTGTTCAGCCAAGCTAACGATTTGACCTGTCACATGATGTGCAGTACGAAACGGCATCTTTAATTTTTGCACCAACCAATCTGCTAGATCCGTCGCTGTCGAGAATCCAGACCCAGCCCAATGACGCATATTGTCTTTGTTGGCTTTTAAATCCCCAATCATGCCAGAACAAGCTGCTAAACAAAGCATCATGGTGTCGGTTGCGGCAAATACTTGTTCTTTATCTTCCTGCATATCTTTGGCATAAGCTAAGGGAAGCCCCTTCATGACCGTTAATAACCCAACTAAAGCCCCAGAAACACGACCAATTTTTGCACGGACCAGTTCAGCGGCATCAGGATTACGCTTTTGCGGCATAATGGATGAGCCAGTTGTATAAGCATCGGACAATTTTACAAAAGAAAATGGTGAAGAACACCAAATCACAATTTCCTCTGCTATTCTGGATAAATGCATTGCCATAATGGAAAGGGCGGATAAATATTCCAAAGCAAAGTCACGATCAGACACTGCGTCCAAAGAATTTGTCATTGGGCGATCAAAGCCTAATAATTGAGCGGTCATTTGACGATCAATTGGAAAAGAAGTCCCAGCTAATGCAGCAGCTCCCAGAGGGCTTTCGTTTAATCGTTTACGTGCATCAAGCAAACGGCCTGTATCGCGGGATAGCATTTCAACATAGGCCAGTAAATGATGCCCAAAAGTAACAGGTTGTGCAGATTGTAAATGCGTAAAACCTGGCATTGGTGTGTCCGCATATTCTTGTGCTCGTGTTGCCAAAGTAAGCATCAAGTGCTTTACAGACATTACCATCTCGTCAATATTGTCACGTACCCATAAACGAAAATCTGTGGCAACTTGATCGTTTCTCGAACGTCCTGTATGTAATCTTTTACCAGCTTCACCAATATTATCAGCCAGCCGAGCTTCTATATTCATATGGATATCTTCAAGGGCACGACTAAATTGAAATTGATTATTTTCAATCTCAGTTTTGATCTGTTGTAAACCTTCGTGAATAGATTGCTTATCTTGTTCAGAAATAATACCAACTTTTGCCAACATTTCTGAATGTGCCAGTGATCCTTTGATATCTTGCTGCCATAATCTTTTATCGAAATCAATGGATGCATTAATCTGTTCCATAATCGCCGAAGGGCCTTCGGCAAAACGACCGCCCCATTGCTGATTGGCTAGTTTTTTGTTGTTATCTTGTGTCAAAAAATATAGCTCCTAGAATATGTGTATATATTATTATGATTTTTGATATATTTGGAATCATAACAGTAAATATTTCAAAAGTCATTTGGATACAACGTGTGACCCGTAACGAAAACCCATTTTATATTAAAAGTGAACATAAAATAAAATCAAAAGAAAAATATGCTTTTTCTGATAAAGAATTGTTGGAAGAATTGTCAAGATGGATCCGTGTTAACAAAAACGTACCGGACTGGCCAAATTCTATTTTGTCGCGCTTTGGTTCGTTGCCTGCAATGTTACTGGCCAGCAAAGACGAATTGCAAAATGGGTTAGAGCTTTCTGAAAAAGAATCCGCAAACATCAAGTTATTTCGCGAAGTTTGTATACGTTTATTAAAGGGAAAAATTTATAATTGTGATATTTTAGAAAACAAGAAAATGTTAATCAATTATCTAATTGCACATTTATCCCGTAAGCAAACAGAATGTTTTTATATATATTTCTTAGATCACAAAGGAGTGGTTCTCCAAGAAAGTTTACAAGGCATTGGAACGGTAAATACGACGTCTTTGTATATTAGAGAGGTTACTAAAAGTGCGCTGCAATGTAACGCATCACAGATAATCATGGTTCATAATCATCCTACCGGTGTTGCAAAACCATCTGAAGTCGATATTAAATTAACCGAGATGGTTGTGCATGCATTAAAGGTCGTTGATATTAAGGTTGTAGATCATTTAATTATCGGAAATGGCTGCTATTTTTCTTTCGAAGAAAATAGCTTGATTACTCCTTCGAATATAAATCCTGCAACATAGCTCGAATCCCAAACTCGCCAGGTAAGCTGTTATAAGGAAAGAGAATATTGACATGCCCCATTTTACGACCTGGTTTGGCAATCTCTTTGCCATATAAATGACCGATAAGACCTGGCGTTGCCATGATTTTAGGCCAAAGCGCCATATCTTCTGGACCGATAAGGTTTTTCATCACTGCATCAGAATGTCTGATTGCTGGGGGTAACGGAAGACCTGTTACGGCACGAATATGCATTTCAAATTGGTCGATAGGGCAAGCATTCATTGTCCAATGGCCAGAATTATGAGGTCTTGGCGCAATTTCATTAACCAGAATTTTTCCGTCACGATCTATAAATAATTCAACTCCAAGAATACCAATCAACTCTAATGCATTAGCAAGGTGTATAGCCAACTCTTGCACTTGCTGTCTGAGATCAGGTTGAATACGTGCAGGAATGAGAGTCAAATCTAGAATACTATTCTTATGCTGATTTTCAGCGACATCAAATGTCTGCACGACACCATGAATATTACGCACAACCATGACGCTGACTTCACAAGCAAAATCTACTTTTTTCTCAGCAATTAAGGGATGAGGTTTTAAAGTGTGAAAGGCTGCTTCAAATTCATCTGGGTTATGTATAACGGCTTGACCTTTGCCATCATATCCAAGGCGAGTGGTTTTTAGAATAAAAGGATAACCGAACTTTGCCCCTGCTTTTTCTCCATCACTTGGTTGTTCAATTTTCAACCATTTCGTAGTAGGGATATCATGATCGTTTAGAAATGATTTTTCTAAGATACGATCTTGGCTAATCCGTAAAATATGGCCAGAGGGATGAACAAGGCGTATAGATGACAAAAGGTCGATCCCTTTAGCGTCTATATTTTCGAACTCAAAGGTAATGACATCAACTGCGTTAGCAAAGGATTCCAATATTTGTGGATCATCATAAGCACCAATTGTGGTATGTGAAGCCACTTGCCCAGCGGGTGGATCGGGAATGTCTGACAAGATATGGGTTTTAAAACCAAGTCGAGACGCAGCAACAGCTGACATACGTCCTAGCTGCCCTCCGCCAACTATACCAATGGTAGAATTAGGAGAAAGCATTGAAAACCTCTTTATAAATAAATGTCGTGATTATACGGGTGTTAACGTAACAGATTCTGTTTGATTGGTGCGCCATTCTATCAAGCGTTGCTCGATATCTGAATTAGATAATGCAAGAATAGATGTCGCCATAATCGCTGCATTAATGGCCCCAGCTTTACCAATAGCTAATGTTCCGACTGGAATACCCGCGGGCATTTGAACAATAGAGAGCAAGCTGTCCTTACCACTTAAGGCATGGGTTTGCATGGGAACACCTAATACGGGGAGATGTGTCCAAGCAGCAGTCATTCCAGGCAAATGTGCAGCACCGCCAGCTCCAGCGATAATGACTTTGATGCCTTTTGATGCTGCGCTTATTGAATATTCTCTTAAACGATCGGGGGTGCGATGAGCAGAAACAATATTAACTTCGTGAGGAATGTTAAGTTCTCGAAGAAATGTAACCGCGTTACTCATAACCTCCCAGTCAGATTGGCTGCCCATAATGATACCAATAAGTGGCGCGTTCTGTTCAGATATGGACATATTCTACTCTTGTTCTGAAGATTCAGCTTTATCTGAATATCCTGCAAAGATTTGATTTATATCATATTCTGGTTCTTGCTTAGAAGAAGAGGGCGGTGCAGCAAAAGCATCTTCTAACGATTCAGCAGCTGGAACAACAGGCGTTTCAATACCTTCTTTAGCAAATCGTTCATTGCCCTCGGCAATCGCAGCATTTAGATCCATTTGGCTACATAAGCCTAGAATTACAGGATCACGAGGTTTAATATTAGGAGAATTCCAATGTTGTTTGTCTCTGACTTTAGCGATTGTATCTTTGGTTGTTCCCAGCAATTTTGCAATTTGTTGATCGAGTAGTTGAGGGTAATTACGAAGAATAAATGCAATTGCATCAGGACGATCATTCCGTTTGGAAATAGGGGTGTATCGCGCCCCTTTAGAGCGTCTGACGATTTGCATTCTTGATGAAGACAAGCGTAGCTTGCGAGAAGAATCTGCTTCGCATCGAGAAATTTCTTCTTGTGTTAATTGCCCATTAGATACTGGATCGTAACCAATTATACTTTGTGCAACTTCACCATCAGCGATTGCTTGCACTTCCAAAGGGTGCATACCGCAAAAATCTGCAATTTGGGTAAAGGTTAATGCAGTTTTTTCAATTAACCATACTGCAGTTGCTTTTGGCATAAGAGGTAAAGTCATAATCGTCCTATGGAATAATTTAAAGGTATAATTAGATAATTATTATATAAAACAAGATATATACACCCTAATTTATATAATAATTATCATGGTAAAAGCAAATAAAATTAGAGTTAAGAAAAGGGAGACTCTTCTTAACTCTAAAAAAACCTTTTGATAATAATCATCAAAGAAGAACCTATTAGCTCTTTTTTTGACCAATACCAGCAAAACGTTTATTAAATTTAGCAACTTGACCACGAGAATCATTGATACGTTGCACACCAGTCCAAGCTGGATGAGACTTTGGATCAATATCAAGACGTAAGGTATCACCGCTTTTACCATAGCAAGAGCGAGTTTTAAATTCAGTACCATCTGTCATGACAACAGTAATTTCGTGATACTCTGGGTGAATATCGGCTTTCATGATTTTCTCTTAAACAGACTATAAAAACTCCGTTCGTTGACGGAGAAACAGGTTACCTTATAAACTTTTTATAAATTGAAATCAATCCATTCAATATAATCTTTTTTAATTTTTACTTTTTTTTTATTATTGGCAATACATATATATAAGAATATTGTTTATCTGATATGGTTTTTATATAGAAATAAAGGAATAAAATTATGAGTGACGAACCAATTTCAAGTAAATCTAGAACCCCCAAATGGTTATTGGATTTTCAAGCGTTTATTATGCGTGGAAATGTGATTGATTTAGCTGTCGGTATTATTGTTGGTGCTGCTTTTACTGGAATAGTCAATAGTTTAGTCAAAGATATTTTAAACCCAGTAATTGGTTTAATTATTGGAGGTATCGATTTTAGTAACTTATTTTTTACGTTAAAAGGGCAACATGTTCAAACTTTGGCAGAAGCACAAAAAATTGGTGCTGTTACCTTAAATGTAGGTGTATTTTTAAACGCTGTTATTCAATTTATTATCGTTGGTTTTGCAGTTTTTTGGTTCGTACGAATTTTGAATAAATTTTATGTAAGCTCTAAAAAGAAAGAAGCAGAAGCACCTAAGAAACCATCAAATGAAGAGGTTTTGTTGGGTGAGATCAGAGATGCTTTGGTTGCACAAAGTAAAAATAATCGTTAAATAAAATTACCTATAAACGATATGCAAAGTTTTAATGAATGAAAAGAATTAAGCATTTGTTGATTATTGCTCTTTTGTTGTTCCCATCTGTGGGATGTCAAATGGATAGAGCAAGCAATTCCCTTGATGAACCAACATTGCGTTCAGTTGCAAAAAATTATTTATTTGTTCACGGAATGTGTATGGGATATTTAC
This sequence comes from Commensalibacter communis, assembly GCF_947179105.1. Taxonomy (NCBI): domain Bacteria; kingdom Pseudomonadati; phylum Pseudomonadota; class Alphaproteobacteria; order Acetobacterales; family Acetobacteraceae; genus Commensalibacter; species Commensalibacter communis. The sequence continues at coordinate 252,878 of NZ_CAMXCK010000003.1, forward strand.
AAAACCCATCGGTAACAAAAGATCAATTTAATGCGTTGTTTCAATTAGATCAACAGGCTAAACTATCGGTAATTAAGGCGCTTAACAGTCCAAATAAGACTAATTTAGAGCAGGCTCAATATTTAATGAAACAAATTATTGCTTTTCTTACAGTTAATAAGGCATAGCGCTATTGATAAAAAAAGTAGCTTAAAATAAATAAGCTACTTTTTTTGTTTAACTTAATTTGTTATGAATTTTTCTTTGAACGTCTTCTTAGGCTGCCTTCTTCCATAAATAACAATAATGGTGCAGCGATAAATATTGAAGAGGATGTCCCCACTACAATACCAAATAACATTACCCAAGCAAAACCTGACAATGAAGCCCCACCAAAAAGCGCAAGAGGTAATGCAGCCAAAAATACGGTTGAGGATGTCGCCAAGGTTCGGCTCAGCGTTTCATTGATTGACATATCAATCAACTCACGAATGGGCATAGAATGATATTTGCGTAAATTTTCTCTGACACGATCATAAACAACGACTTTATCGTTAGTGGAATATCCTAAAATCGTTAAAAGCGCAGCAACCATTACCAAATCAAATTCAAAATGAGTAATGACTAGAAAACCAATTGCTTTGGTAAGGTCTAATACAAGGGTAATAATCGCACTGACGGCGAACTCCCATTCGAATCTAAACCAAATATAGAGCATAATCATCAGCAAGCTGAAACCCAATGCCAGCAAACCATGTCGAAATAATTCCGAAGAAACAGAGGCTCCAACTGCATCAGCACGAACAATTTTTGTGCCATCTTGTGCAGAGGTTACCGCTTGTTTTACTTGATTAATCAAGGTTTGTGTCGCTTCGGTATTGTTTTCTTTGGGTGCATCCAAACGAATCAACACGCTGTTCTTAGCCCCAAATTGTTGCAAGCCAGCAGCAGAAATATGAGCTTGATTTAACTCCATCCTGATTTTTGCAAAATCAGCAGGGCCTTGAGTTTGGGCTTCAACAACGATACCGCCGCGAAAATCCAGCCCAAGCGTTAAACCTGGGTGAAAAAAGAGGATCAAAGACGCAATAGAGAGAACCGCAGAAGTAATTAACCCAATAAAGCGCCCACGCATAAAGTTAATTTTAGTGCCATTGGGGACTAAATGTAATAAAGGACGTCCTAGCATGTTCTTTCTTTCAAACTGGTAATTCTTTGGGACGAGTAACCGCATACCAGCGGATAATCAACATCCAAGACAAACATAAAGTCGTAAAGATTGTGGTCACAATACCAATGGTAATGGTCAATGCAAAACCACGAACCGGTCCTGTACCAAAAATAAAGAGCATTACGTGAGATAAAAATGCGGTCACATTACTATCAATAATGGTGCTTAACGCTCTGTCAAACCCTGCTTGTAAAGCATTCAAGGGGGTTCTTCCGTTACGAACTTCTTCTCTGATACGTTCATTAATTAAGATGTTCGCATCAACAGCCATACCAAGGGTCAATAACATCCCCGCCATACCTGGCAAGGTCAATGTTGCTTCGAACAAAGACAAAATAGCTGTCATTAAAATAAGGTTAGCAAATAACGCAACGTCTGCATAAAATCCAAAACGACCATAAAAAACAAGCATAAAGACGATAACCAAAGCAAAACCAACAGCAAGGCTGATCGCGCCAGCACGGATTGCGTCTTCACCCAAAGAAGCCCCAATTGTACGTTCTTCGATGATTTTCAATGGTGCTGGCAAAGCCCCAGAACGTAGCATTAATGCAAGGTCAGTGGCTTTTTGTACTGTAAAGCCACCAGTGATTTGGCCACTACCACCAGGAATAACGCCTCTGATGACGGGGGCTGTAATGACTTGATTATCCAACACAATCGCAAAAGGTTTACCAATATTGTTTTTGGTTACATTGGCAAAAGCTTGGGCACCAGCGGTATCAAATTGAAAGTTAACTGCATATTCGCCACTTTGTTGATCCATTCCCGCACTGGCATTGGTAAGCTCTGAGCCATCAACTTCAACATGGTCACGAATAGGCAGTTTTCTGGATGGATCTTCCATCATTGGCATAAAGGTTACACCAGGTGGAGGGAAGTCAGGGTTGGTTGCATTTTCATCCAACAGATGAAATGTCATTTTGGCCGTTGTACCCAATAGTTTTTTAATACGATCAGGATCATCAACACCAGGAAGCTGAACAACAATACGATCTTCGCCTTGACGCGTAATCGAAGGATCAACAGCTCCTGTTGCATCAATACGTTTTCTGACAATCTCAATCGATTGTGCAATGGCATCGCTGCCACGTTGTTTCATCGCGTCTCCGGAAAGGGTCAGCGTAATTTGATCATTCGGCGCAGCACTGATGCTAAATTCATTAATAACCGCTTTGGGCATTGCATTTAATGCTTTTAACACAGCGTCTTTTTCAGAAGAGCTGCGCAAAGTAAAGCTGATCGTATGATCTTTGTCAGAGCTGTGAATATCTTTATACCCCAAATCTTTGGAGATCAGAGTTTGGCGTATATTATCGCTGAGTGTTTGCAGTCGATTTTTGGTAAGCGCATTCAAATCAATTTGCATTAATAAATAAGAACCACCCCGTAAATCCAACCCAAGATGGACTTGACGCCACGGAATTTTGGGTGAGGGAGCAGACATAAAATTCGGTAAACATAATAATAGCCCAATAAAACAGGTAAGAATAACCAGGGCTAGCTTCTTGCGGCTGTAATACATCATCGCAGTAACGACTAAATCCTTATTTATAGACCATAATGGACTAAAAATGGTTGATGAAAACGCTTAACGACGATGTCGTTATGACGCATGGTGTGTAATAGTGTTTTAGTAAACAGCTAAAATTTAATAAGATACAAGCTATATAAAACAAAATTGAACAGTATAAAATAGAATAATATAAATTTGTTACTCATTTACACTATCATAAGCAAAAAAAATATAATGAATTAAAAATATGTTGTCAGTAATTTCTATATCTACATCAGTTTGAAGGCTGTGTGGCTATGCCTTTGAGAGATCAATTGTAATAAATATATAATGATAATTTACTGTGAATAATTTTAGCTATCTATAGTGTGAAATCAGGCATCAAGTAATAAATTAGAATTAATACTTTTCAAAGGAAACTAAAATAGACCTAGAAACCAAAGAAAAATATTTTTATTGTGTTTATGGTATGCCATCATGATTTTAAACAATTATTAATAATTACAGTAAAATACATTTGAAAAAAAGATTTCAGCATGAAAGAAAAAACAATGTTACGAGTAGGAATTGCAGGGGCAGGATATTTTGGACGATTTCATGCGTTAAAGGCGGCTGCGTCTAAACGTGAAGAGTTGATTGGGATTTATGATCCGATTATTGAGAATGCCGAGCGTGTTGGCAAAGAGGCTGGAAATGTGCCTTATATGCCTTTGGACGAATTATTGGATCAATGTGATGCGTTGATTATTGCTGCCCCAGCTGAGGAGCATTACAGGTTGGCGGTTCAAGCCATTCAAGTGGGTAAGCATGTCTTGATTGAGAAACCGATTGCTTCGACCCTAGAGCAGGCAGATCATTTGATCGAGCTTTCCAAAGAAAAAAATGTTGTTTTGCAAGTGGGTCATTTGCTGCGTTATTCTGCTGAACAAAAAGCCATTACGGAACGAATTAAACGCCCACTTTATATTGAAACGACACGCATAGCACCATTTAAACCTCGAGGGGTTGATGTTTCTGTGGTTCTTGATTTGATGATCCATGATTTGGATTTGGTGATGGCGATTGTGAATTCTCCGATTGATAAAGTTGATGCGTTAGGGGCTGCGGTGACTTCGGAATTTGAAGATATCGCCAATGCAAGGGTGACTTTTGTTAATGGTTGCGTTGCCACGATTGCTGCCAGTCGGATTTCTTTGAAAACAGAGCGTAAAATGCGGATTTTCTCGGAAGAAGGATATTTATCGGCAGATTTTATGGAAAAACAACTCGTGATGATCGGTCGAGAAAAAGGTTTGCCTCTGCCTGGCACCAATGGGTTCAGACGCGAAGCCGTCAAATGGAAAGATCATGATAACCTGGAACAAGAACACGCAGCCTTTGCAGCTTCTTGCCTTGATGGCGCACCTGTGATTGTCGATGCTGTGGCTGGACGAAATGCGTTGGAAGCCGCTTTGGCAGTGATTAGTAGTGTTAAGGAATCAAGAGAAAGAATGCAAGCATCAGGGTTGTTAAGCTCGAAGAAGATGAGTTTTTGATTTTAAATGGAAGAAATCAACCTTTCCATTTGAAAGATAGGTTGATGAACTATATTTCTTTCTGATTAACCCGTTTTGACAATTCTTCTGCACTTTCGATGCGTTCAGAATAGCGGTTAGTTAAATAATTACTTTGTCCCCTGGTTAGTAATGTGAATTTATATAGCTCTTCCATCACATCGACGATACGATCATAATAAGGAGATGGTTTCATACGGTCTTGCTCATCAAATTCTAAAAAAGCTTTGGGAACAGAGGATTGATTAGGAATAGTAATCATCCTCATCCATCGTCCTAAAATACGCATTTGATTCACGGTATTAAAGGATTGTGATCCACCACAGACTTGCATTAATGCCAAGGTCTTGCCTTGAGTATTTCGAATAGCTCCAGCAGCTAATGGGATCCAATCAATTTGAGCTTTTAAAATAGAGCTCATCGAGCCATGACGCTCGGGAGAACACCATACCATGCTCTCTGACCATGCTAATAATTTATAAAGTTCTTTGACTTTTGGATGAGTATTGTCTGCGTTTTCGGGCAAAGGCAATCCTTTGGGATGAAATATTTTTACCTTACCACCAAAATATTCTAGAATTCGGCCTGCTTCTTGCACTGCCAACCGACTATAAGATTTCTCACGGTTAGAACCATAAAGTAATAAAAAACGTGGTGGATGGGTTAAGTTTTTAGCTTGCACTTTGTCAAAAGAAGGTTTTTCAATTTGTTCTATATGAATATTTGGAAGAGCCATGCGGATTATTCTTTCTCAAAATATTTGCGGTTAAGGCTTAACGCAACATTTACTAATAAAATCAAAACTGGTACTTCGACCAAAGGGCCAATGACGGTTGTAAAAGCAACGGGTGAGTTAATCCCAAAGGTTGCAATTGCAATAGCCAAAGCAAGTTCGAAATTATTCCCTGCTGCGGTAAAGGAAATTGAGGTTGTAATGGGATATGTATTGCCCATCCTTTTGCTGATAAAAAAGCTAATCATAAACATCAGCACAAAATAAATAATCATAGGAACAGCAATTTTAATGACATCCAAAGGTAAATGAACGATATCTTTGCCTTTAAGGGAAAACATTACAATAATTGTTAATAACAGTGCAATCAGGCTAATAGGGCCGATTTTTGGTAAGAATTGATCTTGATACCAATTTGCATCTTTTATATGGATTAAGATGATTCTAGTTAAAAAGCCTAATAAAAAGGGAATACCCAGATAAATCAATACAGAATGGGTTAGTAACCAAAAATCAATATATATAACTTTTGCTTTGATCCCAAAAAATGGAGGAAGGTAAGTTAAAAAGAACCATGCATATGTGCTGAAAAATAGAATTTGGAAAATACTATTAAAAGCAACCAAGGCTGCGACATATTGATTATCTCCTTTTGCTAAATCATTCCAGACTAATACCATCGCAATACATCTGGCCAACCCGATCAGGATTAATCCTGTCATATATTCATAATTATAACGTAAAAATATAATTGCCAACACAAACATTAAACACGGTGCAATGATCCAATTTAAAATTAAAGATAAAGTTAGTGTTCGTTTATCTTTAAATATTTTGGGTAGGGTTGCGTAATTGATTTTAGCCAGCGGGGGATACATCATTAAAATTAATCCGATAGCAATTGGAATATTGACATTATGAACGCTGGATTGGTTTAAAAAATGTGGAATTTGTGGAATAAAATTTCCAATTATAATACCGATCGCCATGGCTATAAAAATCCATAGCGTTAGGTTGCGATCTAAAAAAGAGAGTTTTGATTTAGACATATTGCTTTTTATACTATGGGATGTTGCGAAAGAGTGGTTAAAATTTCTTTTGCCCAAATGGGAAGGTCTGGATTTAAACGATAATATACCCATTGACCTTGGCGTCGATCCAGCAAGATCGCATGAGTTCGCAGTAATGCTAGATGACGAGAAATCTTTGGCTGGCTAAAAGCAAGTTGTTCTGTGAATTCGCAAACGCAAATATTATTCTTGCTGATTACCATTTTTATGATTTGCAAACGGGTAGGGTCAGAAAGGCATTTGAAGAAATCTGTTTGGTTCATTGATATATCCTTTAATATTGATATATGTATATACGAATAATCATATATATTCAATGAGAAGATTGCTTTTCGATTTAAAGGCGTTTTTAAATCAGACTAACTTTGCTTCAATTCTTCTTGTAACATTTCTAACTCCAACCAACGCTCTTCCATTTGATGGTGTTCTTGATGGGCTTTAGTAAGTTGTTCTGTAAATTTATGAAAAGATTGTGAGTCTTTTTCATAAAGAACAGGATCAGCAAGTTTTTCATTTAATAATGCAATTTGCGCACCTAGTTTCTCAATTTTCTCTGGTAAATGATCCAGCTCATATTGATCTTTATAAGAAAGTTTTTGCGTCTTACTCTTGGCAGGTTTAGCGGAACCATCAGTTTTAGAGGCTGCTTTTTTAGCAATGTCAGCTTCTTTTTGATTTTGCTTGCGCAAAGCCATCATATCTGAATAGCCACCAGCATATTCCAACCATTCTCCGTTCCCACTAGCTATCAAGGTCGAAGTCGCGACACGGTCTAAGAAATCACGATCATGGCTGACGACAAGAACCGTGCCTGGATAAGAGGCGAGGAGCTCTTGTAATAAGTCAAGGGTTTCTAAATCTAAATCATTCGTCGGTTCGTCAAGGATCAATACATTCGAAGGTCTTGCCAACGCGCAGGCCAACAATAATCGAGCTTTTTCTCCGCCAGATAAAGCATGAACAGGGGTCTTGGCTTGTTCTGGGTTGAACATAAATTCCTTCATATATCCAACGACATGGCGTTTTTCATCGCCAATTTGCACATAATCGCCACTGCCGTCCGTCATCGTATCAGCCAGCGTTTTATTAGGGTCTAATAATCTACGTTGTTGGTCTAGTGTATTGACTTCTAAATTAACCCCGATTTTAATTTCACCACTATCAGGGGTTTCTAAGCCTGTCAAAAGACGCAAAAGCGTTGTTTTTCCAGCCCCATTAGGGCCAACAATTCCTAAACGGTCTCCACGTAATACCCGTAAATCAAGGTTTTTTACAATAACTTGGTCACCATAAGATTTATTAATTTGCTCTGCCACGACGACTAATTTGCCAGAAATATCCGCCTGACTGGCTTGCAAGGAGGTCATGGATGGGTTTTTAATAATGTCTTGGCGTTTTTTGCGTAAATCTGCAAGCTCTGCCATACGGCGCACATTGCGTTTCCGTCGAGCGGTTACACCATAGCGCACCCAATGTTCTTCTCTGACAATTTGGCGATTGAGTTTATGCTGTTCAACGGCTTCTTGTTCAAAGAATTCTTCTTTCCATTGTTCAAACTGAGAGAATTTTTGTTCTAATTGTCGAGTTTGCCCCCGGTCTAACCAAATAATACCATTGGCCATATTTTCTAAAAACCGTCGATCATGGCTGATGATAATCATAGCAGAGGAAAGCGATTTTAACTCAGCTTCTAACCATTCAATTGCAGGGAGGTCTAAATGGTTTGTTGGCTCATCCAATAATAACAAATCAGGCTTGGGAGCCAATGCTTTGGCCAATGCACAACGACGAGCTTCCCCACCAGATAAATTTTTAGGATTTTCAGTTCCATTTAACCCGAGCGCATCTAACAAAATCCGCGCACGATAATGATCTTCATGGTCAGGTAACACAGAACAAACATAGTCAAATGTTGTATTATATTCTGAAAGATCAGGTTCTTGTGATAAATATTGCACGGACGTGCCAGGTTGTAAAAAGATATTACCTGAATCTGCGTGCTGTTGCCCAGTAGTAATCTTTAACAAGGTTGATTTACCAGACCCATTGCGACCAACCAAACAAACACGTTCTCCAGCAGAGAGGCTGAAGCTTGCGTTATCAATTAATGGTTTTCCACCAAGGGTAAAAGAAACATCTTGGAGTAGTAAAATAGGTGTGGACATAATGAACCTCAGTGAATAAGTGGGCTAGATACTACGTTAATTATAATCTGGGGGCAATGTCATTATTTGTAGAATTATTTAATTCTTTTGAATATAACGGTGTTCGTAAATAATTTATGATTTTGACCAAATGCTCATGGCTAAGCTAATGCGTTATAGGTAGCTTTACAAACCAACCTTTGGGCCATATTTCAATCTTAATATTAGGGGTTTGTTTCCATAGTTTAACTTGTTCTCGCCAGGGGGTAACTCCATAGGAATGAGAAACAAAATAATAATAATTGTGATAATTAATAATTAACAACCAAACACTCAATAGACCACATATATATCGACCTTTTTTCGGCAGGGTATAAATAAAATATGTCAGCAAGACACACATTAATGATTGATTGATAAAAGCATAACGCTGATTAAAGTAAGGTTCAAAAAACCAGTAGCTTGGTCCAATTGCACCAAAAGTCGCAAGAGCTAAATTTAACAAATTATAACCTAGTAAATAACTTGCAAGTCTGGTATTTGGGTATTTATAAAAACAATAAACAATTGTGAGTAGAACAAAAATACTAACGCTGCATGCAAAGATAGGAATTTGTTGTGCTTTAATAAGCGATTGAAGGTACAGTAAATAAGAATTGGATAAGGAATTATTTCCAAGAAAAGGAATATATAAATCTTTTGCAAAAAAAATACTGAGAAAATCAGTCATCGAAAAATAATATTTTCGATCATGAAATGATTCATAAAAACAAGAAAATTGAATCAAATTTCCAATTAATAATATAATAAATTGTTCGAACCTCAGAAGCTCTTTGTCCAATAAACAACGTAATAAATATAACGGGAGAAGAGTGATACTCATCACTCCTGAAAGTGTTGTTAATAATAAAATATTTATTTTAAAATATCGTTGATGTCTTGAGTCGGTATCTAGGATCAAGATAATAGCAGCAGCTAATGTAAGTTGAAATTGAATATGCAGGCTTTGTAAAGATATTTCCAAAGATTCAGGTACAAAAAGCAATAAGAGTGCAAGTAGTAAGCGGATCTTAAAAGATGAAAGCCATTTATCCCTCGCTGTGAGGAGTAAATAAGTGGGTAATAGTTGAAACAATACCCCGATACCCATTGTAACGTAAGGTGCATATATCAAAGGCACACACCATCGCGCGATTAAAGTCGCAGCATTAACAGGAAGATTTAAATATCCACCGTAAGAAAAAAATAATGCTTTTAAAGGAGGCATCACCCAAGCATTTTCAAAGAAAATCTTTTCTTCAGCCCAAAAGCGACTATTCATCAATACTTCTGGGGAACGTGTTAAGTGAATAAGTGCAACAAATAACAATAACGCAAAGGTCTGAACATTTTGCTGTTTGAAATATTCTTTTATCATTGTCATTACTAAACTATTAATTACTTTTTAGGCGCAAATATTGAGTTTGAAAATTGTTCGGGGACAACTATATACCAACCGCTGCTCCATATTTTAGGACGATAATCGGAATTTTGTTTCCACTTTTGTAACTCTTGTTTCCATATATGTCCACCACCATCTTTGGCTTCTGGCAATAACTGAAAAAAATTGAAACTCCCCACGATAAGTAACCAAAGAATAACAATCTTAGTAATAATTTTTCCTGTTTTTGGTAAGCTAATGGAAAAGTAAAGGATCATGATTACAAATAATGCTTGACTTAAAAACGTGTATCTTTCTGTAAAATATGGATTAACAAGTTGAATAGTTCCCCCAATAACCCCATAAACAGCCAAAGATAAAGTTAATAAAGCAGTAATATAGAGGATAAAAGCTTTACGTGTGGATGGGTATAGAATAAAAATACTTGAAACACCACCCAAGAATATACACGTGATAACACAAGACCTAATTGATACTTGATTGATTTCTAGATGATGAAAAACATCTGCCATAATGATCATCGATGTTTCAAAATTACTGAGATAGTAAGGATGAGCAAAAAGAATGGTTTTGCCGATGACACCATAAACAACAAAGAAGATAACCAAGCATGTTGTTATATAAATGACTAACAAACTGCGTATTTTGGAGTATTTAATCGTGCAAATCAACACAATGATTAAAGATAATCCTATGATAATCAATATGGGAATAAAAAGATGGTGCGCTTGTAGTTCATAATATATTTTGACAATTACTTTAATAATAACATCATATCGATGTCCTAAAAATGGAAAGACCAAATCTCGAACATAAATAACGCTGCACAAATCAGTAAAAGAAAAATGCCCTTGGCGTGCTATTGTTGTACTATTAATATCAATATTGATTTTGATGTTATAAAGATAAAAACCAAGCTGGATGAGACTACCCAAGAATAACGCAAAGAATTGTTCTATTCGTTGATAATTTTTGTCGTTTATGAATTGAATAAGATAAATTGGGAGCAAAATAATCGGTAATAAACCACATATAGGCGCGAAAAAAAGCAACATTAGTTTAAACCAACGCTGATATTGAGCGTCCGTTTTTAAAATAGCAATAAACGCACATGCAAGTGTCAGATGGAATTGGATATGTAAACTTTGTAATGAAATTTCTGAAGATTCGGGGACGAATAAAAGTAACAAAGTTGCTAATAAACGAATATGAAAGGAACCTAACCATTCATCTTTAGCGGTTAATAACAGGTAAATTGGTAGTATTTGAAAAAATAGCCCTGTAAAAGTCGTGACATAAGGAGCATATTCAAGGGGGATATGTAAAAGCCGAGCGATTAAAGTCGCACCACTGGCACCAAGATTGATATATCCACCGTAGACCACAAATAAAGCATGTAGAGGATTCATATTATATGCGTTTACATAAAATATATTTCCTTCCTCTGCCCAAAAGCGACCCTGTATTAAAATATCAGGAGCACGTATAAATAGAAAAAAAACATATAAAAACAGTAATAAAATTGTCTGGTTATTGCGTTGTTTTAATATTTTGATAGACAAAATATGGAGCTTTCACTGTTAATAAAGAGAAAGAGCTTAGTTTTGTTTAGGAGAGGCAGGAAGTTTAAAAATTTTATTCATAATTTTCCCTAAATGCCAAACAAGTATACCTGTTCCAATAAACGCAACTGCAAGTAAAAGATGTTTAATAGAGGCAATATGCTGCGTTTGTAAAGAGCTGATCTCAGTATTGGCAATATGTCCCATCACAACATATCCAAGTAAAGCAGGAAGAGATGCCAAGGTACCTAACAAATATGAACGTAATGAAATAGAAGTTAACCCTAATGCATAGCTTGTTAATGCAAATGGCATAATGGGTGATATACGTAATAAGCACACTAATTTCCATCCTTCTAAATGCAGTAAATGGTCTAGTTTTTTCATTCTAACAGATCGCTTTAGCATTTTTTCAATATGTAATCTAAAGATTGAACGGCTGAGATAAAAAGAAATAAAAGCACCGATTAACGTAGCAACAGCGGATAAAATAAAACCTTTCCAAATACCATATAACATCCCTGAGCCAATAGCCGCGCTCGATGCGGGTAAAACTCCACAAAGTGCTATTATAATTTGGACAAATTCACTAAGAATAAGACCCTGAATTGAAGAAGTCTGTTGAATATTCTTATAAAATTCTATTAGATGATTAAAAGTGTCAGCATAATGGCTCATTATTATACCTCCACCTATCATAACAAGAATGACCAAAAGGAAAGTTAATAAGCCAATTGTTTTTGTAAAGCTGTTTTTAGACATCAGTGTTTGTTTTTTTGTCGTTTGTTTGAAACTAATCCCAATTTACTTAGACGGTACTCAACTGAAGTTTTTAACACACCTAAACCATAAATCATGCTACGCTTAAAATTAATTGACGACGCTTCTTTAAAATACTTAGTTGGGCAAGAGATTTCGCCTATGCGAAAATCGTGATAAATTGCTTGGGCCATCATCTGGTTGTCAAAGATGAAATCATCGGAATATGTTTCTAGCGGAAGAGATTCTAATACTTCTTTTGTCCATCCTCTGTATCCGGTATGATATTCTGACAGTTTATAATTTAACAAAATATTTTGAACAAAGGTTAATCCTCTGTTGGCAATATATTTATAAAGCGGCATACCGCCAGCCAAAGCTCCTTTCCCCAGAATACGAGAGGCAATTACACCATCATAATGACCAGAAACTAACATACAAACCATGGCGCTTAATAGTTTTGGACTATATTGATAGTCGGGGTGTAGCATAATAATAATATCTGCACCTCTGTCCAAAGCAGCTTTGTAGCAAGTTTTTTGATTGGCGCCATATCCTTTATTGGTCTGGTGGATAATCGTATGGATATTCAGCTGATGGGCTATTTCAACGGTTTTGTCTTTACTGGCATCATCAGTTAGAATAATATCATCGACAATATCATGAGGAATTTCATCAAAAGTTTTTTGTAAAGTCAAGGCAGCATTATACGCAGGTAATATAACAGCAATTTTTTTGTTATTTATCATGATACATCATTCTTATTTATGATCTGTGTAATATTGTTTTACATAAGAATGTTATGGTTTAAAAGAACTTAAAAATAAGATTAAATATAGTTGTTTTATTTGGGTAACAGGTAAAAAATTAATTTTACATATAAAGTTATTCGATTAATAGATAAATATGTATTTTCAATGACAAATATTCGATCTTCTTTATTGGACAAAGCGAATCTCGATGCAAAATAATAAAGCACAAATTAAAATTTGGACGAAACTACAGACAAAAACTGGAAAAAGATCTGTTTTTCCTATGGTTATTTTGGGGATATTTTCCAGTTTTATTGCAGTGGGATTGGCATGTTGTATTGCACAAATTCTAGGGATGCTATTAGTTCCCTCATTATCTCAATCGATTGGGTTTAGTCCATTCATGCTGTTAATCAGCTTTGTGATTTTATTTCTATTAAAAGGACTTATCGTTTATAGTGAAGATTTGATTGCAACAAAAATTGGATTAAAAGCACGACATCGATTACGTTCAGAGTTTGTCCAACATATCATGCAAATTGGACCTTCTATTTTATATCGCCAGTCAGGTGGCGGATTAGCGAGCTTAGTGGTCGACCAAGTAGAAGCATTGGACGGGTATTTTTCTCGATGGTTGCCTGCGTCTATTCTATGGTTTGTATCACCTTGTATTATTTTAGTTTGTATTTTCTTTGTGCAACCGTGGGCAGCATTAGTCATTGGTATTTGTGGGTTGATGGTTCCAATTGCTCAGGCAATTTTTGGAATTGGCGCTGCGGTTGCGGCTCGCCAACAATTTCTGGCAATGACCCGTTTGCAAGCACGATTTTTAGATCGTATCCAAGGGATCGCTACGATTGTCCTAGCAGGCAGGGCAGAGGACGAGGCAAAAAAAATTGCTGAATCAGCAAATGAATTACGAATAAGAACGATGAAAGTACTCCGTGTAGCATTTTTATCTTCAGCATCGATCGATTGTGCAATGATTATTGCTATTCTTTTAGTTGCGTTGATGGACGTGCAGCATTTTACCTCTGTTGGGGGTGAGCATACTATTCCCGTCGTGCATGCGTTATTTGCTTTGTTAATCATACCAGACTTTTTTGCGCCTTTACGTAGCCTTGCCCTGGCTTATCAAGATAGAGCAAAATTAGCAGGTGCAGCAGCCTCGGTGGTTGAATTGCCAGAAGTTCCAGAAAAATCAGAATCCAATCATATTTTCAACGAGAACAACTCTATTCATATCACTTTTAATAAAGTTTATTATGTTTGGGATGAGAAAAGAGGTAATGCTATTGAAAATATCAGTTTTGAAGTGGCTCCTAGTAGTACAGCAATATTAATTGGTGCTTCGGGTGCTGGTAAATCGACGATTATCAGTATGTTGCTTGGGTTTATTAAACCGACATCAGGTCAAATTTTGTTTAATGGTGTCGATCTTACAACAATTAAGCATAAATCTGTATCTGCGTTAACTGCTTGGATCGGTCAAAAACCAGTAATATTTTCAGGAACAATCAGAGAAAATATCTTATTTGCTAAACCTAATGCAACAGAAACGGAACTCAAAAAAGCAGTGCAAGGCGCAGCGATTGATCAATATCTGTCTGCTTTGCCGAATGGATTGGACACGATGATTGGTGAAGGAGGATACGGTCTTTCAGGAGGGCAAGCACAGCGAGTTGCTATCGCCAGAGCATATTTAAAAGATGCACCTTTATTATTCCTTGATGAACCTACTGCGCATCTTGATCCCGTTACAGAACAGGATATATTTACGAGTTTGATCCAGCTCTCACAAAATAGAACTGTTATTCTTGCAACCCATTCTGCATTGGGACAACGACTACAAGGCAAGCATATACAATTGGATCATGGGCGTATTATCGCTGAAACAGAGGTAGAGTAAGATGTCAGATATTCAAGATCCTTTGAGACAACAAGAAACGCCTAAAGCAGCATTTCAGCAGATTTTTATTGTTTGGAAGCCCCACATCGCTTCTTTAACCATTGGGATTATTTTCTCTTTAATCGCACTGGCTTTGGGGTTAACATTGATGAGTTCAGCGGGCGGTAAGATTGCTTTTGCAGCTATGGGAATGCTGGTGATTAGTTCAGTATTCTTAAAGTTATTAGGTGGTGGTCGCCTTCTAATGCGTTATGTCGAGCGTTTATACACACATAATGTCATGTTTAAAGCGATTGCTGATCTTAGAGTTTGGTTTTTTGCAAAACTATCCAAAGGGGCTGCAGCGGGATTAGGATTTCGTCACAGTGGTGATGTTTTATCGCGGTTAGTGTCGGATATTGAAACACTTGACGGATTATATTTGCGATTAATGCTGCCTTTTGCAGGTTCTATCCTCACGTTTCTAGTGCTTGCTTTCGTTATTGGTTCAGTTCATTTGCCATTGGCGTTTTGCATAGCGTTTTTATATATTTTGGCTGGATTTGTATGTCCGCTTGTTTCAGCTTTAATGACAAAAAAATATGGGCAGACTATTTTAAATTCCGTGGCTCAACTCAGAATAGGTGTTCTTGATTTTATTCAAGGGTTACGAGAAATCAGAGCCTTTGGGGCGGAAGATCGGATCACTGCCTTACTTGATGCTCGTGAGAAAAAACTATTTGAAAAACAATTTAAGCAAGCAAAAGTGATTGCTTTGATGAGTTTTTTATCCTTTATATCCAGCCAAGTTGCAGTTTTGCTTATTTTAGCAGCTGCCTTAGATATAGGATTTCATGGGATAGGGGCTGCACATATTGTTGTATGTCTATTTTTAACAATCACTGCTTTTGAAGTCGTCGTTCCTTTAACTAAAGCAGGTGGATTGGCTGGTCAAATTATTAACGCAGCAACGCGAGTTGTTGGGGTGAATAAGGGACATGGTTACGATGTGCCTAAAGGTAGCGAAGAAGCGCCAAAACAAACAGATATTGAACTGAACGATATCGGATTTCAATGGAATAAAGATCGTCCTTTTGTTTATCGCCACCTAAATTTAAAAATTTCTCAGGGTGAAAGAGTAGCAATTATTGGTCCATCGGGTGCTGGAAAATCAACTTTGGCTGCATTACTTTTAAAAGTAATCGCTCCACAAGAAGGTAAAATTACCCTTGGTAGCAAAGATTTAGCTGTGTTAACCGAAGAATCTGTTCGTAAAAAAATTGCTTGGTTATCTCAAAATACTCATTTATTTGATGATACGATTCGGCAAAATTTGTTGTTGAGTTATCCTCAGGCCACAGATGACGAGTTATGGCAAGCATTATCAGAAGCTGCTGTTGCTGATGTTGTCAAAGCGATGCCAGATGGATTAGATACTTGGCTGGGTGAGGGTGGAATTAAAGTGTCTGGTGGACAAGGTCGTCGTATTGCGCTGGCAAGAACTTTACTATCCAAAGCACCGATTCTGTTGCTTGATGAGCCAACAACGGGATTGGATGCAGACACTGAAATGGAGTTTTTTAAAATACTTAATCAAATTTCATCTGATCGTACAATTATTTTAATTGCTCATCGTCTTACAGGCACAGAAAAGTTAGATAAAGTATGGCGTTTATCTGACAGTTGTTTGATTTGTGAAAATTAAAAATATTTTTATATTTTTTATGTTAAAATATGAGTATGTTACAAACTAAGTTTTTTAATATTGTGCTTTGAAGTTAAGGAAAATTCAATGCGTCGTTTTTTACCAATTGTATTTGGCTCTTTGATGTTGGCAGCTTGTTCACAAACACCAACCCTAACGCCGAATAATGACAGAACTTATGTTGTTTTCTTTCCCTTTGCATCCAGCGAATTGGATGATGCTGCGATGACGACCATAGACCAAGCTGTCAGATATGCAAAAAGCTTCCCAGATAAGCAAGTTTATGTTGAGGGATATGCAGCAGTTTATGGTGATTTGTCTTTGGACGAAATGATGGCAGCTCAGCGCACTCAGGCGGTTGCACAAGAAATCGTTGCCGAAGGTGTTGACAAATCTCGCGTACATGATGCACCTCAACAACCTGAAAATAGACGCAGTCAAGTTGCTGCACGTCGTGTAGAAATCGAAGTTAAATAATAGTTTTGATTAATGAAATATCCATCTTTATTGACTGATTATGATCCAACAAAGATGGATATGACTCCAGAAACCGTTTTAAAGCACGTTTTTGGATATGATAACTTCCGGGGATTGCAACAGCAAGCGATCGACTGTGTGATGCACGGTCAAGATGTATTATTGTTAATGCCAACGGGTGGCGGCAAAAGCATTTGTTATCAAATTCCGTCCTTATGTAGATCAGGCATGGGATTGGTTATATCCCCTTTGATTGCTTTGATGGACGATCAAGTGGCTGCTTTAAGGCAGTTGGGGATTAATGCAGGCGCATTACATTCAGAGTTAGAGCCACAAGAAGCGGCTTCAATTCGCCAAGATATGCTCAACGGGTCACTCGATTTATTATATATTTCGCCCGAACGATTACTTTCTGATGAAATGTTACGATTTCTTGATAGAATTCCATTATCTTTAATCGCCATTGATGAAGCCCATTGCGTATCCGTTTGGGGGCACGAATTTCGCCCAGAATATCGATTGATGACGAATTTGTCGTCTATGTTTCCAGGAGTGCCAAGGATTGCGCTAACCGCTACTGCGGATCCCATGACGAAAGAAGATATTATTGCTTCTCTGGGCATGCCTGAGGCGACCATATTACAAGCAAGCTTCCATCGAACGAATTTATTTATCAGAGCATTACCCAAAGATGGTGAAACCAAACAGCTACTAACGATTTTACAAAAGCATAAAGATGCCGCCTCTATTATTTACTGTGGCAGCAGAAATAAAGCAGAACGTGTCGCCAATATGTTAACCGACCGTGGATTTACGGGGCTTGCCTATCATGCTGGATTGTCGGCAATTGAGAAAAGAGCCGTTCTAATGCGTTTTCGTTCGGGTGAGCCTTTAGTTGTTGTGGCAACGGTTGCATTTGGTATGGGGATTGATCGGCCTGATGTAAGGTTAGTTGTGCATTTAGACATGCCAAAAGGACCAGAGCATTATTACCAACAAATTGGCAGAGCGGGAAGGGATGGTGATCCCGCTGAAACGGTATTGCTATATGGTGGTGAAGATATTGTTAAAGCAAGATATTGGTTGGAACAATCAAATAGCGATGAAGAACAAAAGAAAATTGCCCGGTCTCGATTAAATACTATGATTGCTTTTGCTGAAACCGCAGATTGTCGCACACAGATTTTATTGCGTTGTTTTGGGGAAGAGTTAAGCGAGCCTTGTGGGCATTGTGATAATTGCAAACAACCTGTTTCATTAATGAACGGGACGGTGGCTGCTCAAAAAGTATTATCGGCAGTATATCGAACGGGTCAACGATTTGGCGCATTACATATTATTAATGTCTTAAGGGGCAAGAAAAGTGATAATATAGAAAATTATCAACATGACCAGTTGTCTTTATTTGGTATCGGTAAAGATAAACCCAATCAATTTTGGCGGGCGGTTATTCGACAATTAATGGCCAAAGATGCGTTAAGGCAAGGTGCTGAGCATTCAAATTTGTTTCTCAACCAAGATAAAGCACTTCCTTTGTTAAAAGGAAATGAACAATTATATTTGCGAGAAGATATCGTTCAATCAAGAGTTGAAAAATCAGTTTCTTATTCTCAACAAATTGATCTTACCGAAGCACAACAAAAGATATTTGACCAACTAAAAATATGGCGCTTATCCGAGGCGAGGGAACAAGAAGTTCCACCTTATATTATCTTTCATGATGCAGTTTTACGTGAAATTGCAATTACTTGCCCTGGAACTTTGGAAGAGTTAAAAATGATCAAAGGAATTGGGGACAGTAAAATTGATCGGTATGGCAAGGTTCTATTAGAATATACAATTTCTAAGTGATGTAATTTTGAAAAATGGGAGAATGAGCTCCCATTTTTTAATGATGATCTGAATGCTAGATATGAGTAGCTCTTTGCATGGCTGATAAAATAGCTTCATGCATTGTTTCTGATAAAGTCGGGTGAGGAAAGATGACTTCGGCCAAACTTTCATCGGTTGCCTCTAATGTTTTCGCAATGGAAAATCCTTGAATAAGCTCAGTCACGTCATGCCCAACCATATGCACCCCTAAAATCTCACCTGTATCTTGATGGATAATTGTTTTTACAAAACCAACAGGGTCATTCATGGCCAGTGCTTTCCCATTGGCTTGAAAAGGAAAGTTTCCGATGCGGACAGGGTAACCTTTCTCTGTGGCTTGCTGTTGGGTTAATCCAATGCTGGCGACTTGAGGGTTGGTGAAAATACATCCTGGAATGCGCGTGCGATCCAAAGGATGTGCCCCATGCACTCCAGCTATTTTTTCTACACATAGAATGGCTTCATGGCTGGCTTTATGTGCTAAACAAGGCCCACCTGCGACATCACCGATGGCGTAAATACCGACAACATTTGTTTTACACCACTCATCCGTTTTAATGAATTTCTTATCGAATTCCACTCCTAATTCTTCTAGTCCAAGTCCTTTTGAGTTGGGCGTTACCCCAATGGCAGAAAGAACGTGGTTCACCAGAATGGTTTGTCTTCCTTGCGGTGTTTGAATATCGCATTGGACTTTTCCATCAATGATAGAAGTTTTCTGTAAGGCAGATTGCGTTAAAATGGTAATGCCTTTTTGTTCAAATTGTTTTTGAACATATGCTGCAACTTCATGATCTTCTGTTGGCATGATTTGAGGGGCAATATCAATCAAGGTGACTTGAGAACCTAAATCATGATAAAGGCTCGCAAACTCGCTGCCAATTGCGCCAGAACCAACAACCAATAAAGATTCTGGTAAATGTTCAGGGATTAATGCTTCTTTGTAACTCCAAATATATCGCCCATCAATGGGTAACTGGGGCAAAGTCGTCGCTTTTGCACCTGTGGCGACGATAATATGTGGGGCGGAAAGAATTTGTATTTGTTCTTTATCATCCATCACTTCTAGTTTTTCTTTGGCAATCAATTTAGCGGTGCCTTTAAACAAAGTGATGTTATTTTTTTGTAATAGATGTCCAATGCCTGCCACTAATTGTTTTGAGACATTACGGCTATGTTGCACCAACTTTTTGATATCAAATTGAACATTATCTATTTCAAACCCAAATATAGAAGCATGTTGGATTTTTTGTGCCAATTCTGCGCCACCAATCATGGCTTTGGTTGGGATACAGCCCCAATTTAAACAAATCCCTCCCAAGTCCTTAGCTTCGATAATTGCGGTTTTCAATCCCAATTGAGCAGCACGAATGGCTCCAACATATCCACCTGGACCTGCTCCAATGACAATCAGATCAAATCGTGTTTCTTGCATGTTCTGCTCCTATGCCAAGAAAGCCATGGGATTTTCAACGAATTCTTTTAAACTGGCCAAGAATTTCGCACCTGTTGCCCCATCAATGACTCGATGATCGCAGGACATGCTTAAAGTTACCATAGGGCGAATGGTAATGACATCATCCCTGACAACAGCCCGTTTTTCCACAGCTCCTAGGGCTAAGATGGCTCCTTGAGGCGGGTTGATAATGGCTTCAAACTGTTTAATGCCAAACATACCTAAATTAGAAATACAGAAACTACCCCCTTGAAATTCGTCAGGGGATAATTTGCCCGTTTTTGCACGCGTTGCCAAATCGCGCATTGTCGTCGATATGTCAGATAATGCTCTTTTGTTCGCAGCTTTAACAATAGGGGTAATTAATCCGTTGGGAATAGCAACAGCAACAGAAATATCGGCTTGATCGAATTGTAATATTTGTTGATTCTCAACGTCATATTGCACATTAACCTCAGGTACTGCGATTAATGCGCTGGCAATCGCTTTTAGGAACATGTCATTAATTGAAATTTTGACACTGGGTAGCTTACTATTTATATCCGTACGAAGTTCCTGTAATGCACTGACATCAACATCTATTGTCAGATAGAAATGAGGAATTTCCGATTTTGCAGCCTGAAGTCGTTCAGCAATTGTTTTACGCATACCGTCCATTGGTATAGCGGTAAAGTCAAGTTTTGTGGGTTCAGGCTGTGTGGCAGCTGGTAATGAAGGAGAGGAAACAGGACGATTACGATAATAAACAGCCTCAACATCTTCTTTGCAGACACGACCACGGCTGCCTGAAGCCCTGCAATCATTAAGATTAATATTCCATTCTTCTGCCATACGCCTTGCTAGTGGCGTTGCTAGAATATGACTATCATCAGCGGTGGACTTAGCAGGCGTTTTAGCAGGTTGATTTTTAACATCAGGCCATTGACCGCCTGCGGCAATGACTGCTTTTTGAATATCGTTGATGCTGACCCGTTGCTGAGGGCCTGATCCATGGATTTTATCAAGATTAACATTGTGCTTTTGCGCCATGTTTATTGCATGAGGTGTAGCAAAGAGATTGCTATTTTCTTGATACCCTTGTAAATCGGAAGGGATTAAAAAATTATCATTTACTATCGGTTTAGTTGACGTTGGCGTGTCCAACTTGGATGTGGTTACAGTCGGTGTCGATGGTGATTTTGCTTGTTGAGGTTCGGTTGCTTTAGATACAACTTTTTGTTCTTGAGGTTCATTCTCTTTGTTAGAAGGTAAAGATTGAATAAATTGCTCAATTTCTTGATCTGAAACAGATGTGTCCGCACAAACGCCAATAATCGCACCAACCTCTAAAACCGATCCATTTTTTCCTATGATACGTCTTAATGTACCATCAAATGGCGCTTCCAAAGAATTTGCAATTTTAGTGGTTTCTATAACGCAAATTTCTTGCCCTTTTTTAAAGGAATCACCCTCTTTGATGGTCCATTGGGTAATTTTTCCCTCTTGCATCGACAGCCCCCATTTGGGGACTTCTAAGGTTTGAATATTACTCATATTATACCTCCAAAACTTTACGAACAGCAACTTCTATACGTTCAGCGCTGGGCAACCATGCTTGCTCTAGAACATTTGAAAATGGAACTGGTGTATGAGGTGGTGTTACTAGTTCAATCGGCGCTTTTAATGAATAAAATCCTTTTTGTGCAATCAGGGCGGCGACGTCATGTGCAAATCCACAGCGTGCAGCAGATTCATCAACAATGACAACTCGACCTGTAGAAGCCACAGATTCTAAAATACCTTCTTCATCTAATGGGGAAATAGTGCGCGGATCAACAACTTCGACAGAAATTCCTTCATTAGCAAGGTTATCAGCGACTTCATTGGCACGATGAACCATTAAACTCAGGGCGATGATGGTAACATCGGTACCTTGTCGCGTATAATTTGCGACACCAAAAGGAATAGTATAATCATCATCGGGAACTTCACCTGTAATATCATAAAGTAATTTATGTTCACAAAATACGACAGGATCATCATCTCTGATCGATTGAGTCAGTAAACCTTTGGCATCATAAGGACTGGAAGGAACCACGACCTTTAACCCAGGGGTAGAGGCAAAAATATGATAAGGAGATTGTGAATGTTGTGCTGCCGCCGAAAATCCTGCACCAATCATACCTCGTACAACCATTGGAGCTTTGGCTTTTCCGCCAAACATATATCGAAATTTAGCGGCTTGATTATATAACATATCATAACAAACCCCATAAAAATCCATAAACATCAAATCTGCAATTGGCCGTAATCCTGTTGCTGCGGCACCAGCGGTCATCCCAATAATGGCAGATTCAGTAATCGGGGTGTCAATAACACGTTCCGAGCCAAATTCAGTCCATAACCCTTTGGTAACGCCTAATACGCCGCCAAAACCTTCAAGTTTATTTTCTTCTGTATTTTTGGCTCCATGCCCACCACGGACGTCTTCACCAATAACCACGACGGTTGGATCACGACGCATTTCAAATTCAATGGCTTCTTTAATCGCATTTCTATAGCTTTTTTTTGACATGACATCTTCTCCTTAATAAGAAACATAAACATCAGTATATAATTGAGAAACCTCAGGGTTCTTTGCTGCACGGGCTTTTTTTACAGCATCATCGACTAACGCTTTTGAGTCTTTATCAATTTGATCGAGTTTTTCGTCACTGACTTGTCCTTTGACTTTTTGTCGGAAGATTTTCAAAGGATCTTTATGTTCTCGGATATATTCAATTTCTTCTTTAGATCTGACCAGACCAGGGTCTCCCTCAAAGTGACTATAAAAGCGATTAGTTGTCGCTTCGATAACGCTGGGACCTTTTCCTTCGCGTGCACGTTCAATGGCTTTATGTGCAGCTTCATAAACCGCAAAAAAGTCTGTACCATCCACTTTTTCAGCAGGCATTCCAAATCCAGCGGCACGTCCAGCAATATCTTTGCTGCCAACGGCATAGTCACATCCTGTGCCCTCGCCAAATCCATTATTTTCAAAGATAAAAATTACAGGTAATTGTAAAACAACAGCCATATTCATGGCTTCGAACGTCAGGCCATGGTTTGATCCACCATCCCCTGTAAAGGATAATCCTACGCCACCTGTTTTTAACGTTTTGGCGGTCAGTGCAGCACCGACTGCAAGTGGAGGTCCACCCCCAACAATTCCATTCGCGCCCAGCATCCCTTTATCTAAATCAGCGATATGCATAGAGCCACCTTTACCACGGCATAGACCTTCGTCTTTACCAAAAATCTCGGCCATCATGGCGTGTATATCGCATCCTTTGGCAATACAATGACCATGACCACGATGGGTAGAGGTAATATAATCTTTATCTGTTAAATTTTCACATACACCAACAGCAACAGCTTCTTCACCACTATATAAATGGATAAATCCAGAAATATCCCCTGTGGTGTTTTCATCATGAAGGCGCTCTTCAAATTCACGAATATCGCGCATATGTTTATAAGCATCAAGCAATTGATTTTCTGTTAATTTCATGATGTTACCTCCTTAATATGAATTGGTGATAACTTAATCATACATGAATATTATTTATCTTTTAGAACAATAAATTCAATTTATTGTTATGATATGTGGAGTTTGTAGAGATATAGGTTTGTTTGTGAAAATTGTGTAGACTTGTGTTTGCTTGATTTTCCATTGGATAATAGAAGTCAGTTTAAGTTATAAATTACGGAGGGAGAAGATAAACGGAATAGTTACCTCTGAAGTTCATTTAATAATATAAAAAAAAGTCCCTATTAATGGGACTTTTTTTATGACGCTCGATATTTAGGTTACTGAAGTAACATTTTACGAATTATAAGATTAGGGACAATGATTGCCACCTGTAACACCAAAGACTTCGGCTGTTACGTAACTGGACTCTTGAGAGGCTAAGAAAACGTATAGACTGGATAATTCTACAGGTTGACCAGCTCTACCAAGTGGTGTGTCTGTGCCGAACTCTGGAAGATCTTCTTGGAGCTGCCCTCCACAAACTTGTAAAGGTGTCCAAATGGGTCCAGGGGCTACAATATTTACTCGAATACCTTTAGGTGCTAATTCTTTGGCTAGGGCCTTACTGAAGGTTGTAATAGCTCCTTTAGTTGATGCATAATCTATCAAAATAGCACTTGGTTGGTATCCTTGGATGGAAGAAGTCGTGATAATGCTGGCCCCTTTAGGTAGATAGGATAGCGCTGCTTTTATTGTCCAAAATAAAGAAAACACGTTAATTTCATAAGTTTTACGCATTTGCTCTGTTGATATGTTCAAGATACCATCTGTGGCTTGTTGTTTACCAGCGACTAAGGCAAGAATATCCAATCCGCCAAGCTTTTGGTAAGCCTCATCAACCATTTGTTTATTGAACCCTTCGTCACTTAGATCTCCAGGTATTAAGACAGCATTCCGACCTTCAGACTTAATAATATTGGCTACTTCCTCTGCATCACTTTGTTCGGCAGGTAAATAGTTAATGGCGACATCTGCTCCTTCTCTTGCATAAGCAATAGCAGCGGCCCTTCCAATGCCTGAATCTCCTCCTGTAACTAAAGCATTACGTCCAGCTAATTTATTACTTCCTTTATAACTTGTTTCACCACAGTCAGGTATTGGCTGCATTTTGGATTGTATCGCTGGAGCTGGTTGTGATTGTTTGGAAAATTTATCATGATAGAACTCAGTCGTTGGATCTTGCATTTTGTAGATATCTTGATGTGACATGGTCTATATACCTATTAATATATGAATGGATAATACTTAATTAACATTTATGAACGCTTGCAATTTAGTCAAGGAATAGTATTGATATCATTAAGTAATATGTTGAAAATATATTTTAATCATATCTTGGATTATTTGTATATCATTATAATAATAATTACCATTATTTAATGAAATTTAACGGTAAATGTATGAGCAACTACCTTCACTGCTAATGAACTCAGATTTATAATTTATAAAAATTAGCAGTGCAGTTTTATGTTTTAGTAGTTCTATTTATCTTAGATTTATTTCGTATAATGAGAAGAAGTTGAAATTTACAAAGCCAATCAGTTAATTGATATCCTCTTCACAGACACTGGATGTTACCCACCGCAAAAAAAATATGTTTAATGGATTTGAACCACCGTAATGTTAAGAGATAATTACTCGCTTGATATAATCAAGCCTGATTGAGTGAAGCGATAAAAAAAATATCATTAAATAACAATATTTGATGATATTGGCACGGAATCTGTTTTAAATTTCGTGGAATTACTACTAAAATAATAGCAGGAAGCTAATATTCTTCGTTAATTTTAAGTCGAAAAACGTATGTAATAAACTAGTGTGGTAGAATATCATTTGTCCTTGTACGCCAATTTATTAAAAAGAAATTTTTTTAATATTGTTGAAGATAAAATAATGTATAACAACAAATAAAATATTATTTTGAAAATCGAATGCAAGTAAGATGACAACAAACACCTCTAATTTTTCACACATAGCCTCAGTTTTATGGTCTGTAGCAGATTTATTGCGTGGGGATTTTAAACAATCGCAATATGGTAGGATTATTTTACCTTTGACGCTATTGCGGCGCTTGGAATGTGTATTAGAGGAAAATAAAAAAAATGATGAGTAAGTAAATCAATGATGAGCAAGAGATGGACAGCGAAGATATTTTACAAGAGACCATTGCGGCCAGAAAAGGATCTCGTAATATCAGTTATTTTGCTTTTACGGCCACTCCAAAAGCCAAAACTGTTGAATTGTTCGGACGTAAGCCAGAGCCAGATCAACCTGCAAGTGCCGAAAATAAACCCCAGCCATTTCATGTTTATTCTATGCGTCAAGCGATTGAAGAAGGCTTTATCTTGGATGTATTGAAAAATTATACTTCTTACAAAACAGCTTATCAATTAGCACAAAAAAATCCAGATCAAGATTATGAAGTAGATAGTAAAAAGGCCAGTGCTAAAAAAAAATGGGTTAGGTTACATCCCCATAATATCTCGCAAAAAGTAGAAATTATTATTGAGCATTTTAATGCCGAGGTTAAATCGATGTTGGGTGGAGAAGCCAAAGCCATGGTTGTGACCTCTGGTCGGTTGGATGCCGTTCGTTATAAAGTTGCATTTGAAAAATATACTAAAAAACAAGGATATCACGATATTAATGCCATGGTTGCTTTTTCAGGTGAAGTGACTGATCCAGATTTTCTCCGACCATCCTTTTACCGAAAGTAACATGAATCCTAAATTGAATGGCCGAAATATGCGCAAAGCATTCGATAGCCAAGTTTATCAAGTAATGATCGTAGCAAACAAATTTCAAACAGGATTTGATCAACCTAAATTGGTTGCAATGTATGTTGATAAAAAACTGAAAGGGGTTGAATGTATTCAAACACTCTCTCGGTTAAACAGAACCTGTAATGAAAAAGGTAAAGATACAACTTTTGTTTTGGATTTTATTAATAATCCACGGGATGTGTTGGATGAATTTAAGGTTTATTACCAAACCGCAGAGTTGATGGACGTATCTGATCCAAATATCATTTATACCCTTATGGAAAGTATCACTGATGCAGGCATTTTTTATTGGGAAGAAGTAGAACGTTTTGTGGAGGCTTTTTATAATAAAAAAACAAATCAGGCTCAATCAATTAATATTTGTAAACCTGCTATTGATCGGTTCAAACAAAAATATGGTGAGGCTGCTCATAGCATCGAAGAAACACAAGGTAACTTAAAGCATATTACAAGAGATTCAGATCAGATAAATACTCAAAGATATGAAATACAACTATCAAAAGTTAAAGAGCGTAAAGATCGTCTTGATATTTAAAAAAAACGTTCTATCTTTTGGTAGATATTATGTATTTATCTCTCAGATTGTTGATTTTAACGATATAGAGTTAGAAAAACTGGCTTTTTTTACAAAATATTTATATCCATTATTGAGATTAGATAACGTTGAAGATAGTATCGATTCAAATAATATGATGATGACTCATTATCGTATTTCTAAACAAAAGCAAAAAGAAATAGATCTTACCAAGGGGAATAGCATTACTCTATACCCTGCAAAAGTTGGTGAAGGTGAAACTCCAAAAGACAGACACACTGAGTTTTTATGTGAGATCATCCAAAAAATGAATGATTTATTTGCTGGAGAAGATTTTTCAGAAAAAGATTTTTTAAATTATGCCAATGTGATTCTAGGTAAAGTAAGTGAAAATGAAAAAGCTATGGCTCAGGTAAAAAATAATACTAAAGAACAGGTAATGTTGGGGCAATTTCCTGTTGAAGTAGAAAAGGCTATAATTGAAAGTTCAAATATTCACAAAATTATTGCTTATAAAGCGCTCGCAAATAAAGAAATTGCAAAGGATATAGCAAGTATTATTTTTGATATGCTTATGCAAAGACAATTTGCGAAAATGTCAAAGTGAGATTGAAGGATAAAATAGATTACGTGAAATTGGATATTTGTACTAATGGCGGAGAGAATGCTTGCTTAGTATAATTTAAACAAAGAACAATGAACGCCCTTAGATGCTTCAAAAATTAACAATCGCTATCTCGTCAGTGATAGTGGTTTTTTATGGGGATCTAAACGAGGAAAGACAAACAATGTGGGTGTATCCATTAGTACAGTATAATGATCGACACACCATGAACAGTGATCTTCAGACGCAGTTGAAGTTGTAAAAAAAACGAATCTGATTTTATCAGATGATCAAGTTCTTGTCTTAAGAAATGTCAACAGCGGTGGAACAGAAGTTTATAAAGCAACATTGAATAATTTAGATTGTGAAGTTGCATTAATGATTATGGAGAAAGCTGTGCAAGTTATGTCCAGAACGGATCCATCTGATGGTTGTTCATTGTGGATTGATGATGGGTTTGTGCGGATTGCCTCTGGTGATCC
>NZ_CAMXCK010000004.1:0-136560 GCF_947179105.1 Commensalibacter communis
GGATCACCAGAGGCAATCCGCACAAACCCATCATCAATCCACAATGAACAACCATCAGATGGATCCGTTCTGGACATAACTTGCACAGCTTAGTATAATTTGATAAGTGATGAGGTGATAATAGATAATGAAAGTTGAGAATATTTTGTTCAAACATGTTTGAACAAAAATCAAAAAAATTACTACATATAACGCATCAACAGAATAAAGTATCGACTTAATTGTATATCAACATAATCCTTGTGCAAGTAAAGCTCCGTTTCATAACACTATCAAAACAATAAAGACCCTAATATTACCTTAACGCACTATATAATGCAGGCTCACGTACGGTTAGTTTTACCTTTTTCCAAATATATTAACTTATTAAATATTAGAGTGAACTAAACTAGAAAAATTTATCGAACTATCTTGAGTTGATTAATGGTGTCTACGGCGGGATTCGAACCCACGGCCCCAGGATTCATCTCACTACGATTTTCATCGCCATTGTGATAAAACACAATGTTTGTAAGCTGGACTGTCTCTTTGCCCTAGGATATATCCCTTAGGCACCACCCGTACAGTCTCTACACCTTCCTTATATAAAATAAGGCTTGGCTCGGGATTGGTATGGTAAAGACTACCGAAACGTTCCCCGAATTTGAGTGGATCCACTTTATCGTTTCCAAATAAAGCGCCCAATTTTTATTTAGGAATCCTGTGCTCTATCCTGCTGAGCTACGTAGACACTTCTTTACCTTTTAACGCGTCTTTATAAATTTGAAAAGAGCTTGTATTCATCTAACTGAACTTTTTTCTCTTTCACATGTTGTGCAATGGTTAGCATGAAATGTTGACACAAAGTTTCTGCTGGAATTGCCGTTTGTTTACACAAATATTCTAATTTTTGGGCATATCGCAATAAAGGATATAATGAATCAGAATTCCAACTATCCATCGCTTTTAAAAAACTGTCAGTGCGTTTAAAAAAAACAGGTGGATTTAATTTAGAAATAGCAATTTTGGCAGGTGTACCTTCTTCAAACAAAAATCGTGCTTGTAACAAACGATCAATATGCTGCAACAGATTACGTGTCAAAGCAACCATATTCACCCCTTCTTTGATCGCTTTGGTCAATGCTTTGTCAACCATCACGGGTTGCCCACACATTGCAGCATAAACAACATCTTCAACGGAATATTCAGCATCATCCCCAATCGCTTGCTGAACATGGATTAAGGTGATTTCAGGATCTGATCCAACATATAACAATAATTTATCAATTTCATTTCGGATTAATGCTCTATCAGTACCCAAAATAGCCAATAAATAACGAAAAGCATCAGATGCAATTCTTTTTTTCCCCAATAATACCCGCACCGTTTCTTCCAATGAGCGTCCAGTTTCTGCATAACAAGGAATAGTAGCAATTAAAGGATGTTTTTCTGCTAAAATGCGCAAGGACGCTCTGGGGGATAAACTGCCTGCTTCAATAACCACTACAGAATCAAAAACAAAAGGATCTTTTTTATCTGTAGGATATAAAGCGCAAAATGTTTCAAGCGTTTTCGCAAGAGTGTCGGTCGCTTCACGTACCCACACTGCCCGTTGCCCCCCCATCAAAGACAAGGCAGTTGCTTCTTCTTTCAATCGCTCATGATATTCTTTATCAAGCACACAGACTTGAAAAGGATCATCTAAACGACCAGCAACTTTTTTAACAAGATGGCTCGCTCTTTCTCGAACAAGCCCACTATTTTCACCATAGATCAAATAGACACGAAATTGTATAGGTCCTTGCAAAAGACTTATTATATTTCGTGCGTCTATTTTCATGCTCTAAACCTGTCGGAGTTTAATTACCAGGCACATCATCAGGCGTCATATTATCCATACCCACAGGGATCATTGTATTTCGACCCGTAGCCATTGCGGGAACCCCATCGACACCAGCCCCTTGAGTAGCCGCCCCGTTAGTTCCAGGATTCATACTGGGCAACATATAGGTTGGTTTTGGTGTATTTGGTGTTTTTGCTTTGGTTTGATAGGTATCATTATTTCTAAACCAAGTTGCAACTTGTTGTGTCACTTCATCTGCTAAATTTTTGGCAACGCGACCTTGGGCTGTTTCGTCATTTAAACTTTGTGCAAAATATTGCTCATAAGTCACGGTATAACCATCCATTGTCTGAGCATCCCCTTGCGCCAATACGACAGGGTTAATGGAAATCGTCTTTAACGCCCAATGCGCAGTTCCAATCATCCTTGCACGACCAGAAGAGTTATCATAATGAATATCAATAGCTTCTTCTGATAGATTAGGAGAAACATCCAATTGATATGTTTTGGGATCTTCTGGGCCTGCACCCGCAAGATTTTGTTGCAGAGCCTGACGCACAAGCTGTCCATAACGATTAGCCAACACAGGAACATAAATTTTCTGTAGCTCGTCATTCACATCTAAGTTTGCTGTTTTGCCATACATGGGTTTAAATCCACACCCTGACACCATCCCCCCGATACCTAGTAAAATACAAGAGGTTTTGAGAAACTTACTGATTATTTTCATCCGCCTACCACAAAGTTAACGATCTTGTTGGGAACATAAATGGTTTTCACAATTTCTTTTCCATCCAAGAATTTTGCAACTGTTTTTTCCGCGCGTGCAAGTGCAATCACTGCGTCTTTGTCCATGTCAGGAACCACTTCGATTGTTCCTCTGAGCTTCCCTTTGATTTGCACCGCAATGACAATACGCGTTGCAGCCAACAAGGACTCATCAGCAATGGGCCAAGGCGTTTGTGCAACAAGCTCTGAAATCCCTAATAAACGCACCATATCTTCAGCCATATGTGGAACCAATGGACCTGATAACAAACTGAGCATATAAGCTGCTTCACGACGTGCATAATCCATTCCAACTTCTTTGGCTTGCTTTTCAGCATCTGCAACTGCGTTCGTCAACTCATGTAAACGTGCTATCGCCACATTCATTGCAAACCCGTCCAAAGCTTCAGTCACTGCAACAATCGTTCGATGGGTCATACGACGCAAATCATCTGCACTTTGAGCAAATTGCTCTGGCAAAGCAACATCAGCTGGAACATCTTGTGCAATAATAGACACAACACGATATAAACGTTGTAGGAAACGAGAAGTTGCAACAGCGCCTTCTTCTGTCCATTCCATATCACGTTCTGGTGGATTATCAGACAAAATAAACCAACGAGCTGTGTCTGCTCCAAAACGTTCAATAATTACAGAAGGTGCAATCGTATTCTTCTTAGATTTGGACATTTTTTCAACACGTCCAACGGTAATTGCTTCCCCTGTATCATGTTTTACAAAACCAGCATCCGTTTTTTTGATTTCGTCAGGAGAAACCCATTCACCCGCAGCATCTTTATAGCTTTCATGCATTACCATACCTTGGGTAAAGAGTGCTTTAAATGGTTCCTCCATCCCAACTTCATCAATCGTATTTAATGCACGCGTAAAGAATCGAGCATAAAGTAAATGCAAAATCGCATGTTCAATCCCACCAATATATTGATCAACAGGCATCCAACGATTGACCGCTTCATGATCAATTGGATCATTTGAATGAGGCGCTGTAAAACGCGCAAAATACCATGAACTATCCACAAATGTATCGCACGTATCCGTTTCTCTTTGTGCTTTGCCATGACATTTCGGACAATTGACATGTTTCCATGTCGGATGGTTATCCAATGGATTGCCAGATAAAGAAAAATCGACATCTTCTGGTAAAACAACAGGTAATTGATCTTCTGGAACAGGAACAACACCACAAGTCGGGCAATGAATCACAGGAATTGGGCAACCCCAATAGCGTTGACGGGATAATCCCCAATCTCTCAAACGCCAATTAACAATTTTCTCGCCAATACCCATTTCTTCCAAACGTGTAATGGCTGTTTTCTTGGCTTGGGCAATCGTTAAGCCATTTAAGAAATCGGAATTAATTAAAATGCCGTCTCCCGTATGCGGCTTGTCTGTGACGACAAATTGCGCTGGGTCTTCACCTTGAGGCATCACCACGGTTTTAAAGGAAAGGTTATATTTAAGGGCAAAATCAATATCACGTTGATCGCCTGATGGACATCCGAATACAGCACCCGTACCATAATCCATCAACACAAAATTCGCGATCCAAATAGGGAATTTTTGATCTGGCATAAAAGGATGAATAACATATAAGCCAGTATCCACACCTTTTTTCTCGGCTTTTTCGATGACTTCTTCAGAAGTCCCCATACGGTGACATTCAGCAATAAAATCAGCAATCTTAGGATTATTAGTGGCTAGTTTTGCAGCAATCGGATGATCTGCCGAAATCGCCAAAAATGCCATACCAAATAAAGTATCAGGGCGCGTGGTAAAGACTTCAACAGATTGGATTGCTTCTTCGAAATCAGCTGGAGCATTGTCCAAAGCAAATTTAACTTTTGCTCCTTCTGATCGTCCCAACCAACGTTCTTGCATGGTTTTAACGCGTTCAGGCCAATTATCTAATGTTTTCAACCCATCCAACAAAGGTTGTGCAAATTTGGTGATTTTAAAGAACCATTGGAAAAGCTGCTTCTTCTCAATCAATGCACCAGAACGCCACCCTCTGCCATCAATGACTTGTTCATTGGCTAAAACAGTTTGATCTTCAGGATCCCAATTCACCCAGCTCTCACGGCGCTCCAACAACCCTTCCTTCATCAAACGAAGGATGAGTTTTTGTTGTTGCCCATAATATTCAGGTTGGCAAGTTGCGAATTCACGATCCCAATTTAAAGAAAAACCAAGACGTTTTAACTCTGCACGCATGGCAGCGATATTTTCCATCGTCCATTTTGCTGGGGACACACCACGACTTTTGGCTGCGTTTTCTGCTGGCAAGCCAAAAGCATCCCAACCCATTGGATGCAAAACACTATACCCACGGGCTCGTTTATATCGAGCAACCACATCCCCCAGCGTATAATTCCGCACATGTCCCATATGCAACTGTCCTGAAGGATAAGGAAACATTTCCAAGACATAATATTTAGGAGCATTCGCATCAGGAACGTTGGGAACGTCAAATAAGCGACGCTTTTCCCATTCTTGTTGCCAAAATGGTTCTGTATGTTGAAAATTATACGAAAAAGAAGAAGAGTCACTCATAATA
This sequence comes from Commensalibacter communis, assembly GCF_947179105.1. Classification (NCBI taxonomy): domain Bacteria; kingdom Pseudomonadati; phylum Pseudomonadota; class Alphaproteobacteria; order Acetobacterales; family Acetobacteraceae; genus Commensalibacter; species Commensalibacter communis. The sequence goes on from NZ_CAMXCK010000004.1 coordinate 5,166, forward strand.
TTTTAATCAGTATCTGTTAATTATTTTTTATATTTATCAGCACGTAATTCACGCGCGCGAACTTGAATCTTACTGGTAATGTCAGATGCCGTATTATTGGCCACTGGCGCATCCACCCATTCGCCATTTTCTTTTACTTGTCGGTGAACAACAACGCTAATCGAATCAGAGCGTAAACGGCGATCCAAGACCGAACAAATAATTTGAAAACGCTCTGCGTTTGCTGGAACGGGTTGATACCAATCCGTTACAATGGTGCCTCCAACCGCATCAGCAGATATAAAGGGCATAAAAGACAACGTATCCACCGCAGCGCGCCATAAATAAGCATTAACGCCGCCTTGCAAACTGTCATCCCCACCCACTGCAGAGCGATCAACACCAACTAAACGTTGGTCTGGAAATGCCAAATTTTCTTGTTTTTTGTCTTTTGAACATGCTGTAAGCCCCAAAGACAAGGCACTTGCCACTAATAAAAGTCGAGAAAACGACAATGAGGATACAAAATTCATAGTTTATGGCGCTCCACTATTCCCAAATCAGTGACCTGACGTTGATGGTTTTCAACAAAAACGTTACAATAATATTGACGTTTGTTATACAGAGTTTATATAATTTTTTAAATCTTTATTCTTGATATTATGAATTTTTTCTTGTTAAAAAAAGTGTTTTTACCGTTTTACTGATCTGATCTGGATGTAAATCATGTTTTTGAGCAACAGATTCACATACTTGCCCATCTGGAATCACGAAAATAATTTTATTATCCAATAATTGACCTACTTTTATTTTAATTTCCCCCCAAGGCGTTAAAACCAATTCCTCGGAATGAATTAAATCCTCATAATATTCAGTATGCCAATGCACCGTATGTAACAACGGGATTTGAGAAAATAGGTAATGACGTATTGTCACCGCATCCTCAGGCAAGGAAATAACCGTTAATTTGTCTGTTACCTTGTGGGTAAAAGAAACGATGGGTTGCGTATAGACCAATTGTGCTGTTCTGGAGTAGAGTTCTTGTTGTAACTTTTGAATGCGTTCTGGTTGTATATCCGTAAATTCTGCCTCGGTAACAATGACTTCATGATTCATCGTTTGTTTTTTTCCAACTTTTGTATCGCCAATGCAGATTCTTAGAAAATTAGGTAGATTATCATATTCTATTCTGCCAGCACCATATCCAACATGCGTAATGCACATAGCTGGACAAGGTTCAAACTTGATTTTTAATGCTTTCAATAACGCTGCACATGTCGAGGTCAACAATTCTTTTTGAGGGCCTTCAGAAAAAATAGAGGCTTTATCCCCCAACAGCTGCAAGGTTGCTGGAGTTGGCACAGGTAACGATCCTTGTGGGTATTTCAACATTCCTGAACCTACATTCAAAGGTGATGCATACCATTGATCAATATGTAACCAATCACACCCCACACAACACAAAGTCACCGTTACCACCGTGTTTAAGGCTCTGACTTCATGAAAATAAATTTCTTCAATGGGCAAAGCACGCACCTCTGCCTCTGCCTGAGCCAGAAAAGTAAAGGTATCAATCGCTAATTCTTTTGCTTTTTCGGAGATAGGCGCATTCGAAATCAAAGCAATAATTGTGCTCAGCAACTGTAAATTTTCGGGTGATTCATGTCGTTCTATAAAAATAGGCAACTCGTAATAAGGCGTTGACTCTAAATCAATCTCTGTTGAAACGAGACTGACATGCGCTTTGGTGGTTTCAATCATGTTCCGCTTAATATGCATTAAATCAAGCCGAACACCGATATCCAATGCATCCACCGCTTCATACAATATTTCCGCAGGAACACCAGCATCCACCAGAGCCCCAATAAATCGACTGCTGCTCATCCCTGCAAAACAGTCCAGATACCCTATTTTCACAAGATTATTCTTTCGTAAGTCACTTTATGTATTCAGCTTATTGAGTATACAATGATTGATAAAGAAACAAAAGGCTAATGTCCCCTAAGCGATTGTAACGATTTTTTGACTTCTTTCCAGAATAAATCACGCTTTAACTTCGGCACTGCGCCAAATTTCGGCTGCGGGCAATTATATCCAAAATCTTTTGCAAAAGGAACAACAGCACCGTTTTTCAAATAAAGATTATAAAGCTCTCTGGATTTCGCATAAGCAAATTGAGGGTCATTCACAGCACCTAATGACATATGTGAAGATGGTGATTCTGTATCTTTAGCCATAGATACACCATCATAATATGACGTCTTTTGCATCCAACCATTCGCATGACATAATAATGCTGCATAAGCTTGAGATTGATAAGGAATTAAATTTGCGGCATATGATACATCTTCGACTGCTAAATATCGGTAATGAAAACGACGATTAGGAATAGGCCAAGAAGCCCCCGTTCTGACTTGTTCTGCTGGCACGCTCCAAGGTTCATTATTAAGATCATTTGCAGGACCAATCATCTGACCAATACCTTGTGGATATGTTCCAGGATTTTGATCTGGATATCCATCGGTTCCCATTAACTCCATTCCATGACGACGCAAAATCGTTGCTGCTTTCCATGCAGCCTTGGCTCGATCGGTTGCCCAAAAGCTTCTATGCATGTCTGTTGTTGCTTTGATATAAGATCGCTCTATCTGAACATGTTGAGGCGTACCTTTACAATTTGCATCACCAATCTGAGTAAAATATGGAATTGCTTCTTGTAAACGCCCCTCACGCATTAAACGACGAGCCAACAAATGACGTAACGCCATTGAGCGACCATTTAAGCTATACCTCATATTATATTCATCGTCAGAAGTTTCAGCAGCATTTTGATCAACATAATCTTCTTCAATGTCCCGATTACAAGCTGCCTTACTATCCTTAGGAACGTTTGTATGGCTATTTACAAACTGGCGTAACTCATCGGGTGTCAACACATTTTCAGCGAGGTAAACGATATCTCCCCAATAAATATCTCGCACTGACCATAATTCTTCCAATGCTTGAACAAAATTCCCTTGGGATAACGTTAGAACGGCACGCTCACCTTGCACACGTTGCCTATTGCGTGTCTGCAAAGTTTCATCATTAAAATGGCTAATGGCTTGATGATAATAGTCTTGGGCTTTTATCTTCTCACCCTTTCTTAATGCAATCTTAGCCAAAATCCACGCATCAAGGGCTTTTTGATTTCTGTTCCAATCATATTCCGCAAATGCTTGTGCTTTGTCCACATCATTATTTTGATAAGCAAAAGCAGCCAAAGACCCCATATCATCATAATTATTTTTTGGGTCTAAACCAGTTTGGATAAAGGTTTGCAAAATATTTTGTATTTTAGCTTTAGAATAAACTTTATAATCAATTTCATCTGTTAAAACATAAGCTAATAAAAGCTTTCTTAACAAAGAATTTTGAACAGCTTGCTTCAGCAATTCTCTCGCATTGAGATTATTAGGATCACTTAAACCCTGCAAGATAATCATAACAGAACTTACACCATCATTATCACCCAATGTTGCTTGCTTAAGGTATAATTCTACGGCTCTTTGTAACTGTAAAAAACTATCCTCTTTAATAGAACCAACTTGCCAATAAACTACATCATCTTTATCTATGCTTCGCATGCCAATTTGATCTAATATTACTCCAGCAGCCTCACCATAAGCAGCAATTCCCAAATGTAATGGGTCAGGCGCACCATGAGCAACTAAATAGGCGGTGCTATTAAACGATTGAACCGCATCCTCAAAATGTCCTAACTCTTTTTCAATGCGCCCTAACGTATATTTTGCACAGACTTGCTGGGCTGGGTTACTATTATATGCCAACATTGAAAATGCTGAATAAGCATCTTCCCATTGCTTATTGTGAAATAAGATTGCTGCTTTTTTATAGGCTTCATCTGTATTGGGACAAGTTGTTTGACCAATATATGGATCATTCAGATTGGTCGCAGAATATAAATTCTTCTTTTCTTCTGCTGTCACAACACCAAGAGTTTTTACTTTCTGGGAAAAACTATCTATTGCAGGCAAATTTAATAAAGTCTCTTTGCGGTTATCTAAAAGCTGCCAAGGAAAATACGGTCCACATGCAATCGCTATTGTCGATGTTAATGCAGTCAATCCTGCACAATAAAGCATAATTTTGATAGACCGCTTCATTTAACGATTTTCCTTATATTGGCTATACTATTTAGAACCATAACATAAGATTTTCCTAAGAAAATAAATTATTTACTTTAATGATGGTATATTAAAAATTTTGGATAATCAAAACATGTTCAATAGTTTTATTTATCAAATTTTATTATTTAGATAACTGCAAACCTTATCACAAATAATACGCAATGGAATCATATAGTTAAATTAATTGTGATTATTATTATCACATATTGTATATTATTAATAAATAGATATTGTTAATATATGATAATTATCATAATTTGGATATTACTATAGACTTAATCCTTAGCAATCAAATTTTATTATAATATCATTATCTGGAAAGGTTAAAACATGAGCGAAAATACAACAGATCATACAGACGTAATCTTAGAAGATGCTCTTCAAAATGACTCGATCACAATAGATGACAGCGCTTACACACCTATTACGGGAAGCAAAAAACCAATTCAGTTAGATGATAAGAATTATCTCCTAAAACTTGGGAACAAAAGTGATATTACAGGTGGAAATGGCAATAACACTATCACTCAACACGGTTCTTATGCCAAAGTCACATTAGGAGATGGCGATAACAATCTTAGTGAAAATTATGGAGGATATAACACTTATATATTTGGTAACGGTAATAACACCATCACTTCTGGTAATCCAACCAACAATATTTATATACTCGGAAATGGAAATAATCATATCGAAGCTAGAGGTGGTAATACTACTATAGGGGATGGAAATAACGACGTTGATGTAAGAAGTGGAAATGTTACTATAGGCGGAGGTGATAATACCATAAGAACGTGGCAAGGTGGCAATGCTATTGTAGGGAATGGTAATAATACGATTACTATAGGTAGCGACAATATGGTCATAGGGAATGGAAACAACACTATTACTTACGGCAGTGGAAATACCACTATTGGCGGTGGAAATAATATAATCAATTATGGATTGGGAAATCTGCATGTAGGTGATGGAGACAATAGTTTCAATATTAGAGGCACTAACGTAACTGTTGGCGGTGGTAATAATCAATTCGTAACAGGTAACGGCTCTGATAACATACATATAGGATCGGGAAATGCCACAATAACAGCGACAATGGGAATGCATACGATTACAGGAGGATCTGCAAATTCTTACATTGCTGCTACTATCAATGGTGGAAGTAATGCAGTAGATTTAACGGGTAATGTTAATCTCATATATGGAAGAGGAAATGATAATAGCCCGTTAAACGTCAATGGCAATGCAACTATTTCTGGTTTACAAACAGATCAAACAGTAAGCATTAATGGAAAATCTATTTTTAATAATGTTCTTATTAAAAATTTGGATCTAAATGGCAATACTACAATCACTGGTGGTGTAGACACAAACATAAGTTTACTGCGTGGAAATTACGATAGTAAGAGCCTATTGACTAACAGTATTAATACAACCGTTAATGCCTTATATGGAAACATAGATGTAGATGGTGGCCATAGCAATCAATTTAACTATATTAATGGTAACATCAATTTATCTAGCGTTAGCGCCACCGTCAATTACTTCACAGGCGGAACTGCTAATATCAAAGGCTCTGGGTATTCAAATACGACTTTTAAAACATTCAGTAAAGAAGATAGTATATTTACAGCTGGTGATGGAAATGAAACATTAAATGGCAGCGGTTCTTCAGGGGCGTTTGCAGTTTATGCCAATATTGATCAAAAAACATCAGAGGAAAGAACTGCCCTAACTGCAATTGGTGGCAGCGGAGACGACACGCTCACAGCTGGAAGTGGAGATTCAGTATTTACTGGAGGAACTGGATCAAACTTATTTGCATTTACCAAAGAGGATGTTGCTGGTGGCACCACAGTCATTACTGATTTCTCTGCATCTCGAGATAACCAAATTGCTCTATTCAATTATGGATTAAATCGCAATTCATTATCTAAACTCCTAAAATCCTCTCAAAATAATGCTCATGGTGATGCTGTTTTAAATCTTGAAAACCACTCAGTCATCCTCCAAGGCGTTTCTGTATCTGATCTAAATACCAACCAGTTCTTCATTTACAATAATAAATAACCTGTAATATATTCAAATCGGTTAACCAAGTCGATTTGAATATTTCTTCTTTGGAAGAAGCGTTATCCGTTACAAACTTATATCAAAGATGATTGCAAGAGTATATATTTTAGAAAAATAGAAATTATATATAATTATTAATTTCAACTCCAACGCAATTAACCTACAACAATATATTATTATTTTAAAAAATTCCCTGTTCGTGGTTTAATGATTGAAATTATAATACAGCCCTTTTAAAGAAATTGTTTTTAATCATTAAGGTTTAATCATGCAGAGTTTAGCATCAATGTTGGATTGGATTTATTCCAATAAAATAGTATTTTCTTTGTTATCCATTGTATTGATGTTGCTATCTGGATTCATTGCATCCATTATTTGCAAATATTTCCTATTAAGCATTGTTCGTCAGTTTATTTTACACAGAAATACCAACAGTGACGATCAGAAAAAAGACATTCGCATTACAGAGCGACTGTCGCATATTGCCCCTGTTATTACTGTATATTTTATGTCTTTGTGGATCCAGGGCTTGCCCGTGGGTCTGGTTGAAGCCATTCATACAATATGTGCTGTGATATTGATCATCAATATCACGATATTAATTAACGAAATGCTGGATATTACCAAGGATGCTTATGCCAAAAAACATGGTGCCAAATCGGGATCCATCAAAGGCTATATTCAGATTGGTAAGATTATTATATCCTCGATTGCTGTGATTTTAATTATCGCAACGTTATCTAATAAATCCCCAATCATTATTATCTCCAGTTTGGGTGCTATTGCAGCTGTGTTGATGTTGGTTTTCCAACATACCTTGATTTCATTGGTTGCCAATATTCAGGTTTCTTCTTCAAATGTTATTCGACTAGGGGATTGGATCGAAATGCCCATTGTCAATATTAGCGGTGAAGTCACTGATATTGCCTTGCACACCATTACTGTCAGAAACTGGGATAATACGATTTCTCAAGTCCCAACCAAAAATTTTATTACTGAAACCTATACCAATTGGCAGCCCATGTTTGAATCCGGTGGGCGCAGAATTAAACGCAGTTTCTTTGTCGATCAATCCAGCATTATATTCTTTAGCGATGATTTATTAAATAGTCTTAAATCCTATGATGGTGAGATTGTCAATAATATAAAAAGCCATATAGAAGCCAAGATGGCGTTACCCCAATATAAAAATATTACGAATTTGGGGTTATATCGCAGCTTTATTCTCGATTACCTTAAAAACCGAGAAGATATTTGCAAAGATATGTATATTGTTGTTCGTCAGCTCAGCCCAACTTCTGAGGGACTACCCATCGAGATTTACTGCTTTACATCGAATGTCTTTTGGAACGAGTATGAAGAAACACAATCAGAGATTTTTGAATTTATGTATGCCACCGCAATCTTTTTTAAACTGGGTATTTATCAAAAACCCTCAGGGACTGATATTCAAAAATCATCTTCGATACAAGCCAATAGTTCAATTGATTTAAATTAATGAATAAAGCATAAAAAAGCATTTTATCTCCTATTGACTGAGAGCAAACTCTCAAGCGTATGGCTTAAAGATATTGATCTTTATGCTATACGAAGAGAGCTTTTAATGACTGTTCCGTCCTCTGATATTCCAAGCCCAACCCCTTATTGGAGTGCTATTCTATCCTTATTTATGGGGGTTACTTGTTTGATCTCGGCTGAGTTTTTACCGATCAGCCTATTAACCCCTATTGCCCATGATTTACATATTACCGAAGGGCAAACCGGACAAGCCGTCACCGCCGTCGGTATTTTTGCTGTCATCACTAGCTTGTTAATTGCGCCGATTAGTCAAAATATTAACAAAAAAACATTATTACTCAGTTTTTCTGTTTTAGTTATCTTTTCAAACAGTATCGTTGCAATCACTGACAGCTTTTACGTGCTTTTACTAGGGAGATGCCTGTTAGGGATATGTGTGGGTGGCTTTTGGTCTTTGACCTCTGTTGTTGTCCTTGACCTTGCACCGACCAAAGATGTTCCCCGTGCATTAAGTATTATTTATGCTGGAGTGTCTGTCGCAACCATTATTTCCTTACCTTTTGCTAATTATCTAACGCTTTTATTGGGGTGGAGAATGATTTTTTATCTTGCAGCATTACTTGGGGTCATTACGTTAATTTGGCAAGCCATATCGTTACCGCAACTCCCAGTTTCAAAGAACAGCAACTTCAACGCCATATTTACATTAACACAACAGCCGTGGGTCTGTTTTGGGCTTTTTGCAATATTCTTTAGCTTTTCAGGTTACCATGTCGTCTTTACGTATCTCAGACCCTTTATCGAAGGAAAACTTCATTTTACCAATAATGCTTTATCGCTAACTTTACTGGGTTTTGGTGTCGTGAATTGTTTGGGAACTTTTGTGGCAGGATTTATTTTGAATAAATCTTTCCGTATCACAATGATCGTCATTCATGTGATTCTGTGTATTGTGGCAATATTCTTTTATATCAATCATCAGATTACAGCAGATCTAACCAAAATAATGCTTTGGGGATTTATCTTTGGTATTATTCCCGTCGGATGGTCAACATGGATTACCCGAACCTTAGCCGACCGAGCAGAGATTGCAGGAGGATTAATGGTTGCAGCCATTCAATTTTCTATTACGTTGGCAGCAACAATCGGTGGTATGATTTTCGATCATTATGGTTTAAATGGGTTGTTTATTGCATCGGCAGCGATCTTTATCTTTGCCATTTTCTGCACCATTATCAGCTTTTCTTTGTTTCATAGAACAACAGGAAAACATGTATAATTTAAATAGCACTGTTTATACATCAAGGAAAGTAATCATGTCCTATACCATTCATCAAGTTGCCAAGAAATTAAATATCAATCCTCATACCATTCGTTACTACGCCAAAGAAGGATTATTTCCCTTTGTCGATCGTAATACCGCTGGTGTGCGCATCTTTCAAGAAACCGATGTTGAATGGGCTTCTTTAATACAATGCCTGAAAAACTCTGGTATGAAATTAAAAGATATCAAACAATTTATTGATTGGGTCGTCCAAGGCGATAGCACCATTAATCAACGATTGGAATTTTTCAAAAACCATCAAAGAAATATTGAACAACAGCTGGCTGAGTTACAAGAAGTATTAAAAGTTGTAAAATACAAACGAAAATATTACGAAGAGGCCAAAAAATCATTGTAATACGTTCATTAAGATCCATACAAATTATAAATAACATGTATTGTTAATAGAATAATTCTACTTTAATAATATATTAGTCATCAATATGACTGTTCTATTATTATTTTAACATATATCGTTAGGATTTAGGTATGAAGCGCAATACATCTGCACAACTAGTTGAAAATGCTAACAGTAATTCCGAAAAATTGGTTAATTTTGTCTTCTTACAATCAACCACAAATGCAATTATTTTTACTACCTCTGTAAATAATATTACTATCGGAGACAGCGACACAAATCTAACCTTAGATGATGATAACTATCATATTCTTTTTGGTAATGGGAATAATAAGCTTCAGATTGGCAATGGTGACAATGAAATCCAAGTTGGAGATGGAAACAACACCATTCTTACAGGTTATGGAAGTAACAGAATTACTCTAGGAATGGGTAATAATTCTTTAACGCTAAATGGTACTGATACTGTTTATAGTTATGGGGATTATAAACCTGATGCCTATAATTATGTTACAATTAATGGGGGTCATTCAAACATCAATATTTCAAATCAAGCTTATGTCTACGACATGAGCAACCCTGTTAATGATCCAGAATCAGGAAACATCAATAACTATATCTATGTCGGTTCAAACAGCCATGTGATTGGCGGACAACAAAATTATATCTCTTTTTTAGGAAACACAACCAACGAATCAGATCCATCTAAGATAAGCAAAAGTGTTCTAAAAAATACTTATAATAGTACTATTGGGTCTGCTTATGATAATCTTGTCGTCTCTGGTGGTCATAACAACGACTTTTATTACATTGGCAAAGATTTTTCTTTTTCAGGCGGCACTGGAAATACAAATGTTTTTCATGTTGAAGGACAAGTTAATATTAAAGGCTCTGATGGGCTGAATATGACAATCAATTCCTATAATGATCAAAGTAATATATTTACTGCACAAGATGGGAATGAAACATTAAACGCCGCAGGATCAACAGGCGCATTTGGGATTTATGCCAACACAGTATCTGGCGGTCGATCTTCTTTGGTGGCTGTGGGGGGGGCGCAGTGATGATACGTTAACGGGTGGTGTTGGAAACTCTACATTCACAGGGGGTGCAGGATCCAATTTATTTGCATTTACCAGCAGTGATGTCGCAAATGGTTCAACCGTTATTACCGATTTTCTCGCTTCTGAAGATAACCAAATTGCACTCTTTAATTATGGTTTAAATCGCAGCTCTTTATCTGCGCTGTTAAAAAATTCTCAAAATGATGTTAACGGTGATGCTGTATTAAATTTGGGCAACCATGAAATTACTATCCAAGGCGGATCTGTATCCGACCTACATCCAAGTCAATTTATAGTTTATAACTCAAAAGCATAATAAAGATAATTCAAGCTGATTTAATCGACAATCAGCTTGAACCTATAAAGGACTATCCCTTCAAAATAGAAACAATATATTTTAGTTTTATATATTCCTTTTGCCATCAATTTAGATTGCTTTGGAATATGTGAATTCAGTCAATATAATTTATATATTGACTGAAAAAGATTACGATTATTCCTACTAACGAAAGAAGCTTATTCAGGAATTAACACATAATCAATTGTATCATATCCAGCAGGTGTAGATTTTCCCGCACCAATGTAAGAATTACCGTTAAGATTTGTATTTTTATATAAAACACCAGAAATATGAGGTATGAAACTTAAGCGATCGCCTATATCGAACGTTTTTGAGATGTTAGTAACACAACTTTGTTGTGCATCACTAAAGATCGTACTGCCAGGACACGTATATATAGGGCTAAACTTACTTATGAATGCGATGAAGTATTTTTGGTTTGCAGTAAATACATAGTTGGGCGGTAAAAAATCACGAATCGGCGATTTTTTGTTTAATGGCGTTTTAAACTGGTGTCTTACAATACCACTTGTACCATCACCATAAATTCCACCATTGATATCTTCATCCAAAGGAATTAATACATAAGTGAACGTATCTGCACCAGCTGATGAAGAGCTTCCTCCACCTATGAATTCATTACCATTGAGATTTGGATTTTGGTATAACACACCAGAAATATAAGGCGTAAAAATTAAAGTGCCCGTTTCAATATCAAAGGTTTTTGCTAGAGTAGAACCACAATTTTGTGTTTCCGCATTGAAAACCGTAGTACCTGGACATGTATATATCCCTCCATACGTACTTATAATTGCAATTTTATATCTTTTATTTGCAGTAAATACATAGTTAGGCGGCAATAAATCACGAATAGGTAACCTTTTACCAATCGGAAGTTTAACAGTATGCCTTACAACACCACTGGTATTGCCGGTATTGTTACCACCGTTGTTACCACCGTTGTTACCACCATTATCGTTGCCGTTATTGCCGTCATTACCATTATTGTTGCCGTTGTTATTACCATCATTACCAATCAGTTCGATAGTATATAAAGTAACAGTAGACGGTTTTGCACCAGTATCAGTAATCTTTAAGACACCACCAACAAAAGAAGTTTGAATCGATGTAGATACTTCTGATGCGGTCATGCGATCCAGACGCGTACCTTCGATCACTCTGTATGCGGTCAGTTTGAAACTTGTATAACCACTTGATATATTATTAACTTGGAACCCAACCCCTGTATTACTTTGGGTATAAGTTCTGGCCCTGGCTCGTAAATAACCAGAAACAGGTAATTGTGGAACAACCGTTCTTTGTGTCACAGCATTGTTAAAAGTTACCGTATTTGGATCAACACCACCAAACCATTCATTCATACTCCAGCTATCATTTAACTGATTAACTGTTCTGTTCGAATCTAAATAATGTTGTTTATAATTAAATTTAGCTGAACTTCCAGAAACAAAGCTTGTGTCAATTTGATAATTAGCTGCAATAATGTTGATTTTATTACCAGCATCATTTTGTGCAGCCATCGTTGCAAGTCCAGTATTAAACTGGTTGTCATGACTAAGAATATTTGGGGTTTCAAGCATTTTGTTGAATAAATAAAATCCTTGTGCAGCACATGTACAAAAATTCTTAACTTTTGCGTCACTTGGATTAGGCTGATCATTAAATAATCCAAAAGAACTTGCATCACCACGATAATAATAAGCCTTATCTGTTTTACAATATTGCATAAAAATTAACGCAGATGTCAAATAAGCCGCATTTGTTGCTGATTGAACATTAGAAAGAATATTCGCTCTACCAAAAGGAGAAGAGTTCCATTCTGTACAAATACTTTCAATATTGCTATAACCATATTTGGTTAAAGCGGTTTGAATAGCATTCCCAATATCAATAACATTTTGTGGATCCGCAGTTAAGTTACCATAAAAATGCCAAGACAAGAAATCAATAGGAGTACCTGTTGTGCGACAATAATTTAACAAACCATCAATATAAGCCCCACCTGGATTATAACCATTGGCTACACCACAACCGCCGACCTTAGCATCTGGATCGATAGATTTAATCATACGTGCTACTTTTGAGTAAAACTCATAATAAACTTGTGGGTTATTATTATTCCAAAAAAATGTTAAATCAGGTTCATTCCAAATTTCCCAATACGTCACTTTTCTGGGCAAGCCTATAGACTGATAATTTAAAGAGTAACGTTTTACAACCTCTCCCACTAAGCTAGCATAAATATCGAAATTCTCGGGAACTTCGTACCCACCGTCTAAAGTACGTCCAACACGAAACATAACTTGTCGTTGAATATTATTAGGGTTAACAGACGGATTATTATCTAAAATACGTTTGATATAACTGTCGGTTGGTTTATAATTTACGTTTTGCATCGCAAGAGAAAGATTATTTGCTCTCATCCCCGCCGCAGCGTACGGAAAGATTGTTCTTTTATTTGCATATTCTGCAATAAAAGTTCTTGCTTTTGCCTGTGAAGCACTTGGCACATTAATCATTAATTGATTTTGGTTGCTTGATCTGTTCGCAACAAAACCATTATCAATATCCCCTATTCCAAAAATATCGTGTAAGCGAATATGGGTAACACCCATTTGGTTAAATTCATCTTCAAGATCTGGAAAACCAGGCGCAATTGAAATAGGTGAACCATTCACCCCACCAACATCTTTTATTTTACCAGCTTTACCAGCAGAAGTATTAATTTGATTTTTATTAATATTAACTAAGAATACCATTTAAAATACCTAAAAAATTTATAATTAAAAAAATCTTTACTATTAATTTTTAAAATAATATCAACTATAAATTGAAAACTTATTAGTAAAGATAGTATTATTATATCATAAATTGTCTTATTTTAAATATTAAAAGTAATTTTTAATGTAATAATTTTATTTATACAACCAAATTAATTATAAGTATTTAAAATAAAAGTACTTTTATTTTAATTATTATTTGTATATATTAAATATATTATTGTATTAAAATATTTCTCAAAGAATTTTAGCGCCTGCCCCATATGTAAAGCAATTCTTCGAGTATAACACGCAGAAATAGATACTATTCAGATTAATAAAAATGATACTCAACCTGAATATAGACTATTATTTTTTTAAATATTCTTGAGTAATAGCACACCAAAAAGCTGCTGCTGGAATAATAATATCGTCATCAAAGATATATCCAGGATTATGTACCATGCAATTTCCTGGTTGATCGCCATTCCCAACAAAGAAATATGCCCCATTTGGATGGGCTTCTAACATAAATGCGAAATCCTCACTGCCCATGACTGGGGATAAATCAGTATGCACCTTCTCTGCACCAAATAATTCTGTGGCAATCTTTACCCCAAAATCAACCGCTTGATCACCATTAACCAAAACAGGACTACCATTAATATGATCTATCTTAACACTGGCATCAAAACTTTTTGCTTGTCCTTCAGCAATTTCAGTAATGCGTTTCAATAATAATGAACGTGTATCAGGATGCAAACTGCGAACACTTAATTTTAATAATGCTTTTTCATTAATTACATTCGGGACATCGCCTGATTGAATGCTGCCCACCGTAATTACCGCAGCCTCTTGTGGAGCAACATTGCGCGATACAATCGTCTGTAATGCCACCACGATATGACAAGCCACCACCGCAGCATCAATCGTTCGTTCTGGCATCGCCCCATGTCCACCCAAACCAGTCACTTCAATGTGAACTGTATCAGAAGAAGCCATCATTGCCCCTTTGGTGATATAAAATTCACCTTTTTTTAAAGAAGGCATATTGTGAATGGCATAGATAACATCGCATGGAAACAAATCAAACAACCCATCATCCATCATTTGCTTGCCACCATATAAGGTTTCTTCGGCAGGCTGGAAAATCAAATGAAGGGTGCCATCAAAATTTTTGGTTTTTGCCAAATATTCAGCAGCACATAAGAGCATCGTAGTATGTCCATCATGACCACAACCATGAAATTTATATGGGATTTTACTGATCCAAGGTTTATCATTTTTCTCTAGGATTGGTAAAGCATCCATATCCGCACGAAGTCCAATAACTTTATCACTCGTACCAACTTTTAAGGTGCCAACGACACCTGTTCTTGCTAAACCACGATGAACTTCATACCCCCACTCTGCTAATAACTTTGCAACCAGGTTACTGGTATCTTGTTCTTCAAATCCTAATTCTGGATTTTGATGAATTTTACGACGAATTTCAGTATATTTATCTTTATTTTTCGTTAATACATCTAGAATTTTATTCATTTTTTACGTCCAATCAACCAATAAAAAATTATTTCGAAGAATGATAGTCTTTCATTTTTAAACGAATGTAGCACGTGTTAAATAAACTAAATCATATAATAGTTGCCACTTCATTTTCTAATTTGAATTGTTGTAAAACAATTTTATCAACTAGCATAATATTCTGTATTATAAATGCAAGACAACCATAATTAGAATTTGTATAACGATACTAAATAAAGCCTTATTTTTCCTGATTGGTATGATAAAAACGAATATTATTTTTAAATTGTGAAGATAATGTAGCATCTAATGCGGTACTCATAACAATAATATCAATTTCTTCTGATCTTGCCACCACGTAGCGCGCAACCATCGAAATCTTATTTTTTGTTAATGGGACAATCACTTGATTAGCCTGCTTAATGACGATTTTTTTGAATTCACAATCTGCATAACAAAATCCTGTTAATCCAACCTCGGGATCCATCGCACATCCTCCGATAAAGACTTGATCGAAAATCATTTCTTGTATTTGTTGGATCGCCATCCCACCAATACAACCCCCTGTATCACGATGGATCTCTCCGCCCAATAAAATGACTTCACAATATTCAAGTTGTAATAAGGATACTGCAATTTCAGGAGAATTCGTGACAAAAGTTCCCTTGATCTCTTTGGGTAATGCCTTAGCCAAAGCAAGATTTGTTGTACTGGCATCCAAGAAAACACAACCATTATCTTGAATAAATTCTATACATTTTTGCGCTATTTGTTTTTTTTCATCATAATTACTTTGTTTTCTATCAACAAAATTATCATTCCTTAATGCGGATAAAACGGCTCCACCATAAACTTTTTTACAAATTCCTTGCTGGCTCAGTTCTTGTAAATCACGACGGATCGTATGTTCTGATACATTTAATTCTTCTGCTAATACAGCACAGACCACACTACCGTTTTTTAACAGTCTTCGATGGATCAATTCTTGTCTTTGTTGAGGGAAAGCAGCATAATCGAGCATCGGTTTTATTCTCTTTAAAATCAAATAAACAATATATTTTAGTAATCTTTAGCTAGCTTTCAGATGGTTTCGCAAAGCGATCGCCATAATCAACACCACCACCATTAACATAGCGACAAAGATAAACGCATGGGACAAAGAGCTGTGATGGGCAACAAACCCAATACCCGCAGGTCCCGCTAAGATGCCTAAATATCCCAAAGTTGTTATTGCAGGTACTGCCACAGCTTGTGGCATTGTGTTTTGTTTGCCGACTTGATTATACATCACGGGAACAATATTAGCGCATCCACTACCAATCAATAAATATCCTACAAGAAGCGTATATAATTCAACACCCGTAATCACAAAATAAAATCCAATCACGGTGATAATTGCACCAGCAATCACAACCCGCATTGCACCCAATTTGCCAATAATATAATCCCCTGTCAGGCGCCCCAAAGTCATTGAAGATGCAAAAAATACATAGCCCAAGCCCCCCAATGAATCATTGATATGTTTTGAATCAACTAAATAAACGGCACTCCAATCCAATGCACTCCCTTCAACCATAAATACAATAAAGCAAACAATACCTATAATCAAAACAACCCCCCTAGGAATAGCAAACGCTGGACCTTTGGTAGGGCTGACATCCGATATTAAATGCGGAACACATACGACAAGAAAAGCAATACAAAGTAACATCATCATTAATGTTGCAATAACAATATTGACACCAACATTAAGAAAACCAGTCATTAAACCAGCCCCTGCAATCCCCCCAACGCTGAACATGCCATGAAATCCAGACATCAGAGCTTTTTTTGCTTTTTTCTCTACCATAACTGCCTGAATATTAACAACACAATCTAACAGTCCAATGCCAATTCCAAAACCAAAAAGAAATATAGCTAATAAAATTGGATGGGTAATCAAAGATAAAAATGGGAGCGTTATCAAGATGATGAAAACCGAAGCAATAATAACCTTCTTACATCCATAACGAGACGTTAAAAGACCAGCCGTTGGCATCGCAAGTGATGCCCCTGTCCCCAAACAGAGCAACAATGTCCCTAATACAGCATCATTAATCCCTGTATTCATTTTTGCAAAAGGCACAATCACTGCCCAAATTGCTGTGACCAATCCAGCAATAAAAAAAGCAATCCGTGTTGAATGCCGATCATTGATATATTTTTGTAACATCCATATTATCTTTCTGTATTTAACAAGTGCAACACTTGTTGATGCAACTCTAAATTTGCCGTGCCACCACAGCCCCACCTTGTTCTGGTCTGCTTCCATCAAGAGTAATTACAACCCCGCCTGCATGTTCAATAATTGGAATCAAAGGATGATATCATAAGGTTGCAAAGAATATTCTACACAAATGTCAATATGCCCCACAGCCAGCATAGCCATTACATAACATTCGCCGCCATATCGGGCGATTAAGACTTTATCTTTTAACACATCAAATCGATTATTTGGATAAATCTCAACAGATTCTGGAGCAGTTATATGTAAAATAGCTTGATGAAGCATAATTTCTTGTCTTGTCCTCATTCTCATGATTCCTAAACGCCCAAAGAACCACGATTTGCCCATCAGACCAAAAAAAATCAAATGAGGGAAAAGAAGAGTTGACCATTTTGTTCTCACTTTTATATCGTTTTTCCTTAGACAAAATGATATATTATGATATCTTATGCAATATTTAAATGATAGATTATGATAATTTATATATATTTATGATCAGTCAAAAGCATTTTGGAATTGAAAAAATACTAAATTACTTGATTATCATGGAAAATATAAAGACGTGGCGCTTCACAAAATCCACCATCAAATAAACTTAAATGAAATACTTAGTTTTACTGCAACAATTAAGATCTCAAAAATGATATTACTGGGTAATATACATCACCAAACCTTAACTGAAATGCCAATATGATAGAGCGTGATTGAACCTAATAATACTATCTATAGACCAATTCAAACGCCCTTTATCATGTTATATCAGTGTTATTGCCCAGAAGATGGCGTTTCAGATAATTTTACTTCAGATAACTTTTGTTGATTAGCAACATCCCAAATAATTACACGATCAGGCAGCCCACCACCACTCAGAGAAATAGCCATCGTTTGATCAGATTGGCGAAACACTTGGGTAATATGGGTACCATTAGGCTCTTGTAAAACACTGACTGGACGAGTAATAGAGGGAGCAGAGCTTGTAACATTAGCAACAGCTGGATGGTCATTTTTATGAAGAATACGACTGACGATGACAAAAATCAGAACGGTCGTCGCAATAATAATCAACACCCCAAGGAAAATAACTAATGCTAACATTCCTTTGTTTTTCGATGTTAAAGGCTCTGTTGTTTGTTCTGGTGGCATATTCATCTCTTTTTTGGAACTTTCTCTATGTCTGATATAAATAATATGATTGAGTCTTCTATTGTAGCCCTCGTTGCAAAAGAAAACAATAATATCCGTCTTGATCGTTTCCTTGCCCAAACATGCGATGACTATTCCAGATCTCGTATTAAATCGCTAATAGAGCAAGGACTGTGCCAACGCAATCATTTAATCGTTCGTGATCCGTCAACTTCTGTCAAAGAAGGCGATCATATTGAGTTGTCTATTCCAAAAGCAAAACCATATATTGTTGAAGCTCAGCATATCGCACTTGATATTTTATACGAAGACCACGATTTAATCGTGATTAATAAACCCGCAGGCTTAGTTGTTCATCCTGCCCCTGGGAACGAAGACGGTACATTAGTCAATGCATTGCTTGCCCATTGTGGCGACCAGTTGACGGGTATTGGTGGGGAAAAACGTCCAGGCATTGTACATCGACTAGATAAAGATACCTCAGGCATCATTGTCGTGGCAAAAACCGAGCAAGCATTAACAAAACTATCCGAAGATTTCGCCAACAGAAATATTGATCGGTTATATCTTGCTTTGTGTTGGGGTGTATTAAATCCTACCAATGGCAGTATCGAGGGCAATATAGGACGCGATCCTTATGATCGCAAAAGAATGGCTGTCGTCAAACGTGGCGGAAAATTCGCCAGAACCCATTATAAAACACTAAAAATCGTTAATCCTGCCATCAGTTTAATCCAATGTAAGCTTGATACAGGCCGGACCCATCAAATTCGTGTTCATCTCTCTAAAGAAGGACATCCTTTGGTTGGTGATCCTGTTTATTTAAAGCGAGTTCCGGCGATCTCTAAACATATTCCACAAGAACAAAAAAATAATGCTTTGGATTTTCCACGCCAAGCACTTCATGCGACCCTTTTAGGATTTACACATCCAATTACACAACAATATCTGCAATTTGAAAGCGACTTGCCCCCAGACATGGCAGAATTGATGTACAAATTATATGTCAATTCATAAAATCGTGTAATTGAAAAAATTCATAATGATGACAAATAAAAACAATCAAGTCTAATTCCAAAGAATCTCCGATTCGCCCCGTAACGAATCATTTTAATCGCTCTCAAAACGTTACAAATTCTTAAAAACTTATAATTTTTTTCGTTAATTTTTTATTAACAAAGCCTTTATTATGTGTCATACAGTTATTTTAAATGCAAGTCTGTGCGATATGATTTATTAACGATTAATAATATTGCGATCCAAAATCGTTTTTATCGATCAAAAAGCGTAAATAAAGGGCGTATTTCTTTTGACAGGACTAATTTGGTCTGGTAGAAAATAATCATTGAGTGATAATTTCTCAATCAAAAACAAAAGCGACCAAACAAGGTCGTATATCGAAATTAAAAAGATCTATAGAACAATTTTGCGACAGCAAAGTTAATATCATAAAGGAGCATAAATTTATGGTGTCTTCAATGTTAAAAGTATCTCCGGATACAAACCTTACTCAATATATGCAGTACACACGCAAATTTCCACTTTTGACGTTAGAGCAAGAGTATGAATATGCAACAAAATGGAGAAATGAAGGAGATATCGAAGCCGCACACCGTTTAATTACCGCCCATCTAAGGCTGGTCGTCAAAATCGCAGCTGGGTATAAAGGCTATGGTTTACCTTTGAACGAGTTAATTAGCGAGGGCAACATCGGGATGTTACAAGCAACCCAACGATTTGATCCCGAAAAAGGATTTCGTTTTACAACTTATGCCATTTGGTGGATCAAAGCTGCTATTCAGGAATATATCTTACACAGTTGGTCTTTGGTTAAAATTGGTACGACAGCTGTGCAGAAGAAACTATTTTTCAATCTTCGCCGTTTGAAAAGCCAAATCAAAGCCCTTGGTGAAAATGACCTAAATCCTGAACAACTAGAGATGATCTCTAAATCTTTAGGAGTACCCAAAATTGAAGTGCAAAACATGAACCAACGCCTAAGCGCACATGATCATAGTTTGAACTCACCTATTGGGAATGATAATGATTATGACGAATGGCAAAGCATGTTGGTTGATGAAAGCAGCAATCAAGAGGAAAATTATGCCGAACAAGAAGAGTTATCAAACCGCAAGAATATGCTTCAAGAAGCAATGAAGTCTCTTAAACCAAGGGAACGCGAAATTTTAGTAGAAAGGAGATTAAAAGAAAAGCCTGCTACTCTTGAAGAGCTTTCCCAAATATACAATATATCAAGGGAACGTATTCGACAAATTGAAGTAAGAGCGTTTGAGAAACTACAAGAGCTTATACAAGGCAATGTCAGTCGTTCACAAAATAATAATTTTAGTAACCACGCCATTGCATGAATTAAAAATACTGAAGTTAAATAATAAAATAGAATACTAAAGTTAAATGAGATTTTTTCTAAAAGAGATTTATATACAAATATAAATCTCTTTTTAATATGATTAATGCAATATCATTGGCAAGAAATGTCTTAATACACCTGCTGATCCAATACCGACAATTAATGTCATTAAAAAAGAAAAACGCATTGCCGCTAAAATCGTTAAAATAACTGCGATGAAATCAGACAGTTTACCTGTTACAAAAATAGGTGCGATCAAAGAAATCATCACACATCCTGGTAATATCTCAAGAATTCTGGTTAACCGTGGATAATTTCTATTCCTTAATAACAGATATCCACTGATACGCGTTAAATAGGTCACCATACCCATACATAAAATTGTTAAAAATGCATGGTGATTAATTAAATTATCTAGCATGATTGATCTCGAAAAAACTTGGAGGTAAGCATAACACAATCAACAATCCTGTCATCGCGCCTGCCATCACATACCATTGCCCAGGGATCAGGAGATGAACGACACAAGCAACCAACAAGCTACAAGCCCAAGGAATTCCTCGACGCCATCCATTCCACATCCCTTTTAACAAAACAATAAATACTGCTGGAAACGCCATGTCAAACCCATACTGGGTTAAATCCCCCAACAAAGGCCCGATCAATAGTCCCAAAAGTGCTGTAATGATCCAAGTAATGTAAAAAGAAATCGCTATTGTGATATAATAAGGATAACTAAAAGGTTCACGATACCCTTCTTCCATTCGTCGATAGCTATCTTGTAACGAAAGCGCCCATGTTTCGTCACACAATAAAAAGAAAGATAACAGCATCTTACGCACAGGTTGCCTACGACATATTGG
Source organism: Commensalibacter communis (assembly GCF_947179105.1). Classification (NCBI taxonomy): domain Bacteria; kingdom Pseudomonadati; phylum Pseudomonadota; class Alphaproteobacteria; order Acetobacterales; family Acetobacteraceae; genus Commensalibacter; species Commensalibacter communis. Next base: position 26,959 of record NZ_CAMXCK010000004.1, read on the forward strand.
GATCATGGTAACACCCATTAATATATGGCGACAATTCACCAACAATGTCATACAGACAATCATCAGCAAAGGTGGCGTTTGTTGCCACAGACCAATCGCCACAAATTCTGAACCACCAGCGAAATTCACCCCACACATCAAAACTAACTCCAACCAACTCATCCCTTTCATCTTGGCTTGGGCACCCAACATCATTCCAAAAGGAATAAAGCTGATGATTAAGGGAATAGCTGTTTTAAACGCACGTAAACATTCATGACGAATGTGATGTTTTAATTTCTGCTGTGCAACAGAAGATGGAGGAGACATTTCCTTTTCCTACTTTCAAAAGTTAAGGAAAAACCTTAGTGTTTCCTACCCATAAAGTAAATGATTCCGTACAAAAATATTACAGAAAATATAGACATAAATAAAACTATATTACCTACAAACTATTCGGTTTAAAATAGTACAAACAAGACATAATCACGCATATTTTTGATTGTAATAAACTTAGAACTAGTTTTCCAAAAATTAAACAGTTATGAAAATACCAAAAGACTGAATGACGCTATTGCATGATGATTTTATCATGTTAGCCATGCCAATGTTCAATCCCCTGCTCTATGCTTCATTCGATATGTTAGCTATTAATTGCCTTAACCATTGTTGCCTTGGATCACGGTGGTTGCGTTCATGCCAAGCAATGATTTTAGTAAAACCTTGTATTTCAATAGGTGCATCGACTGTTATCATATTAGTAAATTTTTTCACAACACGTTCTGGGGCAACTGCAATAAAATTGCTTTGTTCCAACACACAAGGTAACAGCAAGAAACTGGTAATAGATAATGCAACTTTACGATTGAGCCCTAGTTTTTTTAATGCCGTATCAGTAACCCCACAAAATTGCCCACCATGATGAGAAACAAGCACATGCTCATAATTACAAAAATCCTCTAAATTCATCTGCTTTAATTGAGCCAAAGGATGATCTTTACGCATCACGCAAACATAGCGTTCTTGATATAAAACACGTTGATATAAAAATTCAGGGGAATAATATGGATCCGTTAGTAATATATCCAACTCTCCGCGTTCCAACATCAATTGAACATCTAATTTATGATATGAAACAAAAGCGACCTTTACATTGGGGGCTTGTTGTTTCAAAGCCATCACAAAAGGAATTCCTGTTACCATCATATCATTATCATTTGCAGCAATCGTAAATGTCATTTTTAATTCAGACGGATTAAACTGCGTAGGCTGCATTAAAAGATTAATCTCTAGCAATATTTTTTTTATCGGCTCTGACAAAGATAAAGCCCGATCAGTTGGCACCATCCCATGAGACGCACGCACAAACAAGGGATCATTGAATTTATCCCGTAACCGATTTAGCATAATACTGACAGCTGGCTGAGTTATTGATAATTTCTTTGCAGCACGGGTGACATTACGTTCATCCAGTAGTGCATCCATGACTTTTAATAAATTAAAATCTAATGACCTGATATTATCCATATTTATAATCTTTATATAAAAGCTTTATTATATTTATATCAGTATTCTTCTTATACTCATAGATAATTCAATTATAAAGGCGAGACAAAATAAAATGACGAAATTATATCATCTAAACACCCCCTATCAAATCAAAGGACTTTCCCTGAAAAATCGTGTAGTGATGCCACCTATGTGTCAGTACCAAGCCCAAAATGGTATCGCAAATGAATGGCATTATGTGCATTATGCATCTCGTGCTGTGGGTGGGGTTGGATTTATCATTGTGGAAATGACCAGCGTTGCAGAGAATGGTCGTATTTCCCCAAATTGCCTTGGGTTATGGAATGATGACCAACGCGATGCCTTTAAACCAATTGTTGATGCAGCACATGCTCATAACAGCAAAATTGCTATTCAAATCGCCCATGCAGGACGCAAATCGTTGGGCGAGGAAAATGTTGTTTCCTCCTCACCAATGATTTACGAGGGTAACCCTGATGCTGGCGATGGAAAATGGGCATATAAAACGCCAAAAGAACTAAGTCAACCAGAGATCGCCAAGTTGGTTCAAGCATTCCAAGATACTACAAAACGTGCGATCGAAATCGGATTTGATGCCATAGAATTACACGGCGCACATGGTTATTTAATTCATCAATTTTACTCACCCAAACTAAATCAACGCACGGATGAATATGGTCAAGATAAATTCCTGTTTGGCAAACAAATCATTAAAGCTGTTAAAGAAGTTATGCCCGCAGAAATGCCACTAATTATACGAATCTCTGCACAAGAATTCGGAGAGAATGGCTTTGACCTTGCCTATGGTTGCGAAGTTGCCAAACAATTTGTCGCCGCAGGTGTTGATGTTGTTCATGTCAGCGGTGGCGGTGATGGCCAATTGGATAAAGATCATCATCCATCCTTCAATGCTGGTTATCAGGTACCCTTTGCCAGAGCTGTCAAGCAAGCAACCAACGTGCCTGTGATTGCCGTTGGAAAATTGGAAGATCCAGAATTAGCAGATTATATTCTAGCTTCTGGTGATGCAGATTTAATTGCCGTTGGTCGAGGCTTATTGCGCGATCCTTACTGGGCATTAAACAGTCAATATGACAACAACGCACCTAGTAATGAGGTGCAATTTACTCCAAAATCTTATCAACAAGCTTACTAAGCTTTATTCAGCACAACTTTTTTATAAGAAAAACCATGCTCTATGATGGTTTTTCTTAATAACATTTCAAAATGCGCATAGAGGTGCCAATCTTAATGGATTATTGGAAAAACCAGATTATAGATTGGAATTTCCCAAATAAAAGTCCAGATCACAGAACTACTTATATTGCCTTGACTTGTTTACGTGTCTGTTTCGATACTAAACATTGCCGTGAGATCATACTATTTTGAGCAAAAAATGAGTTTTTCTTGTATATAGCCCATTTCTAACCATTTATTTTTAAATACCGAATTGTATTCAGTTCTATAAAAAAGAGTTCAATCCAGGAGGATTAAACTCAAATAAGAATAAATAAATAAAACGAATGGTTAGTCAATTTAGCTATTAAGGATTAAGAGAATATTGCACCTTACCTTTCTTCTCGTCAACAGGAAAAATATAGTCATAAGCAAGATTAAAAAAGAATGTATATCCCAAGTAAAACAAGACGATGGTGATATCCATTACAAAGGCTGTAATCAGGCTTATTCCCAGATACCACGCAACTACTGGAACGAGGGAAATAGTCAGCCCTGCTTCAAATAAGATTGCATGAAATACACGAATAGTTACCTTTTTTTCGGTTGTACCGCGAAAGTAAACCATAATTTTATCAAAGGATATATTGTAGATAAAATTCCAAATTGTTGAAACCAATGATGAAGCAATTGCAACAACACTCATTTCGGTGACAGGTTGGTTAAATAGTAATACACCAACGGGTATAAATAAAAATAGTCCAATTATCTCATAAGAAATCGCATGCCGAACTCTATCTCGGAAACTACGCATTTTAAAATACTCTTTATTAGTTTTATATTCTTCGTTTTTGACAAATCAATTACTAAGTTTGTATTTTTTTATTTGGGTTTGATTTTTTTTCTTCTTTTTACTCTGTTGTTACTTACCGATAAGTATATCTGCTCTGATTTTAGAAGTAAACAACAACAAATCACCCATAGTGCTTCATTTTTGAAACACTAAACATCGTGGCACACCAAAATTATGATTAATAATTACCGCCATCTATCAACAAATTAAGGGGTAACCATGCCCTACCCAGCAATCATTTTAAAAATGCCGTTCGATTGATAAAAATAACATTATTCAATAAATAAAATTTTTTTAGTTTGATGTCTAATTGTCTAAGATGATCGTTTGTAAATAGAGAATAATGATTTTCGAAAGGTTTATTCTTTGGTAAAATCTATTTATTCAAAAACATTAGCACCCCTACTAATGAATTAAATTTAATTGATAACATAAGATTTACCTAACATTAATGAATACAAGCCTCTGTAAGTAATTATAATAAGCTCTATAATGAACATGTTACTAAGTGGGAAAAATCTTGTTTTACAAAGTAAATCTGAAGCTACAGATTATATCACTTGGTTAGAACTCTCATTACAAGATCAATTAAAACCCATTTACCCCCTTCGAACAGACAATTATGCGATGCTAGGACATTCTAAATATCATTATATTTGTCCCATTGAACGAGCATGATTTAGAGATCGTGAATCCTTATTTTTGAAATCCGATATTGAAAATAGTTTTGACCCCTCATACGATCATATTGGTCAATATTTTTATTTAAACTCAATTAATGAGTTAATAAAGTTTTAAACCACCGCAATTTAATACTCGATCAGTTTATATCAGCCAATCAGATTGACGAACATCCTTTGTAGCTATTTCGTGCGAATAATCGTTTCTTTCTCTTTAATTGGAAAGATAAAATCATAAGCAATATTAAAAAAGAACGCATAAACAAGATAAAAAACAACGATCCCTATGTCCATAATCAACGCATCTAGGAAACTAATATTCAAATACCAAGCAATCATCGGCAAAGTAACCAAAGTCAATCCAATCTCAAAAAGGATTGTATGAAGAACACGGATTAATAAACTCTTTTTCACATAGCCCAAAAAAAACAATAAAGTTTTATCAAACCCTAAATTATAAACAAAATTCCAAATAGTCGCCGCCAATGAGGAAAAAATACCGATAACCCCCATATCAGTTACTGAATGGTGAAACACCCATACAGAACAAGGAATAAATAAAACTAATCCTAAAATCTCAAACATGATGGCATGACGGATTCTGTCCCAAAAGCTACGCATATGTTACTCTTTTTATCTTTATATAGTGATTTACTTTTCCCACATATAGCATATATGCTTTATTTTTAGATGTAAATATCAACAAATAAGCTCTGGTGGTTCACTTATGAAACATATGAATTGGGATAACCTCAGGATCCTCGTCATCGTTGCACGCTCCAAGACCCTTCGGCGCGCTGCACAAAAAACAGGAATTAGCCCAGCAACACTTTCAAGACGTATTGATGAACTAGAACAAGAGCTGGGCGTTAAATTAATAGAACGCGTGCAAGCAGGATGTATCCCAACCCCAGCTGGTGAAGAAATCATTGATTGGGCAAAAGATATGGAGGAAATTGCCTTTGAAATTGAACGCACGGTCGATCAACAAGATTTTCATGAGGTCGAAGGAACCGTCAAAATCAATGCCAACGAGTTAATCTCTTATTTTTTAACCTCAAGATTTGCAGAATTTCACAAATTACATCCCAATATAGAAATTGAAATCATTACCTCCCACCGTGCCTATAGTTTAACCAAGCTGGAGGCAGATATTGGTATTCGAACATTCCGTCCAGAGCAAGGGAACTTAATTATTCAAAAAATAGGCACCCTTTCCTATGGTTTATATTGCGGGCAAGATTACTACAAAGAACATAAAGTAAATATCCAAAAACAAAATTGGGACAAATTGGATTTTGTTGGTTTTGACGAAGTACGCTCTCACTTCGAAACCGAAAAATGGTTACGATCTTTACCCAATGCACCCACACCGTGGATGCGATGCAGCTATGCTCTGGGGATATTTGATGGCATTACGCACAATAACGGACTGGGTGTCTTGGATACGTTTGTTGGAACAGAAATCCCAAACCTGTTACATCCTGTGATACCACATATTCCAGAGCTGGATAAAGAAATATGGTTGTCCATTCACAGTGGACTAAGATCGAGTGCCAGAATTAAAGCGGTTAAAAATTATATTAGTGAACTTTTTAATCAAAAATAATAAGATAAAATTCAATATTCACACTGAGATCAATCAAATGACCGAGACATTCCTTTTGGGTGCAACAACCTTATATGAAGAATACACCATGCATTACACTGCACACAGGGAATATTTTAAAGAATTAAGAGAAAACGTTACCGCTCTTATTACAAAAAAACGTCTATTTTCTTGTATGAACACAACCAAATGGCTTGAACTACAAACTGCTATTCATACATTACCATTTCCTCCTGCGAATATTGTACGATGTGTGACAGATGCGGAAAATCATCCAGAATCTGTCAACGCAATGACAATATTAGAAGAAAAAATACCCTCATGGTTCGGATGTTGGTCAAACTATTATTGCGAAGGGTTACCCCCTCTGTTTAACATTGAATGGATGAAAGTCCGTCCCCAACTTGAAAAATTCAGAGGAGCCTTAATCAAACCTGAAATTATCGACGAGACTAACGAGTTCAGAGCAATCTTAGAGCGTCTGAACATCCCTTATGAAGAAACAGGAAATATATTTACTATATACGGGTATAAAGCACCTTAACAGATAGAAAAGCAGAGTATTATTTTTCTATTTTCTGAATCATCTCATCCAACATATTCACATCAATATTCATCTCTTTATAAGAGTGACTTTTAGGGTTCGTAATTTCGATAGTTTGTTTTTCTTGGAAACTTAATTGCGCATAATTCATATAGAATTCCAAGACATGACCGCTAATTTGCTTGCTCTCATCGAAAAAGTGAAAATGAAATCCTGGCACAGAAACACGACCAAATAATTCTGGTGTCCAAAAGCCAATTAACCTACCCTCAATTTGATGGTACCTATCGACTTTTTGCGTTTCTACCAGTTCGTCAACATTTCTTTCTTTACTATCAGCTAAAGAATAAGGGCGTCTGAAAACAATTTGTTCGAAAACCCCTTGCAAGGAAACTGCAATAAAAATATTTTGAGCTTGAATAAAACGCTTTAAACATGCTTCAATATTCTTATGATTCACATGTTCAACAACATATTCATGTTCAGGGTTAAAGTTGGTTAATTGAATAAAAGGAACTTTTTCTTCATAATCCAATGTTTCCAAAGATTGACCTGCGGTGGCTTCATAAGCTGTACCGTCATAAATCGTAAGCTCGCCGTTTAAATTCGCAGAACATCCCAAACCAAAATTACATCCACAACTAAGCTTAGCAAAGTCTATCTCGCCCTGCACATGCCCTGCCATCAAAGCCCCAATCGTTGAAAACTGAATAATTTTAGTCATTATGTTGTCCTTTTGATTGTCGAGTATCTTGAAAAGATTGCATTAACCGTAACCCTACGATCTTATCGGCAAACTCTTTGACTGTTAAGAGTTTTGATGCAACAGAGCGATCAAACAGATGCATTAATCCAAATGGAAGGAAAATAATACCAAAAAAGATACTCCATATCGTGCCTGCATAGAAGCAAAGACTTGACAACCCAATAAAAAACAGCCCAAAGGCAATACTACTCCATTCTATCGGAAAGTTAAAATAATCTTCAAAAGCACTATATATCTTTTTCTCTAAACCCGTTACCCATAAAACCGTTTTAATCATTCTTTTTGCTTTATATTCATCAATCCCAAGTCCATTCCTATTAATCAATAAGTGAGAAGATGCAGCAACATTTTTGATGGTAGTAAAATTTCCAATTACGTTATAAATCTTATTATAATAAGCATCTTGCTTTTGTTGGGGCAATTCTTTAAATCGTTGCCATTGGGTATGATAGGCTTCAAATAGTTCTATGAAAACATCTGCAAAAATCTTAACATTAATAGGTTTAGGATCACTACACTCATAATAATTCAAATACGGAAAATGCCAGTAAGTAATTTCACTGGGTAAATGAATCGCATCTCCTGCTTCATAAATTAAACAAGGAGCACTTAAATCATTTAAATAACTTAAATCATAATCTTCCAAAGCTGATATGATATCAGGTAATAATTCTTTAACAGATTTGGGCTCTATATAACGATAACAAGCCTTGTATATTCTATGACGCAATATCTCTCGTTGGTCTATTTTTTCAGCTAGATTTTTTAAAATCTTCATAAAGAACCTCTAGGCATCATCTCAACAAATTGATCTTAACAGTTTACATTCTAAAAACGAGCATAAATATGATATTATTTTTTTCTTATATTCAATTTATATAATGAAAGAACCATTATGTCCGTGCTTATCTATTTCTGTTTTGACTGGCCCAAAGAAGCAATGGGGGATGCATTATTCAACAATGCCAAAACAAACGAAGCTGGAGGTATTTATCTATTTACCGACCATCAACATGCAGCTTTATATATTGAAAAACATACGCAAAGAATGACTGCATTTGGGGCTAAAAATATTATTTGTAAGATCTTTGACGTAAATGACAAACTTACAAAAATTACTTATGGATATTTATAATGAACTTACCGTTTCCTATTCATACAACAGGAAGAGTCCTGAATGGAGAGGATAAAGGGGCTTTCATTAAAATCATTGTGAATGAAGATGATAGCTTCTCAATCTTACTGACCCCAGACCCAACTAATCCACGTATTGGGTTTGATGATTGGGTTCAAGACCGATATGCATTAATAGAATATTTTAAAGAAACTGGATGGATAATTGAATGGCTGGATCACGATCATTTCTCCAATCCTTAGCCCAATCTCCAATGCGCTCATTTGGCTTTAAATCATCTCTTTTATAATGAAAACCGTATCAAAACGAACAGAAAATTGGCAGGCTTCTACCATAAAGGCTTCATGGCCGTCTTGATAAAATGTCAATCTTTTAATCTTATCCAAATCCTCTATTAAGCCCACATTGGCTTTGACGAATAAATCTGTCTGTAGATCAAAACTACCAACAATTGTTAATTGCCAACCATTATACGACCATACGATACAATCAACCCATCCGCCTGACTGTTTAATTTTTGTATTTAAATCATCTATATTTTTTGATTGACAATAGTTTCCATAACGACTCTTTTCTTAACAATCATAAGTTAAAAAATAATATTATCAATCTCCACTTTTTTTGGTTTTAAATACATCACACTATACAAAATATTCCAGCCTCACTTTTTAAATATAAGACTGGAATATTAAGATTGAAATTAATTCTTGAGTTGATAAATACTAATATAATGTATCTTTTGACTCTTTCATTTTTTCGCCTAATTCTGATGCTGCATATCGGTCAGTCATTACCTCGATATAAGATGCATACTCGGATTGTTCAGCTTGTTGAATGGCAGCATCCAACTCTTGACAATTCGTAACTTGTTTACATTCCCAATCATTACATCCTAGGGCTTTTGGCAGTTCTGAATAATTCCATTGGGCTAAATTATTATAATAGGTTTCAGGATCATTACACAAAAGACGCTCAATCAAATATCCATCATTATTCAGCACAATAACAATTGGTTTTAACCCAAAACGAGCAAATTGGCTGATTTCTTGTGCCGTTAATTGATGAGACCCCTCACCCGTAATTAAAATAACTCGACGATTAGGTTCAGCAATAGCAGCACCAAAAGCAGCAGGCGTTGCCCAACCAATAGATCCCCACAAGGTTTGATTATAAATCTTAGCATTTTCAGGCAAATGTGCGAACCCTAAACCCATAGAGGAATTCCCTGTTTCTGCAAAAATAATATCATCTTTTTTGAACATTTTTTCCAAACGAGCATAAAAATATTCTGCTGTAATTTTTCCATCTTTGCAACTAACTGGCTCACCCAGACCGGTTGCCTTTGGTGCATTCATAGAGAATTTAGGTAAAGAATCTTTCAGTTTTGATAATACATCTTTCATATAAATATTATGATAAACTGCCAATCCAATTTTAACATGATCGGGCATAATATTAATATATCGCTCATTTGGTATTTTCGCCGTAAAGCTGCCTGTATTGAAATCAGACAACATCGCACCGATCCCTAAGATACAATCACAATGTTCAACATATTCTTGAACAGTTTTGTTTAATAAATGTCCGTTATACATCCCGATATATTGAGGATTAGCTTCACTCAAAACACTTTTATCCATAAACATCGTGGTATAAGGTAAATTCGAATGATCGATAATGGCTTGAACCTCGGTAGCAAACCCTAATCGCGCAGATAAGATACCAGGCATAACGCATGCCGTATTGCTATTGGTTAATTTTTCAACAATCTTTTTTACTGCTTTTTCTAAAGTTACAGGATCACTTTCTGGAAAGGTAACAGCATTTGTTGTCGTTTGTTCTTTGACAGGTGAAACCGCATAATCAGAAGGAAATCCCATATAAACAGGTTTTCTTTCTTTGAGTGCATAAGCAATCAACCGTTTTGTTTCTTCGACACAATTATCGGGGGTCATGATTGCATGCGCACAAACAACATTTTGACTCATTTTGTAAAAAATATCAAACTGACCATTACCCAATGTATGATGAACCAGTTTTTTGTTTTCTTGTGCTGTTGAAGCTGGCATCCCAACCAAATGAAAGATTGGAAGGTTTTCAGCATAAGCTCCCGCAATCCCATTCATTGCGCTTAACTCGCCTACCCCAAAAGTAGTAGATAGTGCAGCAGCGCCTTTTACACGAGCATATCCGTCCGCAGCATAAGCGGCATTTAATTCATTACAATTCCCAATCCAACGCATCGTATTGCTATTACAAACTGCATCCTCAATCGGGAATGCATAATCCCCAGCAACCCCAAAAACATCATCGATCCCTAAATCATCTAAACATGATAATACATATTCAATAACGGTAATTTGCATTTTACTCTCCTGATTTTATAAACTTAAAATAAAAACCATCAATCGTTGATTGATTTGTTAATTAAATCTTACGAATAATTTTTTTTAATTGGAAATGGTTTATAATCATATAAGCTATAACTAAAAGTAATAGAGAGGTTATAGATCATGGATATTCGTGCGCTGAGATATTTCGTCGAAGTCGTTCAATTAAACGGATTTAGCCGTGCGTCTGATACATTATGCGTTACTCAACCCGCAATCAGCCGTACGATTCAACATCTTGAAGACGAGTTAGGATTTAAGTTGTTAATTCGTGAAGTTGATGGGGTAAAGCTGACCGATGAAGGAAGTATCTTATTCGATCAAGCCAAAGAGTTACTGCGCCAATTTAATGAGATTAAACATTCTTTAAAAGATAAATCTGGCCCCCTAAAAGGCACCTTAAATGTTGGGATTCCACCGATTATTTCTTCGACTTATTTTGCTGATATTATTTTAACCTTTACCAAACTGCACCCTCAAGTAGAGCTGAAGATTTTTGAAATGGGTACCAACAAAATTATCAAAGCATTAAATGAAGGCACCATTGAAACCGCCACCGTTGTTTTACCGCTTTCAGATCATAATTTTGATATTCAAAAATGTTCCACAGAGCGACTAGCCCTTATCGTCAATAAATCTCATTCATTTGCTTCAAAAAAAGAAATTCAGTTTATTGAGTTGCTTCAACAACCTTTGATCTTATTTGCTGATGATTTTCGTATTAATGATTTAATTAACAGTGCTTGTGGTATTCATTCAGCAAAACCCATCATTGCAGGACGCAGCAATCATCTAGACCTTATAACCGCCATGGTCAAAGCAGGCGTTGGCATTACCTTATTACCTGAAAGCATGTGGGAACAGAACTCCAGAGATGATCTGATTATTATTCCCGTGATTGATCCTATTCTTTCCTATGAAATTGCGCTGGTTAATGTCAAAAGCATCTATCAAAGCCGCAGCTGCCAGTCATGGAATCAATTAGTGCTGGATAAATTCCTATCCAAATAAGCGATTTAAATCAAGATGATTCTTATTTTCTTAGCTTTGTTATGTTTATACTTTCGATGCAATCCATACCGTTCACCAAAGATTACAAAAACTATAGTAGTTTAATTCTTTTCTCCACCTGCTTCATCAAAAAATCCATGTCTTTCTCATCATTCAAAATATGCATTTTTTTATGACAATTAGGGCATAATGCAACCATATTTTCAAGTTTATCACTACCCCCACGTGATAACCACTGAATATGATGAGTTTCCAAATATGGTACACCTTTTAAAGTTAAATGGCGCTTGTTGTAAACATAATTGACATATTCCACGAGCTAGTCTTTTAACCCATTCTGAAAGATATATACTTCTTGAATATACTTGCGTAATACATAAACGCTCAGCTCTATTGGGTTTAACTTTTAAAGCTATTTTTTCTAGTTGATCGTTAGATAATTTCTGAACATTATTTTGACGATCGTGTCGAAAATGATCAATCACTTCTGTTGGTATATGAAAATCAACCAACTTAGATTTCAAAGGAAAAATATAAACTTTTCTATTATTGTTTTCTGTGTCCATTTGATACTCTGTATAGGGTTCGCCTGCCAAATACATTTGACCTATATAAATATAATTCTTTTGTTTAAAACGTTCAAAAAGATGTATATCGATCCCATTAGTTTGCGATTGATATAGTGTTTTATTTTGTCTAACTAACTCTTGATCTCCTAATAAACCCATACCTGTATAATAAAATACATCTTTTTCCCACCAATCTTCATAAATAGATTTTGTATAGTCAGAAATTAAAACCAACGTATTTATTTTATATGAACGCCTCATTCCACCTTGATTACTACACTTAAAAAATCCAACAATCTCGTCATTACTCATAACTTTTCCAAGTTTTAAGTCAGAAATTTCCATAAGTTGCCTTTCAAAATATAACAACAAATTAAAAGTTGGTTTTGACTTTATAAACATAATAATAAACCATAAAAAAAGGATAGCCTTTCGACTATCCTTTTGAAACAAAGATTATTAATTATAATTAATAATTATACTACAAAATCATCAGACTTAATCGTATCTTCACGTTCTGGGCTGGTGGAGATAATGGCAACTTTGACGCCCGTTAATTCTTCGATCCGTTTGATATAATTATTGGCTGCATCAGGCAAGCCATCACGGCTTCTGACCCCATATGTGCTTTGATCCCAACCAGGCATCGATTCATAAATCGGTTTCAGACGTTTTTGAGCTTCTAAAGTATAAGGGAAACGATTAATTTGTTTTCCGTCTAATTCATACCCAACGCAGATTTTAATTTCTTTTAACCCGTCCAGAACATCCAGTTTCATAAGGGCTAGTCCATCCAAACCACCCACTTGCACAGCACGTTTGACCAATATCGCGTCAAACCAACCACAACGACGTGGACGACCTGTGACTGTGCCAAATTCATGACCTTTTTCGCCCAAGAATTTACCCACATCATCAAATAATTCTGTTGGGAAAGGTCCAGCACCAACACGAGTAGTATAGGCTTTGGCAATCCCTAAAATATATCCACCCGCACGAGGACCCGTGCCACTGCCAACGCCTGTTTGTGCAGCAACCGTATTAGAGCTAGTGACAAAAGGATACGTGCCATGATCAACATCAAGCATGACTGCCTGAGCCCCTTCAAACAACACGAATTTGTCTTGTTCCAAAGCATTTGCGAGTAATTCAGGAACATGCGCCATAAAAGGTAATACTTTAGGGGCAATATCCATTAAATAAGCCAAAGTTTCTACTTTGGTAAAGGTCTTTTCACCCAAAGAAGCCAATAACGCATTATGATGGGCTAACAATTCATCCAAACGCCAATCAAGGGTTTCTGGTTCTGTTAAATCACATAGACGAATAGCACGACGTGCCACTTTATCTTCATAAGCAGGACCAATACCACGACCTGTTGTGCCAATTTTCTTGTCACCACGAGCTTTTTCACGCGCTTGATCCAATGCCACATGAGATGGTAAAATCAAAGGGCAGTTTTCAGCAACTTTTAAACAATCAGGCGTAATTTCAATATGTTGATCTTTAAACCGTGCAATCTCATTCAATAAAGCCTGTGGATCAACCACAACCCCATTACCAATCACGCTTGTTTTTTTACGTACAACACCAGAAGGCAACAAAGAAAGCTTATAACTTTCCCCATCAATCACCAACGTATGCCCAGCATTGTGTCCCCCTTGGAAACGAACAACGACATCTGCTCGGCTGGCTAGCCAATCGACAATTTTACCTTTTCCTTCATCACCCCATTGAGAACCCACGATGGTAACACTGGACATAAAATTTTTCCTACCAAATATATTAAAAAGTTGAATCAAAGCACCTAAAATGCAATCAAAGATTAATCGGCAACAGCCTTTAACTCTTTATCTTGCAAAATATAATTACAGTTTAACCGACGTGCTTCTGTTAACGCATCTTCTTCTTCGGTCAATCCCATAAGCAGAATATACCCATCCTGACGCAAGCCACGGACTTCTTCTATTGTATATCCAAATGGAATAAAAACACGTTCACGTTGAAAGCAATCATCATCATTAATCAAAGGTAATAAAAGATCAGGTCGTAATGTCAATCCGCAAGCAGGCTCACCATTATTCGATAAATAACGACCACCACGTCCAACTTCACCACTAATTCCACTCATATAAACCGAGAAACATAAACCCGTATGATAATCCCAACCACGAAATTCAACAGGATCAATGGTAAGTTGTAAATGAGGGTTATGTGTTTTGACTGCTTGAACCACAGTAAATAGACGATCCAATAGTTGCTGTGAATCTGCAGGTAAGTCTAGCCCCTTTAACATCTCAATAGCACGATCTGCTGGTCCAGCAGCTTGCAACATTGTTGTTAAAATACCAGCAAGACTACCACCATATTGTTGAACTGCTGCAACGTCTTTGCGATCCAACGCACGCATTAATAATTTCGTTTGTTGCTCGTCAAAATTTTCGGTTTGAATAATACTATTTGCCAATTGTGGCATCATCAAATCAATAGAAATAGGCGGAAGGAGATCTTCTACACCCATCGCCTCAGCAGTCACAATAATAATTTCTGCATCTGCTTGTGGACTATCAATCCCAATAAGCTCTATCCCAGCTTGTAAAATTTGTCTGGCAGCACTGTGCTTTGCGCCACTAACCAACACACAAGGACCCGCATAAGATAAGCGTAACGGACGGGGTGAATTAACTAAACGTGTTGCTGCAATCCGAGCAATTTGTGGCGTAATATCTGGGCGCAGACCCATCATATAATGCGTTTCAGGATCCATCACTCGAAACGTTTGTTCAGCAATCCCTGACCCTGCATGTAACAAAAGGCTTTGTTCAAATTCTAGCAAAGGAGGGCTGACCCGTTCATACCCGTAATCAGAAAACGCATCAATCATCCATTGAACGATCTCATCCTCATTCTGTGCGTACGGAGGTAAAAGATCACGAAAACCAATCGGTAGCAGAGCATTGCTCATCTCTGGATCATCAATCATAGGGTCTTGCTTTACTTTAATTTATTAAAAGACTATTTGGACATATTAATAGCTAGATTTGACAAAAGCAAATGCCCAGTCCAGCCACGGCAATAATAATTCAATATCAGAGGTTTCAACCGTTGCCCCACCCCAAATGCGCAACCCTAACGGTGCATCACGATAGCTGGCTAAATCATACCCTGCTTTTTCCTGAGCAATTAATTTTGTTATTTTAGTAAATGCAACCTGTTGTTCTTTGGCATCTAACGCCACAAACCACGGATCAATAATTTTCAAGCAAATAGATGTATTTGAACGGAACTCTTCTTGACTTGCCAAAAATTTGACCCAAGGCGTTTTGGCAACCCATTGTGCGATAACCGCTAAGTTTTGATCGCAACGTTTTTTTAACCCTTGTAATCCACCAACAGATTGCGCCCAGCGCAACCCATCCAACGCATCTTCGACACATAACATTGAAGGCGTATTGATCGTATCCCCTTCAAAGATTTTATCATTTATTTTTCCTTGCTTTAACAAACGAAAAATCTTTGGTAATGGACGCAATTGCTCGGTTTCTTCCAACCGTTTAATTGCGTTAGGAGATAACGCAATCATTCCATGGGCAGCTTCCCCACCCAACGCTTTTTGCCAAGACCACGTCACAATATCCAGTTTAGACCAAGGTAAGTCCATCGCAAACGCAGCAGAAGTTGCATCACAAATAATTAAACCATCATGATGTTGTGGAATAAAATCATCATTTGGAATTTTAACCCCAGAGGTCGTTCCATTCCAAACCATCACCACATCATGATCCCAATTAATTTTACTCAAATCAGGCAAATCACCATAATCCGCATGTAATAGGGTCGCATCAGGTAATTTTAATTGCTTAACAATATCAGTTACCCATTCGGCTGAAAAACTGTCAAAAGAAACCATATCAACAGGACGTGACCCCAACAGAGCCCATAATGCCAGCTCAACCGCACCCGTATCCGATGCAGGGGTAATCCCAACTTTCCAGTCGCTTGGAATGCCCAGAATATCAGCAGATAGATCAATAACGTCCTTTAACTTCTGACGCCCTTCTGCCGAACGATGGGAACGACCAACCAGTGCATCCTTTAACACATCCAAAGTCCAACCAGGACGTTTTGCACACGGTCCAGAAGAAAAAGAAGGATTATTTGGTTTTTGATGAGGTTTTGGGGGTATATTTGAAATTGTCATTGACATCAGAGCTCACAATTACATCACGCATATTCATGTTGTATAATATGCAATTTGGTGCGAAAGGGGGGATTTGAACCCCCACGCCTTGCGGCGGTCGATTTTGAGTCGACTACGTCTACCGTTCCGTCACTCTCGCTTATGTAATTCTCTTAACAGATATTCGTATCAAAAGACAATGTTCTTTTAAAAAAAAACAAGAAAAATTGCAAGTATTATTATTTAATATATTCAAAATTTATTTTTGTAACATAATGAATTTAGTATTTTAAATATACTTAAAGTAGTATATACTAATAATTATATATAGTTATACGATATTAAACTATATATAAGTATAGATATTTCAACTTATACTATATTTAATTTTTTTATTTTATTTAAAAAGGAATTTACAATGGAAACATTATCACAAGCAGATATTTTTGTGAAAAATACTGCAAAAACACTTGATAATTTATACTACCCAAAATTTCACGTCGCTGCAGAATCTGGATGGATTAACGATCCAAATGGTTTGATTTACATTAACGGTACTTATCATTTCTTCTTTCAACATTATCCCTATAGTGCCGAATGGGGTCCAATGCATTGGGGTCATGTAGTCAGTAAAGATTTGGTACATTGGGAACATCTTCCAATCGCCCTTTACCCTGACCAAGATTATGACCGTGACGGATGTTATTCTGGTTCAGCTGTAGATAATAATGGTGTTTTGACCTTAATCTATACAGGCAATGTCTATTTAGGTGCTGAAGGCGATGATACCCATATTCGCCAAGTTCAATGTATGGCGACCAGCACTGATGGTATCAATTTTGTTAAACATGGTCCTGTTTTATATCCACCCGAAGGGATTATGCATTTCCGTGATCCAAAAGTCTGGCGTGCCAGAGACTCATGGTGGATGGTTGTTGGCGCACGCCCAGAAAATAATCTAGGCGAAGTCAGATTATATCAATCTTCTAACCTTACTGACTGGACTTTTGTGAGAATTTTGGATCAAGCACAAACTTCAGCCGAAGGGTTTATGTGGGAATGTCCTGATTTCTTTAATGTGAATAACAAAGACATCCTGATTACCTCACCACAAGGGATACCAGCCCAAGGGTATGATTATCGCAATCTATATCAAAGCGGTTATCGTTGTGGCGTTTGGGAACAAGATTCATCTTTTACAGTTCAAGAAGAATTCAAAGAAATCGATCATGGTCACGATTTTTATGCACCACAATCTTTTACGGCTGCTGATGGTCGTCGTATTATGGTTGGTTGGATGAATATGTGGAATACCGCCATGCCTACGCAAAAACATGGATGGGCTGGCGCATTTACCCTTCCTCGTGAGGTCAATTATAATGAACATGGTCGTTTGCTGTGCACACCAATTGTCGAGTTAGAGCAATTAAGAACCAGCCACGACATATTCAAACCGTTTACCGTTACCAATATTCATATGGGCTTAGCGCAGCAATACCAAGAATATAAAATCTCTTTTGATTTGGCGAATAGTACAGCAGAAGAATATGGTATTATGATTGGTGATGGTGCTAAATTATTTATTGATGCACAATCTCAACGTCTTGTATTAAAACGCGAGAGTAAGAATCCCGTATTAAATACAGAACGTAGCATTCCACTAATTGCATGTTCAAAAATTAATTTACATATTTTTGTTGATGCGTCTTCTATCGAAGTGTTCGTTAATGATGGAGAATATTCTTTAACCAGCAATTTCTATCCAACGAATGGAGATAGTAAATTCACATTCTACGCAAATAGCGGGCAAGCACGTGTTTCTGCTGCAGAATTTTGGAAGCTATCTAATATTTATTCCAACTGCTAATTATTATTAGTATAATTTCCTCTTTTACTTGACGAAAATAAGTAAAAGGGGGATTATTTTAATTTTTTACAAAATTAACATTTTATCATATTTTATTCTATTAAATATAAATTTATTAATCCATTATTTACACTATAAATACGTATTAATATTATTATTAAAAATTAACTTTATTTCAACTATATTTAGAAAACCTTATTATGATTAAGTATAAAAGAATTTTATTTATTTTAATGTGGACCATTATTGCACAAGGCAGTAGTGTAATCAATTCACGTGCCTATACACCTTCGGGGGAATGGACATTACAAAAAAGCAGCCCAACAGTAAAAGATTACTCTATGAGAGTAGATGTTGATCCTGGAGAACAATATAGCGGTGCTGGTTATGCACCATCTTCTGTTTACTGGGCTGAATACATTACTTTTAACAATGCCAGTGGTGGGTATTTGGGATTACAACGTGCCAACGGAAAGAAAATTGCTCTAGCCTCTATCTGGGATGGCACTGGTGCAAAAGCTGGTATTTTACCCACTGTAAATTGCTATGAATTCGGATCATGTTCCAGTATCAAAGGTGAATACAATTGGAAAGTTGGACACAAATATCGTTTTCGTGTAGAAAAAAGCCCTAGAACACCATCAGATAACACTGGAGATTGGTGGCAAATATCACTTGCTGATTTAACTACAGGTACCATTGATATTCTAGGCGAATTAAAAACACCGAAATGGAATGGGCTGAAAAATTACAATGGCGTTTTCCTTGAATATTTTACAGGACCATACCAATGTAACTCTTTACGTCATTCAAAAACAACTATGGGACAAATTAAAGGTAATTATGGCAAAGAAACAGCTTTAAGCTCGTCAAATGCTTCAATTTATGGAAACCCACATACTTGTGGTCAGGAATATCTGTTACCCAATATGACAGAAGCAGATCACGGTTCAATTGCATCTAATAACAAAGGAACACTAACCTTACTAGGCAACAATTATCGTGGTATTCATCAATGGGGAAAATATCAAAAACAAGCCAAAAAAGGTATGATGTTTGCTAGCAATCCAACTGTAGCAGAACCTTATATATATGAGGCTTTACACGATGGTGTATATGGGGCCTTTCCTGCCAAGGGTGTGGATAATAAAGATTGGAAATCCATAGGCATTGGATACCCAATTATTAATGATTTATACTTTCGTAACCAAAGAGTTTATGAATGGGAAGAACTAAAAAACAGCAATGTTAAAATTGGTGACTATTTTGTTTATCATAACCCAATCAACTTAGACACAGAATACTTTAAATTGACCCAAACAAATCCAGGATATTTTCCTACCGATAAAACTAATGGTAATGGTTGGGAGTATGTAGGTCGTTATTCAAGAAGTAGCGAAAATCTTTATAATAATCTTCCTGTCCACACTTGGAACGACAGCAACCACTCAGGCAAAAAAGGAGAGCTGTACTACGATACTTCAACAAAAATGTACTTTATTCTTAAAAACACTGGTAGCTATTGGTATTTTCCGACAACTGCAACAGATAATCAGTATTGGCAGTTTTTCGGTTATAATCCATAATACACTAATATTTTAAAATAATTTTTACCTATACCTCTATCTATTTTCATAAATGCAACTTTTAGTAGATAGAGGATAGTTACATAGCTATTTATCTCATCACACAACGTTACTTTTTTTAATTAGAACGAGATATTATACAAAATTGGAAATTTTCTCAATTCTTTATTGCCCTGTATAATGAGCTTTTATTACAGACGTGTGAGCTGACAATGCATCAAATAAGAAATCAATTTAAATATCTATTAAAATATATTAATTTAAAAAACAATCATTACCAATCTCTATTTTCTATTGCCTCTTCATATTGATCTTCATCCAAATCAAAACCATAATTTTTCAAAATAAAAACAAAATCTCCACAAATGCATTCTCTGGCAGCAGTTTCCAATTCACTCTCTGCTTCCCAAAATTCTTCTTGAATATTGTTAATCACCTCAACAGCTGCATGCGTTAAAACGCATAATGCTTTCATATCTTTAGGTTGCTGCTTTTCAATTTGCTCACATAAATGACGCAAAGTGTCTTCAATTTTTTTAACCAGATGGTCTGGAAAGTAACTATCCTTATACATCTCTGTTAAAAAATTATATTGCTGCATGGTTGCATTTTGAATTGCCATCATTGCACCCTTTTCATAATAAAAATTGAATCAACATGTTGTGACGCTATCATTAAAATCAACAAATTCATATTATATACAGATATGATTATATCCATTCACTATGTAACCAAGAGGGAATTATGAGTTTTAAAAATAAAACAATTATTATCACTGGGGGTGCCAGTGGTATTGGAAAAGCAACCGTTGAAAAATTTTGTCAACTCGGTGCCAATGTTGTTATTGCAGATCTTAATGATAAAGAAGGACAAGCTCTATCTGATAATCTGAATACTGAAGGTCATAGAACCCTTTTTATTAAGATTGATGTCACCAGCGAAGATGAAAACAAAATGTTAATAGAAAAGACCGTACAGCATTTTGGGGATTTGAACATTGTTTTTGCTAATGCAGGCATTGCTAATGACAACTCTATTGACAAATTAGACTTTGAACATTGGAAAAGAACCATCGATATAAACCTGAGCGCCGTTTATTTATTAGATAAATATGCCATTGAATATTGGTTAAATCAAAACAAACCTGGCGTGATTGTAAATTGTGGTTCGATTCACTCTTGGGTTGGCAAACAAAGCGTTACTGCTTATGCCGCATCCAAAGGAGGGGTCAAATTATTAACCCAAACATTGGCCATTGATTATGCGGCCAAAAATATCCGTGTTAATGCCGTTTGCCCTGGCTATATTGATACACCATTATTAAAAATCCTGCCTGCAACTGTCAAAAAATCTCTTGAAGAATTACACCCTATTGGACGTCTTGGAAAACCAGAAGAAGTCGCTAATGTTGTGGCATTCCTTGCCAGTGACGAGGCATCTTTTGTCAATGGTGCTGCGCTCTTAGTTGATGGTGGATATGTCGCACAATAAAACAATATTACGTGATCGTTCATTTCATTAAAGGATAAAATGAGAATATTTTATCCTTTAATATTAATAAGATAATAAACATCGTCAAATATAATTAGACTCATTTTAACCTTATTCATGACAATAATATGATTTGGAAAATATTAAATACAATTTACGTTTGAAGTATCTATATATATGCAATAAGGGAATTTATATGAAAAAAATACTAAGCGTTTCATTATTATCAATGACAATGTTGGTATCATTGCAAAATCTTGCACATGCTAACACAACACAAAGCGGCGAAACCAGACAAAGCGTCAAAGCAAATGCTGGAAATGGATTTTATTATCCTGCCAATCGATGGTCATACCAACATATGCAACAATTATATCCCTCTGCAAATGTCGACGGTCAACATTACTCCAACGGTTTACCTAAAAAATTACAAAATCTAGATGATTTGATGGTCAAAGATGGCCGAGGTAAACAAGTTAAACTTACCCAATATTTAGAAGAAACCTATACAGATTCATTTGTTGTTGTCAAAGATGGTCAAATTATTTATGAAAAATACTTAAATGGACAAGATGAGAGAACTCGTCATCAAATGATGTCTGTTACAAAATCCATTAGCTCAACAGCCATTCAACCTTTGATTGATGAGGGCAAAATCGATCCAAATGCCAAAGTTACCAAATATGTCCCTGAGCTTGCAGGATCTGCATGGGCAGATGCGACTGTTCAACAAGTCAGAGATATGTTGGTCAGCCTTGATTATACCGAAAACTATGATGATCCAAAATCAGGCTTTAATAACTATTTAAGAGCGATGGGTTTTACTGCCCCTGACACAGAATTTAAAAATACGATTGGTATTCACAAATTCTTGCAAGGGATTAAAAAAGGCAAAGGCGAACACGGGAAAATATTCAATTATGCAACCCCAAACACCGATGTTCTTTGCTGGATTGCACAAAAAGCCTCTGGAAAAAATGCTGAAACTCTGATTGATCAAAATTTATGGTCAAAATTATCCACGATACGGGATGCTTATCTTCTTGTTGACCGTCAAGGACAGGCTTTTTGTGGTGCAGGATCGAATGCCACAGCCGTTGATTTAGCAAAATTTGGGATGATTATGGCAAATGACGGTAAATTAGGCAACCAACAAATCGTCAGCAAAAAATATGTTGATGAAGTTATCAAAGGCGGTTCTAAAGAAGCGTTCGATAACAGCCATTATGCCCATTTTGAATCAACTAAAGGATGGACATATAAAGATCAGTGGTGGATCAGAAACAACCCTAATCATGCCTTTGCGGCAGTAGGTATTTATGACCAAATCGTTTATGTTGATCCAACGGCCAAAGTCGTCGTTGTAAAACAAAGTTCTAGAAAAGTTGCAGAAAAAGACGATGATGATACAGCCGTATATACTGTCATTGATACAATTATTAGTAAACTAGATCATAAATAAGCTACCTAAAATAGTTCAATTGATTTAGCCTTAATCTATACTCGAGTGATAAAATTTTAAAATTTTATCACTTATTTTAATAAGAACCACAGAAAAACAAAAATATAACTAGTGAATAAAATTTGCGTAGAAATCACAAGCATCTTTATTTTTATTTAGGCAAGATTGCTTTAAGAAATATTTGGATTTTTATATATCTTTCGCAATACCGCGCCCCTGATAATATATTAGCCCAAGTATTGCTTGGGCTTTTGCATCCTCTTGGTTGGCAGCGCTGGTAAGCCATTTTATTGCTTTTGACGAATTTTGAGTTACACCATCCCCTTTTAGATACATTAATCCAAGTTGCTGTTGAGATCTTGGATTGCCTTGTTTGGCAGATTTGGTGAATAGTTCTGCAGCTCTGGCATAGTTTTGAGGAACAGCTTTGCCGCCTCCATACATAGTGCCAAGTAAATATTGCGCAGAATCATTTCCTTGATTAGCGGATTTAGTAAACCATTCCACCGCTCTGGAATAGTCTTGAGGAACACCCTGCCCTTGTAAATACATTGTCCCAAGCATTCCTTGAGCATTTGCATCTCCTTGATTAGCAGCTTTTGTAAACAACTCTACAGCTCTAGAATAGTTTTTAGGAACCTTATCTCCGTAAAAATATTGCAGTCCTAAAGAGAAATTATTTACTGATTTCCATTTGTCAGTATTTTTAGTAAAAAATTTGATTGCTTCAGATTCCGAATTACTTTTAGAATTTTCTTGCTTGTATTTAGGGCTTGGTAATGAATCAACATTATTACAAAATCCTTTTATAGGGAAAAACCAAGGGATTATGCTTAATAATAAATAGCAAGGTGTTTTTTTTATTTAATTAAACAGTTTTGTTATATAATTTCTGTAATCTGCATTATTCTACCAATATCAAAAAAACAATTTGGATAAAATACAATATTGATTTCTTTACTCCGATCTCATTTGCCACTCAATCAACACAGCCCACGTGTAAAATCAAACGATCAACTCTCTAATCCCTATTCATTAACAGATATTCGCTTTATATTCATTCCACAAATCATGTGAGTATCTACTGTGAATACTATTTTCAATTTCATTAACCAATTTTTTGCATTCCTAGCTCCAATTACCGATGCTGTTTGGGATTTTCCAACCAATATTGCTTGGTATAAACATACCCCAATCTTAGGACAGCTTTCTTTTCCTGTTCTTTTATTAATGGGCGTTGGGATTTATTTCACCATTCGCACACGTTTTATTCAACGACACAGCTTTGCCCCAGCAATCAAGATTATGCTGGCTCGACAACCTTCTAAACAAGGGGTCAGTGCCATAGGGTCATTTATGCTGGGACTGGCAATGCGTGCAGGACCAGGGAATATTGTTGGAATTACAGGTGCCATTTCCATTGGCGGGCCAGGCGCTTTATTCTGGATGTGGGTTGCAGCATTTTTTGGCATGGCATCTGCTTTTACTGAATCTGTATTGGCACAGCTTTTCAAAGAAAAGAAAGGCGATGAATTTGTTGGTGGATTACCTTTTTATGGAAAACGCCTGCTGGGAAATAACCGCTTTGTTGGATTATTTTTATCGCTTGTCTTTATCACCTATGCGCTTTTTAATATTCCAGCACAAACCTTTAACGTTTTTTCTGCTATTGGCGCCATCGCACAAGCCACAACAGGGCATCAATATAGCCATCAATCCACCTTATATTATACGATTGCAGTTATTCTTGTCATAACCTGTGCATTTATTATCTTTGGTGGCATTCGCCGTGTTGTGGCATATTCTGACGTTTTGGTTCCTATCAAAGCCGTCATCTTTATTGGGATCTCAATTGTTATTATCCTCATCAATTTCCCATTAATTCCTTATTTCTTTCGTGAAGTCGTGGTTGGAGCATTTGCCCCTCATGCTATTTTCGGTGGAGCCATTGGCACCGCCCTTGCACAAGGGGTCAAAAGAGGTTTGATGTCAAATGAAGCAGGTCAAGGAACTATTACGATGGCGGCGGCGATTGCCAATAATCGCCACCCTTGTGAACAAGGATTAGTGCAAAGTTTTGGGGTCTTTTTTGATACCATGGTCATTTGTACCATGACAGGCTTTATCGTGATTATGGCGCATGTCTGGACTGGATCCGTTGATGGCGTGATGTGGGAGTCCGTCAGAGCCTCAAAAATCACCTTATATCTAACCTCAGTACAAGCCCTGGTCCCTTCGTCCATTGCCATAATCATTAAAATTATTATGTGTGCTTGTTATGGATTATTTGCGTTTACGACTTTATTAGGCATGATTTCCTTTGCCGAGATTTCAGCCAATTTTATTTCCAAGAAATCTAGCTTTATTTTAGTCATTCGAATATTAGGATCTTTAGTCTTTGTTCCCTTTGGGATTTTAACCATTCTGGCAGGATTAGAATTAGGAAACTTATGGTATATCTCTGACCTCATGAATATCGTCATGGTGTACCTCAATATTCCTTTGTTACTCTTGGGATTACCCTTTGTATTAAAAGCACTTGCTGATTATCGCAAAAATAAAGGGGTATCCTTTGATTCTGAACAATATGGGTTTATGACTGAATGTTGGAATGAGAAAAAGGATGTGAAGTAAACTAAATCACCTACCATCGCCCTCACCTTCAATCAAAAACAATGGTATTTTTCAAACGAAACTTATATTATCCATATATAAATCGTAATAATATTTAAGTAGGTTCCAATGGCAGCAAGAGAAAACAAATTCCGCGAAGAACTGGATAGGTTGATTGAAAAAGGTGAAAATTTAAATCAAGCTATACAAAGTGAATGTGATTCAGAAGATTCAAGTCAAACTACTGCTAAATTTAGAGATAATTATCAACAATGGTACAGTCTTACATTGGAAATAGTTAAACATATCTTACCCAGTAGATTAGATGATTTTAAAGACCACTATCAATATCAAGGAGCAAGTAAAGGTTTATATTCTGATAATTATCGCATTGATGATTATTGTAATAAAAGAAAAATTTTGCAAAAAATAACTTTATAATTCCTTTTGAAATAGTCATTCCTCACTTTCAACAACAACTTGGCATCTTAAAAGCAGCTAAAGAAATGCTGTCATCTAAACTGTTTGACTTAAAAGCACTTGTACAAGCAGATTTATTTGATTCAGAAATAGATATTGCAAAAGAGCCTGCTAAAAAAGGGTTCTTCAGAGCTGCTGGTGTTATTTGTGGTGTTATTATTGAAAAACATCTTCTGACTCTATGTCAAAATCATAACATTGAAATCGGTAAGAAACATCCTACGATTAGTGATTTATGTGAACCGTTAAAGAAAGAAGAAATTATCAGCCAACCTGATTGGCGTTCAATTCAATTTTATGCTGATATTCGTAACCATTGTTGTCACAATAAAGAACAAGAACCTACCAAAGAGCAAGTTAATGGTCTAATTTATAGCACGGATAAAATCATCAAAACAATATCTTAATCAAAAGCTGACTTTATAAATATTCATTCAGCTCTACCCATTCCTGCATATCATCAATCACCATGTGCATCCATGACCAAATATCGGGTAATTTTTTCATAATACAAAACCCTTCATTCGTCCACCCATGCAAAATATAGACTTGCTCTGCCTTATTCGTTGCATCCACTAAAAATGCAGCCAAGTCATCATTATCTTGACGACGTGCAAAAACAAACAGCTTTTCGTTGCAAACATTTGGCCATAATGTATGAGCAAAGAAGCATTTGTGTTGCTCCACAAAATACCAAGGTTCCATTTCAGCTAACACATCATACTTAGCTAAATTCTCTGCCATCAGCCTTTGATAGAATTTAGGAAACATAATTTCTGATTGATGGAGTTGGTCAGTCATTTTTTTCTCTTTGCTCTTTAGTATTTCGATCGCTACACACCCAACATCAACCGAATATTCTGTATCGCTGCACCAGAGGCACCTTTGCCAAGATTATCAAAAGTCGCCGTTAATACCACCATATCTTGACGAGCGTTACTATGCATATGCAACTCCATTCGATCAGTCAGTGCTAATTGATCGCCAGATACTTTAGCGGGTGCTTCATCAACAAAAGACACGACTTTCCCATCAGCATAATGATTTTGTAAACACTGCTTTATGTCATCAATACTGGCGTTATTAGACAATGTATCTACGTGCAATGGAACAGAAACAATCATCCCTTGCGGAAAATTCCCTACTGATGGGACAAAAACAGGCTCACGGCTTAATCCCGCATAATGCACAATCTCTGGCAAATGTTTGTGTTGTAAATTCAAACCATAAAGCATAAAAGGTGGCGCTTCTTTTGTAACTTCATAAGACGCAATCATTTGCTTGCCCCCACCACTATAACCACTAATCGCATTAATTGTAATTGGGTAATCTTTTGCGATAATGTCAGCCCTGACCAAAGGATGCAATAACGCAATCGCACCACTAGAATAACAACCAGGATTAGCAACCAATGGTGCGGATTTAATTTTCTCAGCTTGCCCCAAATCCAACTCAGCAAATCCATAGACCCAATCTGGATGGGTTCTGAACGCAGTACTGGCGTCTAAAACCTTGGGGTGATGTCCTGACAAGGATTGAATAGCAGCCACAGATTCCCGCGATGCATCATCAGGTAAGCACATCACAACCAAGTCCACTTGTGCCATCATATCCAAACGCACTTTCATATCATGGCGTTGTTCAACAGGAATAGAACAGACTTGCACAGGCAAGTTGCCCAAGCGTTGACGAATTCCTAAACCCGTTGTTCCATATTCACCATCAATGAAAATCTTTGGCATTTGAGACATCATGCACCTTTATTCAAAAATAAGTTAATGTTCGACTATATGACAAAGTTGCTGAAATAATCAATAACATCTACCACCTTTATTTATTCCCCATCATATATCTGAACAATAATCATTTTGTTTTTAGATCTTTAAAAATATTCCTGCGTAATAAAGTATAATTTTACGATAAGAAATTTACCTTTTTATGTTTCAAAATTATTAGGGCACAAGGCAATTTCTTGAGATATTTATGCTCAATATAATCTTGGTACAATGCTTATAAAAGGTTAAAGAACAAATAAAATGATTAATACTTTGATTTAGGGTATTAAGTGTTTGTTTTCAAAATAAAGCACGAATAGAATATCTATCTTTCAAAGGGAATAGTTCGATTATGAGTTTTTTAAAAGGAATACTTTCTAGTTTAATCAATAATACGAACGAAACGTCACAATCTGTTAATATAGCTTGTCAGCAAAACGAGCAAGATATCAAAGAATTAGAACAAAAAGCCTATCAGGGAGACATTGATGCCCAATATAATCTTGGGGTAATATATGATAATCGCCCAGATTTTGTTCAAGCAGCAAAATGGTATCATAAAGCAGCCGATCAAGGACATATAGATGCTCAGTATCACCTTGCTACGATGTATGAAGAAGGACAAGGCGTTCCACAAGATTATGTCCAAGCAGTAAAATATTACCGTAAAGCTGGTAATCAAGGGTCTGTGGAGGCTCTATATTTTCTGGGTTTGATGTATAAAAATGCCAAGGGTGTGCCTCAGGATTATATAAAAGTAATAGAATATTTTACCAAAGCTGCCGAACAAGGCTATGTTTTAGCACAATATAATCTTGGTCGTTTATATTATCATGGTCAAGATGTGCCTCAGAATTATTCTAATGCTCTTAAATGGTTTACCAAAGCTGCCAATCAAGGAGATGTGGATGCTCAAAATGACCTTGGTGTAATGTATGATGCAGGTCAAGGCGTTGCACAAGATTATGAAAAGGCAGCTGAATATTTTACTAAGAGCGCCGAGCAAGGGAATCTCTTAGCTATATTTAATTTGGGTCTGATGTATGAAAATGGACAAGGTGTGCCTCAGGATTATGTAAAAGCAATTGAATTATATTCTGAAGCGGGCAGCTGTGGACATATCAATGCTCAAAATACGTTGGGAGTAATATATGAGACTGGTCAAATTGCTCCGCAGGATTATACAAAAGCATTAGAATGGTATCATAAAGCCGCAAATCAAGAGGATGCTGATGCCCAATATCATCTTGGTCGGATGTATTATCATGGTCGAGGTGTTTCACAAGATACTGTAAAATCAGTGGAATATTTTACCAAAGCTGCCAATCAAGGACATATCAATGCTCAATACAACCTTGGGGTAATGTATGAAAACGGGGTGGGTGTTCCGCAAGATAAAGAAAAAGCATTGGAATATTATCAACAGGCTTGTTCAAATGGCTATCAGAAAAGCTGTGATGCTTATGAACAGTTGAAGGATGAATAAAACTTTCATAAGTTTAAGTGTTTATAATGATAAAAGAATATTCTATTATCAATAAGACCCGCTAAGGGTAAGCGATACTTAAAGGAACGTTTATTATGAATTTTTTCAAAAAAATCTTTTCAAGTATTAAAAACGATGCAAGCAAAGCACAGCAATCCTTTAAAACCTATTCCCAGCCAAATGAACAAGAGATTGCAGAGCTAGAGCAACAAGCCGCGCAAGGTGATGCTGTCGCTCAAAGGACTTTAGGACAATTTTATGATAATGGTATTTCCGTTCCACCAAATTATGATAAAGCTCGTGAATTATTTCAAAAAGCAGCCGATCAAGGGGATGCAGAGGCTCAATTTCATTTAGCATATATGTATGAGTATGCTGCTGGTATTCCAAAAGATTATTTAACGGCCATATTTTACTATCTAAGGTCAGGGGATCAAGGATATGTCAAAGCACAATTTCATCTTGGCGAAATATATAGCGTAGGTGCTTGTAGTGTTCCGCAGAATATAAATACAGCGATTGAATGGTACCGCAAAGCTGCAGACCAAAGACACGCAGAAGCACAATTTCAGCTTGGAGAAATATACAATATTGGTGAAGATGTTCCTCAAGATATTAATAGTGCATTAGAATGGTATCAAAAAGCAGCGGATCAAGGGCATGTTTACGCACAATATAGAATTGGATCTGCATATTATATAGGTCAAGGAGTTGCGCAAAATTACAAAAAAGCATTGGAATGGTATCAGAAAGCTGCCGAGCAAGGAGATGAAGATTCTCAATATAACCTTGGAATAATGTATGAACAGGGTTTGGGTACGCGTCGAAATTATAAAAAAGCGATAGAATGGTATCAAAAGGCTGCTGAGCGAGAGGATGAGGGCGCGCAATATAAGCTTGGAATGATATACTGGCATGGAGATGATGTTCCTCAGGATAATGTAAAAGCGAAGAAATGGTTTCAACAGGCTGCCGATCAAGGTCATGTATCTGCCATTTATAACCTTGGGTTAATATACTGGCGAGGAGAAGGCGTTCCCGAAGATGAAGCCAAAGCAATGGAATATTTTATCGATGCTACGGATCAAGATCATGCAGAGGCACAATATTGTATTGGTGTAATATACGAGTACGGGAGGACTGTTCTAAAAGATTTAGAAAAGGCTAAAAAATATTATCAACAGGCTTGTTCAAATGGATCAAAAGACGGCTGTGATGCTTACGAAAGACTAAATAACGAATAGCACCAAAATATATCACCAAGTCACACATTAACCATAAAAATCCTTGAGCTACAATCTATAATTACGCTAAACTCAAGATTGCACCAAACGATCCTCTCCATACGATACAAATTTGTAGTTAACTATATACAATACCCCCTTACCTACTCAGAGACATTTTTCAAGAACAACATATTGTTCCTCAAATCCTAAATGCCCATAAATTGCTCTAGCCTGTTGATTTCGTCCTAGCGCAGGAATCCTCAGCCATTTACAACCCGCATCTTTTGCACGGTGTTCACATGCTTGCATTAATTGCTTGCCAACACCCAAACCTCTCGCTTGAAGGCTAACAGAAATATGACTGATTAAGCCATAAGTAAAATCCAACTCATCAAATTCTCCTCTCTGAGGAACCTTTGTAAAAATTGTTGCAAAGCCCACAATGACGCTATCAAGTTCCGCAACCAAAATATATCCATTTTCTCGCTGGCATTGCTCCTGTAACGTTTGAATATACCAACTATCTATCGCTTCTACAGGTTTCATTCGATCATAAATTGCTAACTCATAAGCTTGAAGATAGCGCACTACCTCTAAAAATTGCGCAGCATCATTCTCATGAAACTCTCTAATATTTAATGACATTTTGTTTCTTTATATCCGTCGGATAATGTTTAATGAAAACAATAATAGGTGGTTAAGAAGGAATGATAGGTTTTATAAAAAGGTTTATAACTTCAATCAATATGTAAACATAATGCAGTCACATATTCGTATAAGACCAATATTCTCAATAAAAAAGGCGGTGGAAAGTTTGATCTTTCCCCGCCTTTTTTGAAATACAAAACTGTCAATCTTAACGTTTGCTGAACTGGAAAGAACGGCGAGCTTTTGCTTTACCGTATTTTTTACGTTCAACAACACGTGGATCACGTGTTAAGAATCCAGCTGCTTTCAATGCGCCGCGTAATTCTGGTTCATAGTTACAAAGCGCACGGCTGAGGCCATGACGAACTGCACCTGCTTGACCAGAAAGACCACCACCGCTGACAGTACAATAAATATCAAATTGACCTTGACGATCAGCAACTTCGAAAGGTTGGTTAATCAACATACGCAATACTGGACGTGCGAAATAAACTTCAGCAGTACGACCATTTACAGTGATTTCACCTTTACCAGGCTTGATCCATACGCGAGCAACTGCATCTTTACGACGACCCGTTGCATATGAACGACCAAATTGGTCACGTTTTGGTTCACGAATAACAGTTTCTTGTGCCAAAGGGGTGTTTGCAACAGCCCCTTTAAGATCTGCCAAACCACCAGTACGTTCTTGTGTTTCTGACATTTCTTAGGCTCCAACTTTTTTGTTATTAATACTGTTTTTGCGGTTTAATGCAGCAACATCTAATTGAACAGGTTGTTGGCCTGTATGAGGATGCTCTTCACCAGCATAAACATACAAATGTTTCATTTGTTTACGTTGTAATGGCCCACGGCTAATCATACGTTCAACAGCTTTTACAACAACGTGATCTGGGTTTTTACCTGTCAAACGTTGAGTAATGGTGCGTTCTTTGATTCCGCCTGGAAAATTGGTGTGGTAGTAGAATTTTTTTTGTTCTACTTTTCTGCCTGTCAAAGCAATTTTTTCTGCATTAATCACAATAACATGATCGCCACAATCAACATGTGGTGTATATTGTGCTTTATGCTTGCCACGCAAGCGATTAGCGATAATAACAGCAAGGCGACCTAATACGATGTCTTTTGCATCAATCAGAACCCAATTTTTTGTTACTTCCGCTGGTTTAATCGAAATGGTTGTTTTCATTAACTCTAAATTCCGTTAATTAATCAGCTATAAATTTAACCCTGTTATTAACGCTGAAAAGGATTTCGTCAAGCAATTTTTATAAAATAATTAATTTTATTAGTTTTCAGTGTGTTTTGGCACGGTATTCTGTTACCGCTATTTTAATTTCTATATATAAATCAATGTGAACCCCTTATGAAACAGCCCTTTTCTCCACCTCAAAAAATACATGTTATTGGTGCTTCTGGACGTTCTGGCTCTGCGTTAATCAAAGAACTGCAAAATCATGGCTGTACAGTCATTGCCCTTGTTCGGAATCTAGAAAAATGGCAACGAACGAATCTTACTTGTGAATATCGGATAATAGACCTCAAAGGCTCGCCAGCATTGTTGGTTAATGCTTTGCAAGATGCGTCACATATTGTGAATACCGCCCATGCCCGTCATGCCCCCACTATTTTAAAAGCAGGTCCTACGGATGCAACTTATGTGTTTTTGGGCAGCACTCGGAAATTTACGCAATGGCCTGATTCGCATGGTAACGGAGTCCTTGCTGGAGAGAACGCTTTTTTACGTAGCAATTGTAAAGGAGTCATTTTACATCCAACCATGATTTATGGCAGCCAAGGGGAAAATAACGTGCAACGTTTGGCTAAATTGCTTCGTAAGCTCCCTGTTATTCCGTTACCCAATGGTGGTAAAGCATTGGTGCAACCGATTCATCAGTCTGATGTCACAAAGTCGGTTTTGGCTGCACTATCACGCCAATGGGATGCCCCCAACAGCCTTGTAATTGCAGGGGGATCAGTGCTTTCTTATAAAGAATTTATTCAAGTTATTTTACAACAAGCAGGCATTAAACCAAAAATCTTTATCCCTCTTCCTGTTTCTTTGCTTAAAACAGCAGCTTTTTTTACGAAGTTTGTGCCTATTATTCCCACCATCGGAACCGATGAAATCCAAAGATTGGTTGAAAATAAGAATTTTGATATTGCTGAAATGAAGAAACAACTAGGTTTGGAACCCATTGATTTTCAAACTGGAATCCGACAAACAAAGCTATGAGATTTTTAAAAGGGAATTGATAACAGATGGGGCGAACGACGGGGATCGAACCCGCGACAACCGGTACCACAAACCGGCGCTCTACCGACTGAGCTACGTCCGCCACAATCTGTGAATTGTCTTTACTATATTTCTAAACAAGCCGTCAATTGTTTTTGTCAAAAATTTATTTAAAATTTTGGAATCGGTTAAGCGTATCCATTTACGAATTGTGAATATTCAAGCCTTCGTCTTGTAATTTACCCCATGTTTCAATTTCAATTAATGCTGGTTTTCCTAAAGTAAGTGCTTTATTCAGCGCATCCTTAATTTCTTCACACGTGTTTGCTTGAAATGCTTCAACTCCATACCCTTCTGCCAAAGCAGAAAAATGAATATCTGGCACGTCTAATCCTGGAACATTACCCGTACCAAGCACATCTGCAAACCAACGTAAAGCTCCATATGTACCGTTTTTTAAAACAATAAATATTACTGGAATATTGTACTTTGCTGCTGTCCACAAAGCCTGAATACTATAATTTGCAGAACCATCCCCTATAATGACAAATACTTGCCTGTCAGGTTTTGCCAACTGAATACCCACACCAGCAGGCATTCCAAAACCCAACCCTCCAGCAGCTGCAAAATAGTAACTTCCTTGGGATTTAAAGGTTAATCGTTCCCATATTATATCCGTTGTTGATGTCGATTCATTGACAAATATCGAATCTTCTGGGGCAATATCATTCAAAATATCAAAAAATGTTTCGGGTTTTAATGGTGTCGTTATATTAACGACAGACTTCGCAACTGTTAATTCTGGCATCACACCATCACGTTGAACTACATTCTCCGCTAACTGTTTTAAAGTTGGCTTAATATCGCTAACCCATGCATCCCCAATCGGAGCGCGCGCTGCCTCATTGACATCACAGGTAATTAAAACTAAATCAGCCCCCTTAGGCAAATAAGAGCCTGGCTCAAATTGATGATACCTAAAAACAGGCGCTCCAATAACAATAATTAAATCATGCCCATCTAAAAGTCGACTTATAGACGCAATTCCACCTGGTAAAACACCTTGAAAAGCAGCATGATTTGTCGGAAATGGACAACGTGAAGCTAAGGGTGCAACCCAAATAGGGCAATTTAATTTTTCAACTAACTCTATGGCATAGTCATTGGCTTGTGCTGCATCTACATCAGCGCCTAAGACGACGACAGGATTGATAGATTGATGAATCTTGTCAAGCAATTCTGCCAACACATTATTATCAAGTGCTCTTGCACTTTTGACTTTCCGCTTTGTTAAAGCGGTCAAATCTTCATTAAGAGGTTTCTCCCAATCATCATAAGGAACAGATAAATATACAGGACCTGGCGCATCAGAAAGAGCTGTATGAATGGCTCGGCTCATTGTATATGGGACTTCTTGTGGACTTGCAGGTTCGTGACTCCATTTCACCAAGGGTTTGGGTAAAAATGCTGCATCAACATTTGTAAGTAACGGCTCTATACCCAACATTGCTCTATTTTGCTGCCCAGCCATAATAATTAAAGGCGAATGTGCATTCCAAGCATTTGCCAATGCACCCATACCATTACCAGTCCCTGCTGCTGAATGTAAATTAACCAATGCGGGTGTTCCCAATGCTTGGGCATATCCATCTGCAATTCCTACAGCTACGGCTTCTTGCAACGTTAAAATATATTCAAAATCATCAGGAAGATTATTTAAAAAAGGCAGCTCATTTGAACCTGGATTGCCAAATACTTTTTTAATTCCATGCTGTCTTAATAGATCATATGTAATATCGTGAACTGTTTTCATTTTACTTTATCCTTTGTAAATAATGTAAAAAGAATAAAACACAGTTTTTTATTAATCAAATTGATAGTATCATAGTACAAAAATAGATGGTGTCTATAATGGATTTAAATCTGATCAAAGTATTCCTGGCTATATATGAAACAAAAAGTGTTACACATGCCGCAGATCAGCTATGTATTACACAGCCCTCAGCAAGTTATGCTTTGAAAAAACTGAGGTATGAATTGAACGACGTGTTATTTGTTCGTAACAACACTGAAATGCAACCGACATTCAGAGCAATTCAGTATTATGATATCTTTAAAAAAGCAATCCAATCCATAAATCTAACAATTGCCGATAACAAAGCTTTTGAATATGCAACCTCCTCCTATAAATTCGTGCTTGCTATTTCAGATATTGGAGAGTTTTTCTTTTTACCTCATATTTACAAATATTTACAATCAGTTGCCCCTCATATCCGACTTGAAATATTACAAATTGATATACATCAATTAGAGGATTGGTTATTAACGGGGAAAATTGACGCTGCCATCTGTAACCGTCATGATAAAATCTCTCATGTAAGATGTGAATTATTATTGCAAGACCAGTATGTCTGCGTTCTTAATAAAAAGCATCCCCGCATTCACAACAAAATGACATTCGAACAGTTTTTACAAGAGCAGCACATCATTATTGCTTCACAAGCAGGACATCACTATGTCGAAAAAAGCCTTTTACAAGCTGGTCATAATATAAATGTAGCAATTTATCTGCCACGTTTTATTACGGTAAACGAATTAATTTCAATCTCCGAATCTATTGCAACAATTCCATCAAAAATTAAATATATGTTCGACTGCTCAAAAACAAAGATCCTAGCTCTTCCTTTTAAAATCCCAGAAATTGAAGTTTGTATGTATTACAATCTAAATAATAAAAATATACCCGCAAAAAAGTGGTTTTGTGAAACAATCAAAGAAATCTGTTTAAAAACAACGTCCCAATCTAATAAATGAATATAGGATTAGGATTAACATACACCCTAATCCTATAAATATTGTCTTGTAATATTAAAAATCTATGCGTGCGGTGACTTTGAAATATCTTCCTGGTTGGGTATAGAATTCTTGACGCATACCACTTGCTGACTGTCCAATTGGCAGAGATGTAGCATTATAATATTTCTTATCAAACATATTATACATCCCAGCTTGAATCTTTAAAGGTTTATAGAATGAAGGACGATACCAACCCGTCCAATCGAAAATCACATAACCCGCAGTATTCCATTGTTTACTTAATCCACCTGTGCTGGTTAAATATTTTGCATTATTTCTTGCAATCGCAAAGGTGCTGGATAGGTCACTTCCCCAGTTTTCTTGTTTATATCCAAAACCAACAATCCCACGAAACGGCGCAACTGAAGCTAAGTTATAATCCATACTAGTATTTCTGCCATTAGTATAAGCAAAAGATCCCCAACCACGCCAATGCTTGTCGAATTCCCAATTCGCATTAGCCTCTACACCATAAATTCTGACATTTTTTAGATTGGTATAGCCGTAACAAGAATAATAACCAACACAAGGGGTAACGCCCATCATATCGATAAAGTTTTTATAATAATTATCATAAAACGCTACATTAGCCCCGCGTTTTGAATCTCCATACTTTAAACCCACTTCCCATCCACGACCTGTTTCGGCTTTTAAATTCGGATTTCCTGTCACCGCATACATTGGTGCAGTACTATAACTTAAATACTCTTCTGTCGCTGCTGGTGCACGATAAGATTGAGAATAAAGGGCGTATGCCGTTAAATTTTTTGCCAATCTTGCTTCTGCCAAAAACTTAGGAGAATAACGGGAACCACTGGCACCAGCAGGTAATCCTGAATAACCAGGATTATTTTGATAATCTCTTGAGTTGTTCGTGTCTCTTTTAAAATAGTCAAAACGAACGCCTGGGGTCAAATGTAACCAGTCATTTTTACCTAAAGAGATACGATCTTGTAAAACTGCCCCTAAATCTGTTCCATGAACGTCTGGCATGTCGGCATAATTATTATGCACAAACGCACTGGGAGTTGCACGCCAACCACGTTGCTTTTGACTAGTATCTGACAAATACGCCTCACCCCCGAATGTAATGGCATGATGCACAGACCACGTATAGGCATTCACAGTAGCAGACCCCAAAGCACCATAGGTTTGCGTATTCAATGTTAAATCCTGCCACACATTGCTGGCTGGACGCAAAGAATTATAATTTGTGGTATTTGTCATCGTATTTTGATCTTGCCAATAGGCTGTAAAATGCCCCTCAGCAAACAGATCTTTTGGATTTTCAGCAATATAATCATAAGTTGCACTGAATCGAGAACGTTGATTTTCTGTATTTGTATGATAATCTTGCCCTGCTGCAGTTTGAGAGGTCAATGTATGTTCATGATTATTCAAATCATACCATTCCCCCGTCAAATCCAAACGATGCCCACCAGCGAAATATTGCCTGATTTTGCCTAGGAAACTGCCTTGAACATAATGTGCAGGATTGGCTTTGGTTCGGTTTCTTCCTTGCCCGCCTGTTTCGCCTCTGTTACCTGTTTCGCTCCCATTTTGATAGCCACCAGACAACAAGAACAATGTATTTTTATATCGCGCTGCAAAAGATTGATTTAAAACTGCCGCTGCCTTTTGTCCAGCATACGTTGCTTTGGTTGAATTGCCGAACTTTTCCCCTGGTTTTAAGATATCTTCTGGATTCAAGGTTCGGAATGCAAGGACACCTCCTAATGCTCCCGTTCCAAAAAAGCTGGAATCGGAACTTTTAATGACATCAATTCCCCCCATGGTATTAAAATCAAAATAGCCAACCCCACCTTGTTGCGTTGGCGATCCACCAGCATACGCACCATCGTTAGAAAATGGCTGACGAATTCCATCAACCGTCACCAAAAGTCGATTTCGATCCAGCCCACGCATATTTAAGCTGGAACTATCCTCATTAAAATTAACAGATGCATCTACACGTCTCGAAAAATCCTCTAAATCATCGATTTGGCGATCAATTAATGTTTCTCTGGTAATGGTTGTGGTTAACACGCGTGATTTACCCACGTTGGTGTAATCCTTATCAGGATCAATCTTCATCGAATCTAATAAGGGATCGCTTTTCCCTTTGACTTTAACAGGGCTCAGATTAACATTTGTTGCAGGTTCTGTTGTGGATTCATCTGTTGTTGTTTGGGTTGTTTGTCCCCATGCACCAACGGATGTTAAACACAAGAAACTTGATGCCATGAGCCATGATATATTTTTTTTTCGAATGAGATGCGTTTTCATTTTATTCACAAATCCATAATGAGAATGATTATTAATATCATCACTTATACAAGTAGATAATAAATGTCAATTGGAATGAGAATAATTATTATAATCAAAAGATATTGCAAATCATTTGCATATGATATAAAGATAATATGTAATTGCGACTCATTCTCATGTCAATAAGATTTTATCTCATTTAGACATTTTTACTGGAACTATACTATGTCAGAACTTCAAGAACCTTTATTAACATCCACACTCCGTAACAGAACCAAAAGTGTTCACGGAAAATTAGACGAACATCTCATGGGACTGGGTCTGTTTTCTGACAAAGAGAAATACAAACAATTTCTAACCATCCAATATTATATTCATCTTGATGCTGATCATTTATATTCAAATTCACAACTCGCAGCAATGATCCCTAATTTAAAACTACGTAATCGTTTTAATAAACTAAAAGAAGATATGGCTGATTTGAATGTCCCAACACCAGCACCAATTCATACCCCTGTAATCACAAATACATCTTCTGCGATTGGTACATTATACGTTGTCGAAGGGTCAAAATTAGGGGCTAAATATCTTTTACATAGTGTTGGCACGATTGGTCTTTCGGATCAATATGGTGCCAGACATCTGGGTGCTGATGACGAAGGTCGTGGTGTATCATGGCGTTCTTTTCAAGCAGCAATTGATACGGCACCGATTGATATCTCTGTTGCTGTTCATGCCGCAGAACAAGCATTTAATCGTGTTTTTACCCATGTTCACAATGTCACAGGATAATCATTAACGTAATTTTAACACATCAGGGTTATTATAGCTCTTATCACAATGAAACTCACCCTGATGCTTTTTTAATTTGATCGAGTTTCAATAGATTTTAATGGTTAATTTCTCAACGGAGATAGTTCATGACCCCAGCAGTTTCATTTTCACCATGGGCAATGTTTTTACAAGCGAATATCGTTGTCCAATCTGTCATGATTATTTTGCTATTTGGCTGCCTATTAAGTTGGACTATTTGTATTGCAAAATCTGTTGAGCTTTTTATAACCCATAAAAAACTGATGAAAGAGCAAATTGCTCTGCAAAAATCTGGGAAACTGGATCAAGATCAAGCCAGTAATAAAAAATGCATTGTTGGCGCAATGATTATGGCGGTATTGGATGAATATCAGTCTTCCAAAGGCATGACCCACGACATGACAGGGTTAAAAGAACGCATTGCGATGACTTTGGAACGTGTTGAAGCCTGCGAAGGTCGCCGTTTATTAAAAGGCACAGGATTGCTTGCTACAATAGGAGCAACCGCCCCCTTCATTGGGCTATTTGGTACGGTATGGGGCATTATGAATTCTTTTACAGGAATTGTTGCTGCCAAAGCAACCAGCTTGACCGTTGTTGCACCAGGAATTGCAGAGGCTTTATTAGCCACCGCCTTAGGGCTTGTAACCGCTATTCCGGCCGTTATTTTATATAATATTTTTTCACGTCATATCATGCATTGCCGCGCGCATATTGCTGATCTCAGCACCTTAATCATGCGCATTGTTTCCCGTGATGTCAGCCAAATGACCGCACAACAAGAAAAAGGGCAAGTGATTCAATTTGGTTTGCGTGCTGCGGGGGAATAAATCATGATTCGTATGCGTCATAATGATGAAACGCCCAGTGAAGTCAATGACATCAACGTCACTCCCTTTATTGACGTTGTGTTGGTCTTATTAATTATTTTTATGGTGGCTGCGCCACTAAGCACTGTTAATATTCCTGTGAACTTGCCTGGTTCAACCGAAAAAACGACCCCTGCCCCAACAAGCCCTATTTTTCTGACCATTAAAACAGATCAATCTTTGGCACTGGGGGAAGATAAGATTACCAAAGATCAACTGCCAGCAGCTTTGGCAACGGCAACCAAAGGTAATAAAAACGAACCTATTTTCCTAAGAGCTGATAAAAAAGTTGATTATGAAAGCCTTATTAATATTATGGACCAACTACGTTCGGCTGGGTATTTAAAAGTTGCTTTGGTTAATTTAGCCAAAGAAGGGGATACTCAATGAGTTCTTCTTTTTTTCAGTTGTCTTTGGGAATGAATAAACAAACAGAAAATTCTTTTGCGCAATGGCAAAAAAAACATGAACTTTATCAACAAAAGCAAGATCGCTTATTATGGGGTGGCGCATTAATTGGTACCTCTATTTTACTAGTGGGCATCGCATGGTTGACCTATCATATGCCCCACACAAAAACAATTGCGTTAAACGCAAATATGCCGCCTGCTATTACGCTCGATTTATCAACCGACTTTGTTCCCCCTGCGCCACCGCCAATGGCTGCACAACCAGAGCCACAACCTCTGGAAGAAGCAGCAGCACTTGATGCGCCCGTAGCCCCCTCGGCTGAAATTAACTTACCCAAAACCCAACAAGTCGAAAAAATAAAACCTGTTGAACAAAAAAAAATTATTAAACCACAACCGAAAATCGTGCATGCCCAAAAAGTAATGCCAACTCCTAGTCAAACCGTTAATAATACCCCTTCCGCCTCAAACGCACCTTCTTCCTCTGCGTCCAACAGCCCTGCGTCTAGCAATAATTCATCCTTTTCGTCTCATCAAAAATCATCGATGAGCCCAGCAACATGGCAAGGAAATGTTCTGGCAAAGTTGGAACGTTTAAAACGCTATCCCACTGATGCACAAAATGACAAACAAGAAGGCACCGCCACGATCAAAATCACCATTAACCGTCAAGGTCATGTTTTAGCCTCTAAACTAGCTAAGAGTTCTGGTTACTCGCTATTAGATAAAGAAGCTGTAGCACTTGCTTATCGTGCTGACCCTTTGCCTTCTGTGCCTGAAAGCATCAAGGGAAATAGTGTCACAATTACTGTTCCCGTTGAGTTTAATTTGAGTTAACTTGAATCGATAACCCATCATCTTGACTTCTAGTTATTTATAAGACAATTTCTGTCATAAATTAATTTATAGAAAGCACATGGTAAGTGGTAAAGATTGGATATGCTAGGGTATCAACTATAGACCAAGATACTTCTTTACAAATAAGCGCATTACAACAATTTGGTTGTGAGAAGATTTATCAAGATAAAGCCTCTGGCGCTAAAACAGATCGTCCTGAACTTTTAAATGCGATCTCTTATTTAAGGGAAGGCGACACCCTTGTCGTGTGGAAGCTTGATCGCTTAGGACGTTCTATCAATCATTTAATCCAAATTATCAATGATCTTGAAGAGCGTAACGTTGGTTTTAAATCTTTGACTGAAAATATTGATACCACGACCCCTGGTGGAAAGTTAGTTTTTCATTTATTTGGTGCATTAGCCCAATTTGAAAGAGATTTAATTAAAGAACGCACCAGAGCTGGATTAAAAGCCGCCAGAGACCAAGGGCGGATTGGTGGCAGACCTGTTGTGATGACGGATGAGAAGTTAAAAAAAGCCAAAGAATATTTACAAAAAGGACTTAATGTTCAAGAAGCTGCTGCAAGGATTAAAGTCAGTAAAACAACGCTTTACAAAGCATTAAATATCAAAAAGTCTTATGAATAAATAATCGTCGTGTTCTTCTGATGAATAAAACCTCTGGGTATGGGGTTATTTTCTCATCATTAATTCCTAATTCAACCCATAAACCTCAATCATCCATTTCATAATCTTTCGTCAAACGATATTCCGAGAAATGATCTGTTTGTAACTCTGGCAAAGAAATAACATTCTTTATATTTTTCTGGGTCAACTTATATCTTTTACAAAACTCGATTGAAAAAATGCCGCTTTGCTCTCATCACCATGTGAAAATTTTTCATGAATTAAAATATTTGCGCTTGAAGCAATTCTTAGAATTTTTTCATTGGTTCGCTCACTCGTGACTTTACATCGTTATTAATCTTTTGATTGCTGGTTCCCACATCGTTCGGCATGAAGATCCCATTTCTGGGGAGTAGTTTTTGATTATGAATAAATCATCTTGATCTTTATGATAAATAAAGCACTGATTGAGATACATTGAACGATGCAACTCATTACTACTTGTATTTCTGTATCCGTTTGATTTTCTTATAAATAATCACGAGCGTTAAGGACTAAAGCATCTAATAAATCTATATCAAATATTCCATATTCAAATAGCACATAGCAAAAAATCCCCTTAATCAGGTCATCTCTGTTATTTAATATTTCTTTTTTAATATCAATCATCGATATTTTATCCAAATTGGCTTTTCTCATTTTTTTAATATAGTAAATAATATATATTTATAACATTACGATACAAATAAAAACGTCTTTTTAAGTTAGAGTGAACTATGAACCAAACTCCTATTCTTCCTTTTATGAACGATAATGATTTCCTTGATATTATTAAATTAACATTTGATAAGGCTTTGGAAGCAAAAGTAAAGGCTGAAAACAATATTCATAAAAATGTTATTGATCCTTTTTTAATGATTTTTGAAATGAGTGGGTTTGAATTAAATGAAGAGCAGTGGTTAAAAAACGAAAAGACCAGACAAGCTCAAAAAACGCTTTCGAACCATATCGGGCTTTTTCATCAAAAATGTATTGGTGCAATAAATGGCTGGATAGATCTTGGTACCAAAGAAATCGTAGATGTTGTTCATCATGAAAAAAGAATAATCGCTGAAATAAAAAATAAATATAATACTGTAAAGCAATCAGATTTAATTGGCATATATTCAACTTTGGAAAATCTAGTTATGCCTAAAACGCAAAAATATAAAGGGTATACATCCTATTATGTTGAAATTATTCCTAGAAAACCACATCGTTTTAACGAATGCTTTATACCATCCAATAACAAAACAGGTGACCATCCACCTCGAAATGAACTAATTCGTAGAATTGATGGTGCATCTTTCTATGAATTAGTAACAAATGATAAGCAGGCACTTGCAAAAATTTACAATGTCATTCCAATAGCAATTCAAAGATTATACCCAAACCTTACAAAGATAGACACTACTCAGGTAAAACGATATTTTACTCGTGCTTATGGTTAAAATCGACTATTGTAAAATCTTGATTAGATAATTTATTTTGTAATGTTGCAATCAATGCTTTGCCAATATGATACGCTAAATTAACAGGGACGGCGTTACCTATTTGTTTATATTGTGCTGCCACTGATCCAGAAAATAACCAATCATCAGGAAAAGATTGTATCCTAGCATATTCTCTGACAGTTAATGGGCGAGTGTCAGATGGGTGACATCTTTCTGTTTGTTTTTGTGCAGGATTACATGTCAATGTTAACGAGGGTTCATCCCAAGACAATCGTCTTGCCATTCCAGTTTTTCCTCCACCCAAATAAAAACTTGCTCCCATATATTTTTTCTGAATATCTAACGGCAAACTACGCCAATATCCACCTTCAGGAACTAACTCCATAATGTCATATTTAATAGGTGTATATTTTTGACCTTCAGACTTTGGCACATCTTTTAAAGCTTCCCTTACACTCACTGTGTAATTTTTTTCATTTGGAAAAGCAACTTTACCGTGTAAATCTTTACGAATACCAATCATAACAAGACGTTCACGCTTCTGTGCCACATCAAAATATTGCGCTCTCAAAATTTTATAGGACACGTGATATCCTAACTCATCCAACACTTTTAGCATAGTTTGTAGGGTACGACCTTGATCGTGTTTTTCTAAACCTCGAACATTTTCACCAAGGATCATTTTAGGTTTAATTTCTTTAATCGCACGAGCATATTCGTAAAAAAGAGTGCCACGCACATCTTCAAAACCTAATTTTTTTCCAGCATAACTAAAAGCCTGACAAGGGAAGCCTCCTGCCACAATATCTGCTTTAATCGATCTAAAATCAACTTTTCCAACATCTTCACATTGAACATTCCAATGAGGTCTATTCACTTTAAGCGTTT
Organism: Commensalibacter communis; assembly: GCF_947179105.1. Taxonomy (NCBI): domain Bacteria; kingdom Pseudomonadati; phylum Pseudomonadota; class Alphaproteobacteria; order Acetobacterales; family Acetobacteraceae; genus Commensalibacter; species Commensalibacter communis. Next base: position 71,314 of record NZ_CAMXCK010000004.1, read on the forward strand.
GACAGGCTATTTTATCAAGTTCAATCAACTTTATACATCCTAAACCTGCATTTTCTAATCCCAATGCAAGACCACCCGCACCCGCAAATAATTCAAGCACATTATATTTGCTTTTTTCTTCACTTTTTAAAACTTTATAATTAAAACTACTTTTACCTGAAATTTTTTCTTTTAATAACTGGATATCTTGTTCGGAGAACACTCTATGACCCAAGGAAGAACGCGATATCTTAATCAATCCCTTTTTCTCCCAGCGTCTAATTGTATCTATAGATACCTCAAGCATAACACTTGCATCTGAAATTGATAAATCCCTTATTTGCTTCGGCATATTTCCTCTGGATGATAACCATTACATATGCAAAGGTTATATACCATATATTATTTTCGTCAAATCAATTCTAAAGAAAAACAGAAGCAGTATTTAATATTGCTTCTGTTTAAAAAGTTAAAGTTTTTTAATATACAGCTTCTAAGATTGACCATGTTGCAATGCAGGGGGTGCATCTTCGACCATATTAGTCTCTGGCCCTTGAAGCAGCCTTACTGTTGAACTGTTACCTGTTCCACTTTGTCCCGCACTAAGGAAGAATTCTGATAAAACAGAGTAAGAGTGATCAAAAATATCCGACTGAATAGCTTCATATTGCTTCCATACAACCGTATTACTAAAACAATAGATTTCTAATGGTATCGCTGTGAAGTCTGGTGCCATTTGGCGTACCATACAGGTCATATTACGATGCACGGAGGGATGATTTTTCAGATATTCTTCTAAATAGGCACGATATAACCCTAAATTTGTCAAGCGACGACCATTTAACAAAGAAATATCCAGATCATAGTTCTTTTCTTTGTTAAATTTATCAATTTCCTCTGCTCTTTCAAGAATATAAGGCTTTAACAAAGCACTATTAGAAAGTTTCTCTATTTCTTCTTTGGTCAAAAAACGGATAGAATTTGCATCAATCAAAATAGACCGCTTGATACGACGACCACCAGATTCTTGCATGGCGCGCCAGTTGATAAATGAATCTGATACCAGTGCATAAGTAGGAATCATTGTCATCGTATTATCAAAATTTTGAACTTTGACCGTTGTTAATCCAATATCAATGACAGTACCATCAGCACCATATTTTTCCATGGTTAACCAATCACCAATTCTTAACATTTTATTGGCAGATAACTGAATCCCAGCAGCCAAGCCCAGAATAGAATCTTTAAATACCAACATAATCACCGCAGCCATTGCCCCCAAACCGGTAATTAACTTCCACGGAGATTGATCGATGACGGCGGAAATCATCATAATAACGATAAATAAAGAAGCTAGTAATTTGATCCCTTGGAATATTCCCCCCAACGGTAAATTATTGGATATTCCCAACCGATTGGAAAGATGCAGCACAATATTGAAGAACGAGAAAATAGATAATAAAATATAAAGTAATATCCATAATTTCGTACAAATAATTAAAAAATATAGAATAGTAACATCATGCTGAACCCAAAAATTCGCCTGAGCCAGTAATACAATCCCTTGTATGACAAAAGCTAAACGATTGAAGAGTTGGTCTTCTGTTAGAACCTGTATCCAAACCCAAGAACTCTTCTTAGAAAAACTATATAAGCGTTTTAGAACTAATTTATGTAAAATAAAATGTAGAATAAAAGCTGTGATAATAATAATAGATACTGCCAAAATAAATAAGGTAATATCGTTTAATGGTATACCGACTTTATCCAGTAATCCTGCAAACCAATGCAACCAGTCCTGTTGCATTTCTTGCAAAACGCCTGATTCTCCTGATTTTACTTGTGTGTTAGGCATTCAAAATCCTTGTATCGTTTTATTTCAAAATCAACGCTATAATTAAAAATAAACACGAATTATCTCATATAAATTTTTAATAACCGTGTGTGCGATCACTATGAATATTCAATTTTCTTTGTAATTAGCATTATAAATATGGTGATAATTTGACTTATTCAGTCCAAACAACATCACGCCAGCCACGGACACTATTTATAAAAGCGATTTTACAATGAGCTTGAATATCTTTTTTATAAATAACCCGTTCCTTTATTTTACCTTGTTGTAACAAATATTGACGCATTGTGCCATTTAACAGCCCACTTTGTAAAGGGGGCGTAAACCAATTGCCTTGGTCATACCAGACAATATTTCCATTCACAAATTCTGTGACCTCATCCCGTTCATTGAATAATAATACTTCATGATCCAAAGTCACTTTGGGATAAAAATCTCTCTTAGTCGTTTTATGATATAAAAAAACATTCGTTGACTGCATGGCTTCCATTGACCAAGAGGCTAGTAAAGGTGCGGTTAAAGACGTGATTGCTTGGGCCTCGCATTCAAGATGCCCTTGTTTATCCAATAATAGACGAACTTTCCACTGCCCAGTGGGATGTTCTTCTTTTAAAACGCGTAACGTCTTTTCAGTCACTGTCTCATTCAATTTAAAATCAAAGTAAATTGCAGATTCTTCTAGACGCTGCAAATGCGCTTCATATAAGAAATAAGCCCCGTCTTCTAATAACAGAGATTCTAACAAATGTTCTGGAACTTTAGAATCATATAAAACCTGCATTTTATGTAAGACCTCCTTATACTCATCACGTGATGTTGAGTCCCACGTAATTCCGCCGCCAACGCCATAAGTTGCTTGTTGATTTTGAATGACCATCGTCCGAATAGGAACTGAAAAGATCGCTTTATCATCAGGTGTAATGACCCCTAATGCACCACAATAAATCCCTCTGGGGGATTTTTCCAATTCATGAATGATCTTCATTGTATTTACTTTGGGGGCACCCGTGATTGATCCACAAGGAAATAAAGCTGTAAAAATATCTGTTAAAGTCGTTTGCTGTTTTAATTGTGCTATGATCGTAGAAGTCAACTGCCAAACGGTGGGGTATTTTTCTGCATCAAACAAAGAGGTAACCGTGACAGTCCCTTGTTGTGCAATTTGCCCCAAATCATTTCTGAGTAAATCGGTAATCATCAAATTCTCAGCATGGTTTTTTTCGTTATGCAGAATTTGTTGATTTACCTGATCCTCACGATTATTCATCCCTCTGGACACAGTGCCTTTCATTGGTTTTGTACGAATGATCCCCTGATGCACTTCAAAAAAAAGTTCAGGTGACGCTGAAAGGATTTGAAAATCACCACTATCAATATAAGCACTATACCGAGATTGTTGAGCCTGTAATAAATGCAAATAAAAATGGTAAGGGTTTTGTTGAAATAATGCCTGCATTTGCAAAGTATAGTTTACTTGGTAGGTATCACCTTGGGCAATATGATCTTTTATTGATTGTATTGCTGCCTGATATTCCTCCCATGAACAATTTGGGTGCCATTGAGGATATGTAATCGCTTTTTTGGGCTGTGCTATATCATGAAAAACCGAAGCATCTACAGGATGATTGAAAATCCCAAACCATAATAAAGGCAAAGAACCCGCAGGATATGTTTTTAAATAAGGTTGAAACGCTGGGGCTGCTTCATAGCTTAAAAATCCAGCTGCGTAATAGCCTTGCTGAACGGCTTGTTCTATTTGTTGTAAACAAGGCAAGATTTCTGATAATAATCTCGTTTGAATGATTTGTGTTGGATGACTAAAAAAATAAGGGTGATCTGCAAAATCAAAACGAATTTTCATAAAAAAATGCCAACAATAGTAAAATAAAATACAAAAAATACTATAAGACCTATACCAAGCGGTAGGTCTTATACCCATTCTAACTATTGTGAAAATAAGCTACTTTCTGGCAAAAGCAAGAATAAAGCCGTTGGTTTGCGACTTTTATCAACTTGTCCGACTTTTACATTATTACTATTGTAAACTTCGCCATTTTTATCGACTTTTCCAAGTAACACATTGTAATCGGTAAAAATGTTACCTTTTTTATCAACATGACCCAGATTATCATTCTTGGCATTATAAGAATATCCATTCTTATAAATCCTACCTAGATTTCTGTTATTGCCATCAAAAATATTCCCATTTTTGTCAATTCTGGCAATGCAAACACCACTATTATTAAAAATATAGCCTCGCTTATCAACTTTAGTAATGGTTGTACCAACTTGATTGCTATTAGGAGCCGCTGGTGACACATAATTAGATTGAGCCAATACAGTATTACTCATTGTGAACCCGACCATTAAACAAGCAACTATATAAGAAATTTTCATTCGTTTATCCTTTACGATCATATTTTAAGCCATTCACTGTAAAAACAGCATAAATGCTTTATATAAAACAACCCATGATTATTTTAACAACGACAATCCTGTTTGTTTATGTTGTGGGTCGACATGACCTTGATAAGAACCTGAACTATTATAAACGTTTCCGCTGGAATCTATTCTGCCGCGATAGGTGCCAGAGCTATTATAAACATTTCCATTGGAATCTAGACGACCTTGATAAGAACCAGAGCTGTTATAAATCTGACCATTGGGATCAATCTTGCCACGATATGAACCTGAACTGTTATAAACATTCCCATCTGAATTCATACGCCCTTTATAAGCACCATTCTTATTATAGATTTGACCATTGGAATCCATACGCCCTTGGTATGAGCCGTTATTATTATAAACCGCCCCGTTATTTTGTGCATAACCAGACTGAACTAGTACAACTGATCCCATCACCAAGCCCCAAGAGAGTTGCCATATTTTTTTAATCATGATTGTCATCCTTGTCTTTATTTATAATTATTTCGATTTTTAACCTTATCAAACAATTTGCCATTTCGCGATGTTAAAAAGCTATTCTCATTTCTCATTAAAAGATGATATATCTATTCTTAATTTATATTTTAGCGGATCAAGAACGTCTTATGAAATCACTTTTTCACCCTTTCTATAGCTTTGGCTGTACGGTCGGTCTATTATTTGCAAGCTCTGCGGTTGCCCAAACTAGAGACAGCAACACGCATACAGAACAATGGCAAGTGCATACAACCAAAGACTATCAAACTTCGCCTCAAAACAGCCCTGTATATCATAAGACCCCCTCTCTGAAACCCGCCAAGAAGAATATCGATAACCCTTTGCGTCATAAAGGATGGCATACCGTTCCTGATCCTTATATTGAAGAAGGTGGTGTTTACACCAACAAGACACATCCTGCATCGACCCAACATGGCAAGATGTTGCATGACTATAGTGATGGCTCACCCAACAGCCATGCAGCCCCACCATCGACCGTTATGAACCCTTATCGCAAAGGAAATAGACAGCAAGCCGTTAAAATACAAAATCCTGTTCCTGGAAATGTTGCTCCTATAGCTTTACCTCCAGAAAAGGACTAATGTAAATAAATGCTGGGCAAAAAATATCGCTATTTATTTATGGCGTTGGATAAAATCACTAACCCAATTGCACTGGCAATAATCCAAGAGGATTTAAATGCGTTGGAAGCATTTTATGCTCAAGGTTGGAATATTAACGAACCTTTTTATCTGAATGAAACTTACAAAGAAGGTATCTATCCTATTAATCTAGCGTTCACTGGGGATGTGTATGAAAAAACCATTCGTTGGTTATTAGAAAATGGAATTGACTTTCAATCTATCCGAGGGCGCTCACCCATTATCTATGCTGGCTTTTAACATGCCAGAGGTTTTGATCGAGATTTTAGCAAGCAATCAAGAGCAACGTTATTTTACGTATCATGCCACAGAAGAATACCAAATTACAGAAATGAAATTTCACTCTTTAACCACCACTCATGTTTTTGAATGGAGAAAAAAACAATTTATTGATTTGCTTTGTTACATCAATGATTATGAAGCCGAAGGCATGTTGGTATGGAGTGTCAACCATAATAAACTCGCCAACATTGATTTCGAACATGAAGCATTCAAGATCTTATCCGTATGGAAAGAACCGCAGAAGCTTTTCAAAGTTTTGAATAAAATTTGGAAATGAAGATAATTGATAATAAGATCGATCATATTTAGATAAAGGTTTTAAGATGACAATAAAAAATATATTACTGGCGTTACCAATGCTGACATTACCATTAACGGCAATGGCTCAGAGTAATCCTGAAAAGTTACCAGGCAGTATTACAAATGCAGTTACTGATAAATTCGCCCCTATTGTGTGTCATCAAGGTCTAAAAAAAGCAATCGAAGAAGTTCAAAAATGCTATCAGAAAACACCTGCAAAATATCTACAAATTGAACATTGTATGGTTGCTGATGTCGCTGTGGTCATGATGACAAATGTTGATAATATAAACCGCAAAAAAAATAATATTCCTCCTCAATATACAACGTCGTATATTAACCCTAATCAATATGCTGAACGTGTAGAAAAATATCGTAAAATAATTCCAGAATATCAAAATTACGATCAACAAGATTTCCTGAAATATATAGGAGAAGGCATGAGATCTTTAATTAACAAACTAATGCTGATGAAACAAGATAAAACGATTCATTGTGTAGAGTAGAAAATTAAATATAATTTTATAATAACTCTGACCAGTATTGCCTTTTGTTTATTCAGGACTAATAACTTTTGGTAACGGTTCCTTACGTTTCACTCTTTGATTGCGTCTTTTATACATACTTTGATAAGCTCGTCGTTGTTTGGTGACTTCGTACAAAACAATACCAGAGCATGTTCCTAGATTAAGGCTTTCAATCATCCCAAACATCGGAACATTAATACAATAAGAGCTCCGCTCAATAGCACGCTCACTAATCCCACAGCTTTCAGTACCAAACCATACGGCAAGCTTATGATCGATAGTATAATCGCCCTCATCAAGGAGTATATTCGTCTTTCCTTTGATATGAGGCGATGTAACCGCTGAATTAAAACTATTTTTCTCTAAATGGTCGAAACATTGATCTGTATCATCAAATCTTTTTACAAATGTCCATTTTACCGCGGAAACAGAATAATCTGATAGCTTTTTTCTCTCTCTTAACTCTTGCCAATCCTCTGCAATATTTTTATTGGGATCGATAATATAAACTTTCTCTACTCCAAACGCATTGGCATTTCGAATAACACTGCCAATATTTTCAAGTAATTTAGGTCTTTCAATCACAGCAATCAGATTTTTACAGCGAAAAGGTTTGATTTTATCCGCACGTATACGAACGTTTTTCTTTTTATTTTCAACTGGTTTATCATGATTACTTTGGTCATGGTTTATATTGTCGTCCATCATATATTTTCCTTATTCTTGATTATCAATATATTCACAACCCCTTTAAAAAAGAGGATGACTTTTAAAATCGGTTCAATCATAATAAACAACCAATTATAGTATATTCGTTTTATTGAGATTAGATCAACATGCATAAAAGTCCATTCTTACAAGAAGCACAAGAACGTGGTTTTATTTTCCAAGCAACTGATATAGAGGCTTTGGATGAAATTATATTAAAAGGCCCCATCTCTGCCTATATTGGGTTTGACCCTACTGCGGACAGTTTGCATGTTGGATCATTAGTGCAATTGATGTTGTTGCGCTTGTTACAAAAACATGGACATCAAGTCGTTGCGTTGATTGGCGGTGGAACTGCACAAATTGGCGATCCTTCTTTCAGAGAAGAAGCCCGCAGCCTGATGACCCAAGAAACGATTGATCGTAACCTCGAAGGCATCGCCCAAAATATTCGCCAAGTAGTAAATATCCAAGAAGGCGGTAAAGATGCCATTATGGTCGATAATGCCGAATGGTTAAAGAAGCTCTCTTATATCGAATTATTACGTGATGTCGGTGTACATTTCTCTGTCAACAGAATGCTATCTTTTGATTCCGTTAAAAGCCGTTTGGATCGTGACCAAGGATTATCTTTCCTTGAATTTAACTATTCTATTTTGCAATCTTATGATTTCCGTGAATTGAACAAACGCTATGGAACAGTGCTGCAAATGGGTGGTTCTGACCAATGGGGCAATATTGTTTCTGGGGTTGATTTAGTACGCCGTATGGAAGGCAAACAAGTCTTTGGTTTAACCGCACCTTTATTGACCACCAGTTCTGGCGCGAAAATGGGTAAGACCGCCAAAGGTGCCGTGTGGTTAAATTCTGAAAAATGTTCTGTCTTTGATTTCTGGCAATTCTGGCGGAATACCGAAGACGCAGACGTGGGTAAATTCTTAAAGTTGTTCACCGATTTACCTGTGGCAGAATGTGAACGTTTGGCTGCACTTCCAGGTGCAGAAATTAACGAAGCCAAGAAAATTCTGGCAACCGAAGTCACCACGATTTGCCACAGTCGAGAAGCCGCAGAACAAGCCCAAAAAGCAGCCCAAGAAACGTTTGAGCAAGGTAAAGTCGCACAAACAGGGCTACCCGAAGTTACCTTATCCAAAAATGAACTTGCCGAAGGCATCCCTGCATTTCGGATTTTCGCTTTAAGTGGTTTAGCCACCAGTAATGCTGAAGCAAGACGCTTAATTCGTGGGGGTGGTGCCAAAGTCAACGATCAAAAAGTCGAAGATGAAGGTCAAGTCATCACGGTTAATAATTTACAAGCAAACAGCATTAAATTGTCTTCTGGGCGTAAAAATCATATGCTCATCAAGTTTAATTAATGCAATCATATTATAAAGGATCTCAAAGTGAAAATCAGTGCACGTAATATGTTAAAAGGCAAAATTGTTGGTATCAAAAAAGGTGCCACAACAGCCCATGTAAGCCTTGAGGTTAACGGTACTATTGTCATGGCATCCATTACCAACGATGCTGTTGACGAGTTAAAATTAACCGTTGGGATGGAAGCTGCTGCTATTGTAAAAGCATCGGATGTTCTGATCGCTGTAGAAGATTGATTATGACTGAAGCTGTGCAATCTATCCGTTATATTCTTTGAAAAGAAATGCCCTAATTCATATGTTAGGGCTTTTTAAATGGATAACTTTCTACAACCTATTTTTTACTTTTTAAAAAAACCATAAATAGATAAAGGCACCACGCTGAGTGCACAAATACAGCTTAGCAAAAAATAAAGTCCAGGATCATAATTAAACCCCGAAGAATGACCTCCACCAGAAGCAGAAGCCCCCGCAGCAATAATAGGCAGCATTCCGATACAAAATAAAATAAATCCTGCAACCATCAAAAAAAGCGTTAGTAATATAATTTTTTTATGGGGGCTAAAGAATAATCTGATAATCAATCCTATAAAAACCAATAAAAGAATTAATGGAATGCAGAGAAACAGATATGTTTCGAACATCACCCATTATCCTTTCCTTTTGGTTTGATGATAACAATCGTTTATCATAACGTATTTTCTAAACACGTCCAAGAATCATTCAATAGTCGTCGATGAATTATTGCAAACGCTATAAGGCAACTTTGCCTCTATAATTACTCCACAACACTGCCAGTTGGTCACCAGCCCCTCGTTTGTCAGGCAATTGATCCCAATGTTGGTATCTTTTTAAATCTCTTTTTGCCAAGACAACATGTAAAATAGCAGCTATTTTCTTGCGCCCTAATTTGCGAACCTCTTGCCCTGCTTGTAGATACTCTTTCGCTTTGGCAATCAAAATTCGCCGAATTGCATCAATTATTTCTGGTGTCGTGGGAATACCATCATCTGTGCGTTGTAGATGATATTCATCAATGATCTCTTGAGGCAACGGACACCGCCCTGAATGCAAAATCTTGGGCAAATATCGCGCGATCTTCGTTACTTCGCAAGCCATTCCCAAAGTCGCAATATGCTTTAATTGCTCGCTATCTTCTACGCCTAAAATTTGGGCAATCACTTCATGGACTTTTCCTGCTGATCGCATTAAAATAGATTCCCAATGGTGCCAATCTTTGATGCCATCCAGCTCTTCTTCTTTTGCTTCTATCATTTCCAGCAAAGCATTTGTTGGTAATAATTCTTTCGAGATCGATTCTTTAATGAAAGGAGCAATCTCGTGAGTTCGATCTTTTCCTTCAATCAACTCTCGCCACCATTGCAAGCGAATAAATCCCGCCATTGGCCCGGCAACTGACCAAGAAGATGGCAAAGAAACTGCACGTGTAACTTCATTATGAAACGCCAATAGTTGAAAAATAAGTTCTCTGTGATACAGTGGAGCAAATATAGTACAGTAGAAATAGTCTGGGTTATATTTTTGTACATAAATTGCACATACAGAAAGTAAAGAAGATGTGTCTGTTTTTGTCATAAAAACCTTATATAATATTTTTACTAAAAATAAAATTTAAACAAATTTATAATTTAACCTTTATAAATAATGCGATAAATTTTATATATAAAGAATAATAAGAACCAAAATGGTCTTATATAATCAAGAAACGATATAAAGGAACAAAATAAATGGCTTTTGAACTTGGAAAACTTCCTTATCCTGAAAATGCTTTATCTCGCGCTGGTATGAGCGAAGAAACATTGCAATTCCACCATGGCAAACATCACCAAACCTATGTCAACACATTAAATGATTTGGTTGCTGCTAATTCAGCGCTTCAAGGTAAAACCCTTGAAGAATTAATCGTTATGGCTGCAAAAGACGAAGCATTAACCCCCGTGTTAAACAATGCTGGTCAACATTATAACCACACCATGTTTTGGAATTCATTAAGCCCAACAGGCGGAAAAATGTCCGAAGCATTCGAAGCTCGTATCGTGAAAGATTTCGGTTCTGTTGATAATTTCAAAACAGAATTCAAAAAAGCTGCAACCACTCAATTTGGTTCAGGATGGGCTTGGTTAGTTCTTGATAAAAATGATAAATTAGTCATTACCAAAACCCCAAATGCAAAAAGCCCTCTTTCTGAAAGTCAAGGCAAAGCATTATTGGTTGCTGACGTATGGGAACATGCCTATTACATCGATTTCCGTAATCGTCGCCCAGATTTTATTGACAATTTCTTGAATAAATTGGCTAATTATGATTTTGCGGAACAACAATTAAACGCATAATCTAGTCCATAAAAAACCCGACTTTATGTCGGGTTTTCTTTTAATTATTTATCAGCTGTCTTATCGGTCACTTCTGACTTTTCCAGCTCAATGACTGGAGCAGGTTCCTCTGATTTAACTTCTGGTTTAACTTCTTTTTCTTTCTTCACCACAGGTTTGGCTTTTTTCACATTCTTATTGGCTTCGTTGGCTTGAATTGCTTTGCTTTCCAATACAGATGTAATCGTGCTGCGTAGGATTTTAACTCTGACATCATTGGATAGATCCACTTCCATTTCGTCAGAATCTTCTTGGTTTTTCACAACAGTCGCAATAATACCACCAGCAGTCAATACTTTATCGCCTCTGCGTAACGCCTTCATGCTTTCACGTTGTTGCTTGGCCTTTTTTTGCTGTGGACGAATAATCATAAAGTAAAAAATGAAAAAGATACCAATAAACGGCGCAAAGGTCATCAAGATATTACTACCACCGCCACCACCAGCAGCCTGCGCATGAGCCGCAGGAATCAGGATATCCATTAAATTCGTCATAAATTATTTCCTATTCTATCCACACTATGTATAATTATTTATCTTTATTTCATATTACATATAGCGTCAAACGCCTACTAAAATTTATTGGAAAAATCATGACAACGGATATTCTTCCCTTACTGGAACGCATTGCAACGGCTTTGGAGCAATTATCACCCCCAAAACCCCACATCGATAACGTTGAACAAGCCAATGCTTTTATTTGGACAGCACAGAAAAATACGTTAATCCCAGTCGATGAAGTCTCTTTTGTTCATTTTGAATTATTGCAAGGATTAGAGTATCAAAAAGCACTTTTATTAGAAAATACGCTGCATTTTGCCAAAAATCTATCCGCTAATAATGTCATGCTGTGGGGTGCCAGAGGCATGGGGAAATCTTCTTTAATTAAATCCGTGCATCAAGAAGTGAATCAGTTAACGGAAAACCAACATGATCCGGTTAAAATCATCGAAATCCCAAGGGATGATATTCATTCTTTACCAACTCTATTACAATTGTTAAAACCCCTTCCTCATCGTTTTATTGTGTTTTCTGATGATTTATCCTTTGAAAAAGAAGATCGCGATTACAAAGCGTTAAAATCCGTTCTGGATGGTGGAATTGCTGGTCGCCCTAAAAACGTATTATTTTACGCGACCAGTAATCGCCGTCATTTAATGCCACGCGATATGATAGAGAATGAAGTCAACTCCGCAATTAATCCTGCCGAAGCAGTTGAAGAAAAAGTGTCTTTATCTGATCGTTTTGGACTGTGGATCGGATTTCATAATTGCGACAAAACACTATATGACAATATCATTCGTGCCTATGCCAAAGAACGCAAATTAAATATCTCTGACGAGGAGTTAATCGCCCAAGGCAATGAATGGTCCGTCACCAGAGGTTCCAGAAACGGGCGTGTTGCGTGGCAGTTTATCGAAGATTTAACGGCTAAATTAGCTAGGTAAAAAATGATTATATTTTTTAAATCTGCAATTAAAGCTTTTTTTATTCTACTTCTTATATATATGGTCACTTCATTCTTGCAATACAGATCTCATACATCATTAACTCGACAATTTTATTCTTATTTTGCTCAACATTGTAAAGAACAAAACAAATGTATTGTAGAGTTACATAAAATCACTCCTTTCAAATGGGATCATGCTTATTTTTTTTCAACTAATGATCTGAATATCATTGATCAAATAATTGGGCAAAAAAAACGTTTTTATTCTAAAATATCATACAAAGATTCAAATGTAATTTTTATAAAAGATAATAAAATAGTTGCGTCTGGCATTATTGGTGCAATGAGCCAATATGAAAGTTCCGTAAAGTTAGTTAATATACCATTATACCCAGATTATTTTAATTCAAATCAAATAAAACAGAATAGAAATAATCAAATAATTTATTATCACCTACAACCAAATAATGATCAACTTTTTGTAAGCTATTCTCGTTATATCCCATCTGATCCACCTTATGAACATAGTATATTAACAGAATATACAATCCTTCGCTCAAATTCTAAACAAACTTACTTATATGAAAAACCGTAAAACATTGATTCTCACCCAACAATTAGCACTATTATTCATTTCAAATGAGCAAAATTATTCTTTTATTTCTTAGATTCTATATTATTTTAAAGTTTACTCTTCGACTTAAATTTATTGATAAAATTTGAGATAATAACTTATAAATTGGTCTTTTAGACCCTAAACCATTCCAAGCACAGCGTAGTCTGTGCTTTTTTTATTTTGGCATCCATAAAATTAAATATCGCCAGAACCCAACGCCATCGCTGCGTTCAAATGATTCAAATTACAATCTTATTTTAACATGAAAGAGACTCAAAATGAGTAAAAAGAAAACCCCTGCCCAAGTGTCAGCCAAAGCTCCAAACGATGGAGAATTCCCAGAGCTTAAGAATTTAAGCTATAAAGAAATGTATAATATCGTCGGGAAATTTATTCAAAAAGCCATTCCAATCAAAGGGGCAAAATTACAGATTATCAAGGGCTTGAATAATAGAGTAGCAACCCCGAAACCCCCTTATGTTGTTTTACAAATTATCGATGAAAATCAAATCTCAACCACAGAAACGCGTTATACAGATAAACATAAAATCCTATGGGCCCGATCAGAGATTACCATGAATATGTCCTTTGTTGGGGCAGGAAATATCGCGGCTTTACAAATGGCGAAATCCTTTGTTGTTCGATTTAACGATGCATGGGCAAGTGAGCAATTCGCACAATATAGCGATATTTTCTTTCCCCTTTATTGCAAAGATGTCAGAATTTCTAATTTCACCATTAATGCCGAGGATCAATATGATGATTCCTCCTCGGTCACAGCTTTCTTTGAATATCATCCAGAGTTTGGAGTATGTGAAGAGAGTGCTAAAGAAATCGTTATGAGTGTTTTGAATGCTGAAATAGACGATGAAGATTAAGAAAGGAATATCATGATGCCATCATGGGACAAAAACAATAAAATGAGCCATCGACAGTCTTGGGAAGGAGCACCTGATAAATTTTCTTCTGGAAATATGTGGAACTTTAAACAAGAAAAATGCGATAAAAACTATACAAATGAAATGAGGTTAGAAGCCAAAAAAAGAGGAGTATATATAGATACACACTGCTTAGAAAATGATAATCAAATTGACGATAGGTTTGTTGTAAAATACACTCCATATAATAATGTACACGCAAGAGAAGCATCATTATTCATAGCATATTCCATACAAATGATATTAATAGCAGGACAAACAGGACTGGGTATAAAAAATGCTAATGATACTTCTGCAATTGCTATACGTTTTGCTGAAGCTGGTGGTACAGGCATTGATAGAGGCGGTTTAGCTTTATCTTTCTATCAAAAATTTGATGAAAAATGGAATAAAAAAGAGAAAAAAATAGGATATACAAGTGAAACAAAAATAACAGAATCATGGCATGGTCCTATCGACGGAACACAAGTCAATGCTGCAAGACATGCATTATGGAATATGTTAAATATACACGCCGTTGGTTTTGATATAACTGGTAAGCTATCAGCCTTGGGTGTAGCAGCAACAAAATCGGCTGTAGATCTTCACGAGGCGAATCCAGATGCACTTAAAAACAAAAAATTTATTTTTGACCCAGACGATTATAAACAATCATCAAGTAATCCTAATCGAAAAGGATGTGATTCGAACAAAAAACCAGAAGAATGTGCTCTTATACAAGCAGATGAAACTGCAGACTTGTTAAATAATCAAATTGGACGTAATCTTGGTTTAAAATATCCGCAAGGGACATCAGCAAGAGATCTTGCTCTTGGTATGTTAGATCAATTTTATATTGATTGTTTATATACTATTCAAAAAATAGGAGGAAAATATCATGTTCTTAAGACCAGAATTACTAAAGAACAATATGATCATATGAAAAATGTCTATATTAATGAATTCGATGAATCAGGTAAAAAAACGAAAGAGCATTATACTTTTCCTCTCAACTGGAATGAAAATACAGTAATATGACAATATCTACATACAGTTCTCGTAAATTGACAAAAAAAAAATATTTTTATTTTTTCCGTGTATAGTCTGTATAGTAATAGCTATATTCTACCTATATGCATGGCTATTTCCATCGTTGGATGATCAACTATTTAAGGTTAGTAAAGAGAAGTGTGATTTGCAATCATCCTGTAAAGTTCATTTACATGAAATAACAAACTTCAAATGGGATAAAGCTTATTTTTTTTCATCCAACAACTATTACAGTAATCAAGATATAAAAAAAATTACAGGGATTTTCTTTGATCTACAAAAATATAAAACTATCAAGAATCAGGAATACAAAACTTTCGCTATGTTTATTTATCATGGCAAACTTGTAAAATATGGCTTTTTTGATCCATACCTTGAACCAGATTATCTAGACAGTCCTTCTAAAAGTCAATATTTTGATATGTTATTTTTTGTAGATTTACGCTCAAGTATATTTCAAGATAAAGGACACTTTGGAACAGTAATAAAATTCAAGAAAAATTTTCAAATAGCTTATTATGAATTAACCCCTACAAACGATTTATTATATATCAGTTTTTTTTCCCATGGAAGTTATTATAAAGGTTATACGACGGAAGCCTTAGCTCTTTGTTCAAATTTAAACCAAGTGCATTTAAGATAAGAAAGAATAAAAAGATTATTTATAGTGTCATTTAAATTAATAAAAAAATTAATACTACTGATTTACGCTGTTATAAAAATAATTTGTGTTGTTCTATTTATATTGATATGTATTATTTTAATTCCAGTTTTTCTATTCGTTTTATTCTTATTAGGTACATGGTTAACATCATTTATCCATCCTAGCCTAGAGCAACAATTATTTTCATCCATCGATAAAAAATGTTACCAAGAAAAAGCCTGTAAAATTCATTTACATGAAATTACATCATTTAAATGGGATAAAGCTTATTTTTTTAATTATAAAGGGCGCTATAGTAAGCAAGACATTAAAAAAATTACAGGCGTTACAGGTGATTTTAAACAAGATATGGAAACCTTGGTAATTTTCACTTATCAAGGTAATCTTGTCAAGTATGACCTTTTTCGTACAGCCTATGATTATTTTTTACCCCAATCAGGCACAATAAAAAGCTTTAATATTAATTTCGATACAAATAAAGATGAACTTCATCAATTACATTACTCAGGTAATTTAGGTGATTTCTCAGAAAATATTAGCATTCACTATTACCACGTTGACTTAGAAAATGACATTTTATATGCAGACTGTGATCTAGAAACTCAAAATAGAAATTCTATAAAAGCATGCTGGTTATCTTTTACTAATTTGGATCAAATCCATTTATACAATCCTAAAAAATAGTCCCCCCCCTTACCTCTGTCATCAAACAACAGGTAACGGGGAGTTTTTTAAATTCTAACGACCTATATCCAAACCATTAGCCAATAATCTTTTGGTACAGAGAAATATGTGGCGTTCCATAAACAAGCTATTAATGATAAACGGTATCAATGTGATATTATTTTAAGAAAACAAAATATAACATGTGATGCGAGAGACCTACCTAACTATAAAAGATAAAAGGAACAATATTCATGCTATATTTTATTAAAAAATCAAAAAAAATACTTGCAATATTATTAACTATACCCCTTTTGACAATTTACCACACTCAGGCTCAAAGCGTCACTGCAAACGATAATAATATACTAAGCCTATCAATGGAATGTCCAAATAATCCACAATGCATTTACTCAGGACAAGATCCATTCCTTCTGGATATCCTGATTACCAATAATTCTGATCAAAACATAGAAATTCCACTCGAAGCAATACGAGCTTACTTATCGGAGTCTTATTTAAAAGATATTCAGACAGGAGAACCTGTCGGTCCCGTTACTCCTCCAGGACTGCCTCTAACAGATTTATTAAAGAAATTAACTCTACTTCCAGCACATACATCACATGTGACCAGAGCCGAATTTTCTAAAAAAGGAATAAAAAAGGCATTTAAAAAGGCTCACTCTAACCGAATAGCATTTTATAAAAGTATAGTAACAAGTATACATTACCAAGGTTCAAAGGAACCGATAGGTTCATATGAAAATGGTAAATTTGAACGCAAATCATTTGTATTAGAAGCTGAAAAGGTGATTACAAAGAAATAGGTTAAAATCATACTAACTCATAATATAAAACCTCCCCTTACCTCTGTCATCATACAGCAGGTAACGGGGAGTTTTTTAAATTCTAGCCGATTTTATCGATACTACCCATATATGGACGCAACACTTCTGGCACGGTGATGCTGCCATCAGCGTTTTGGTAGTTTTCCATTACAGCAACCAACGCACGTCCCACCGCAACGCCTGAACCATTAAGGGTATGTACAAATTCAGGAGATACTTTTTTCCCTTCTTCAGCTTTTGGACGGAAGCGAGCATTCATACGACGGGCTTGAAAAGCTTTGGTATTTGAACAAGATGAAATCTCACGCCAAGCTTGCTGACCTGGCAACCAGACTTCTAAATCCCATGTTTTCGCTGCGCCAAATCCTGTATCGCCAGAGCAAAGCAAAATACGACGATAAGGTAATCCCAATCTTTCCAAGACTGTTTCTGCACAACGCGTCATCCGTTCATGCTCAGCTTCGCTTTCCTCTGGGGTGGTGACGCTCACCATTTCCACCTTATAGAATTGATGCTGACGAATTAACCCGCGTGTATCTTTGCCCGCAGCCCCTGCCTCACTTCTGAAACAGGCAGACACCGCAGTCCTGCGAATAGGAAGCTCTTCCACAGAAATCAATTCATCCGCTTGCATCGCCGTCAAAGGCACTTCCGCTGTTGGAATTAACCAACGATCATCCTTGGTGCAAAAGGATTGATCGCCAAATTTAGGTAATTTATCCGTGTTATACATGGTTTGTTCATTGACTAACAAAGGAACAATATGTTCGACATAACCATGCTCCTCAGTATGCAAATTCAACATAAACTGACTTAATGCACGATCTAAACGAGCCAATGACCCTTTTAAAATACTAAAGCGTGCGCCTGACAATTTAGAAGCCACCGTAAAATCCATCATCCCCAGCTTTTCACCAAGGTCAAAATGCTGTAACGGCGTAAATCCTAAATCCTTCGGTTCACCCCATTGATGAATTACAATATTCTCATTCTCATCCGCGCCCTCTGGCACTTCCTCTGCCAAACGATTAGGTAAGCTGGCAAGAATTTCAAAAATCTTGGCATCCAGCGCATCTGCTTTGGTTTGAATAGTTTCTAATTCTGTCCGCAAGGCGATTGCTTGTGCTTCTAATTCGGCACTATCTTGTTTATCGCGTTTTAATTGCCCAATTTGTTTGGATAAATTATTACGATCCGCTTGTTTAGTATGAAGCTCACTCAGTAAAGAACGGCGTTCCTCATCATATTTCAGCAACTCATCACTGACGGGAGGTAACCCTCGACGTGCTAAATCTTGATCAAAAGCCGTTGGGTCAGTACGCAGCGCACGAAAATCATGCATTATTCATCCTCCTCAGTTAATTTAGGCTCTACGAGACGAGCGGAAAAAATAGAAATTTCATATAATAAAATCAATGGTATCGCCAATGAAACTTGAGTAATCACATCTGGTGGTGTTAAAACCGCCGCAATAATAAACGCAATCACATACGCATATCGCCTAAATTTCTTCAGCTTTTGCGCCGTTACAAATCCAATTTTGGCCATCAATGTCAATAATACAGGTAGCTCAAACGCAATACCAAACGCCAGAATTAACCGTGTCACCAAACTTAAATATTCAGATACTTTGGCTTGTAGCTCAATATGCATGACATTGTCAGGCCCACCCACTTGGAAAGACAAAAAGAACTTCCAAGCCATCGGAAAAACAAAGAAATAAGCCAAAGCAGCACCCAATAAGAATAAAAAAGGCGTTGCAATTAAAAAAGGTGCAAAAACTCTTTTTTCGTTTTTATATAATCCTGGCGCAATATAAATCCATGCTTGGGTTGCAATCATCGGAAAAGATAAAAAAGTTGCACCAAAAAAAGCCACTTTGATATTCGTAAAAAAGGCTTCATACAAAGCCGTATAAATCATCTGTGGTTTTTGACCATCAGCTTTCATCGCAGCTTCTAAAGGATGGGCTAAGAATAAATATATTTCCTGAGAGAAATGATAACAAAATCCAAAAGTAATGAGTAACGTCGCAACACACCATACCAATCGACGACGCAACTCAACGAAATGCTCCATCAATGGCATGGCTTTATCGTTTAAGCTTTCTGTTTGTTCTTGATCGATCATGACCATCTCTGTTCTTTATATTTAGAAATATGGGGCGGTATCATTGCAGGGGATGGGGGTGCCGCACGCCTGACCTGTAATCGTTGGGCGATATGAGGCGGAAGAAAAGATGGTGCTGGGTCTTTGGCTTCCAACGCTTCATAATCAATCTCTTTTTCAACTTCCCATTCATTACTGGTATCATCAACCATTCCTGGAATAGGCTTGATTTCCCCTTGGGCGATTTCTGAATAATCTGTGGCTGGGGAACTCATCGCTGTTTGTGACAAAGGCGAATCTCGTAAATTACTTTGTAAAGACCCATCACGATCAATCGTATTTAAAATAGCAGTTTTGACATTTAAATTTCGTAATTGCAGTAATTGGTCTTTCGCCTCTTTTAAATCAGGATCTTTAATCACCTCATCCACTTGGCTATGAAATTCGCTGGCCATTTTTCGACATTTCTTTATCACATCGGACAGCCATTTCAATACTTTGGGAAAGTCTTTGGGGCCAATAAAAACCATGGCAACCACTCCAATCAAAAGGAGCTCTGCCCAGGAAAAACCAAACATTACTTTTTTTGTCCTTCCAATCCCTCGAATTCACAGCAACAAAACATCTATTCTATATTTCTTTCTATACGGGTTCTGACCAGAAAATCCAGATAAATTCGTGTATTCTTACGAAGTTTGATAGGGAATATCTGCAAACAGATCTTCTTTCTTGGGCAAATCTTGTAAACTATTTAACCCCAAATAACTTAAAAAATCCTGAGTAGTCCCCCATAAGATCGGACGACCTGGCACGGCTTTCGTCCCACAGGGTTTGATTAAAACACTTTCCAATAAACTGTCCAAGACATTTTGCCCTAAACTCACACCACGGATATTTTCGATTTCTGCACGCGTGCAAGGTTGATGATACGCGATAATCGCCAATGTTTCCATTGCTGCACGAGATAGACGTTTTGGTTTATTAATGACTTTAACCAAATAATGAGCTAATTCCTCGGCAGTTCTAAACTGCCATCCGCCTGCTATATTGTATAATCGAATGCCTTTATTCTGATATTCTTGTTGTAATTGCTCTAAAATTAATTGTAGTTCGTTACTTAATGCCGTCATATCTTCTGAGGATACAGCGTTTTTTGTCAACAGCTCGATCATTGATTTTTCAGAGACTGGGTTTTCCTGAGAAAAAATAAACGCCTCAAGCACTTCTTTGAACAATATTGGAATGACGGTCATTGCTTTATCTCTTCATCAGCTTTCTTCAATTGAATACGTCCAAATTGCTCTTTTTGATTTAATTGGATTTGACCATCTTTGGCCAACTCTAACCCTGCCAACAACGTGCCACTCCATGCAGCTTTTACCCGACGAGAGATCATATCAATCGTGATCCCAGGCTCTTGTAATGACGTATAGCTGGGTAAAAATGCGTCTAAAACATGCCAACCTGGAACGTCATTTTGCCCTAATAATCGTTTTAATCGGGATAACGCATCCCGAACCGTCCAAAAATTAAACGAGCGTATTCTCCATGATTTCTTTTTAGACTTTCGCCGCGCCACACCAACATATGCATTCATAAAACGCGAAATATCCAAAACGACCCCAGAAGAGTCAATTTCTGTATGATCTTCATAATAACCGCGAGTGAACACTTCGCTTCCCAACAAAGGTCGATCATTCATCCATCTCGCAACTTTGTTGATATGTTCCAATGCTTCTAAACGTTCTTGTAATAGATCAACAGCGTATTCGGTTTCTTCACCATCAATAGGCTTTTCTGGTAATAACAAGCAAGATTTTAACCAAGCTAACCATGCCGCCATCACAAGCCAATCCGCCGCCAGTTCCAGACGAATTTTACGTGCAGATTCAATAATTTCTAAATATTGTTCGACGAGTTGTAAAATGGAGATTTTGGACAGATCCACTTTTTGCGTACGAGCCAGCTGCAACAGCAAATCTAATGGCCCTTCAAATCCATCTAAATGCACAACAAAGGATTCGGTTTCCCCAATCCCTTGTTCCAACCCGATATCAATTAATTCTGACATCAAACGGTTAAATCATTAATACGCAATCGTACAAGCAACGCCTTTTGCTTTTAACTGACCACATACTGTATTCACTTGCGCTTTGGAAGCCAATCCTTTGACCCGTAAACGATACACATCTTTACCATTCACTTCTGCTTTTTGAATAGAAGGGGAATATTTCCCAAGTACTTCAGGCGCTTTCTTTTTCAAGACTTGCCATTGTTTCTGCGCAGCTTCATGAGACCCAAGTGAAGCCAATTGTATTCCAAAACTACCTGATGAAGATTGATGAGCTTCAGTTTTTTTTGTTGTTTTTTTAGGTTCTGGTGCTTTGGTCTCTTTATTCTCTTTAGCGTGATGCTGAGGCTGATGCTTTGGACGCGCAACATGTTTAGGAGGCGCTTCTACAGTAGCACTATTCTCTGTTTCTGGTTTAGAGGCTGCCGCAGATGTCGTCGGTGTGGTTGTGTGATGCGCTGGAGGTGGCTTAACTGCTGGGGGATGATTAAATTGTTCAGCAAGTGCCTGTGGGTTGGCTTGTTCTGGTCCAGAGGCCAACCCTGGCTGTCCATTTGGTGCATTCGCACTGGGGACATTACCATTTAAGCCGTTCTCACCCATACCCATACCAATGGTTTCAACATTTCCAGAATTGACAGGTTTAACCTTTGCTACTTCTGCTGGGGGTTCAAAAACAGGAATTCCAGAGTTTGATGACTTAAAGAATATCCACCCACCGATGAAAACAACCAGTAACGCACCAATCCCCCCAGCAGCATAGGTTAAACGACGGGTTGTATCCCCACCATTATTCCCACCGCCAAAAGAATTCATAAAGCCCAGTCGAGGTGATTTGCGACGATCATAATCCTGATCTCCATAATCCTCTTCTTCGTCATCATGATAGCGTGAAGCCATGCGTTCACGATCATTATAAACCCGTTGTTCTGGATGAGGAGAAGGATTATTACCCCCATCATCCAACGAATCTTCATCAAAAAATGATTTTCTTTTTGAAGGGTCTGGTGAATTTGGATCGATCATCTCATTTCCTCTACTGGTTCAACACCTAAAATCATCATTGCAGAACGAATAATACACGCTGTGGCTTCTACCAATGCCAAACGAGCCATCGTTCCTGACAAGTCATCCTCTTGAATAAAACGTAGTGTAGCATCATCGCGCCCAGCATTCCATAAAGCATGAAAATCTGAGGCAACTTCTGTTAAATAATATGCGATACGATGTGGCTCTCTGGTCAACGCGGCACTTTCAACAATACGAGACCATTGCGCCAAACGACGCATCAAATTTAGCTCTGAATCGCTTTTTAACATGGTCAGCTCTTGTTGAGCTAACTTTGTTGGTTTGAGTGCATCTGCCCCCATCGCCTCAGCAGCAGAGCGTAATACAGAACGACATCTTGCATGCGCATATTGAACATAGAATACAGGATTATCGCGTGTTTGTGCAATGACTTGTTCCAGATCAAAATTCATTTGTGCGTCTGATTTACGTGTCAGCATCGTAAAGCGCACTGCATCTTTACCCACCTCGTCAATCAAATCTCGCAGCGTGACAAACGTCCCTGCTCGTTTAGACATCTTAACGACTTCGCCATTCCGCACCACACGCACGATTTGACATAACACCACTTCGAAATCAACTGGATTTTGATCGGTTAATGCTTTGATGGCTGCACGCATACGTGGCACATAGCCACCGTGATCTGCCCCCCAAATATCAATCAGGATTTTTGCGCCACGTTCTATTTTATCATAATGATACCCAATATCATTCGCAAAATAGGTTGCTGTTCCATCGGATTTACGCAAAGGACGATCGACATCATCGCCATAATTGGTTGATTTAAACAAAGTCTGCGGGCGTTGTTCCCAATCTTCGATCACTTTGCCTTTGGGAGGTTCCAAGACACCCGTATAAAGCAACCCTTTATCTTTTAAAATTTGCAAAGCTTCGTCAGCCTTGCCAGAATCTAAAATAGACCGTTCTGATACAAATATTTCTTGATGAACACCCAGTGCTTTTAGGTCTTCACGAATGCTGTCCATCATATGCGTTAAAACACATGCTCTGACTTTATCAAACCAAAATGATGGTTCTTCTTTTTCAAAAGAATCTTGATATTCCTCAGCTAATGCTTGACCCACAGCAACCAAGTAATCGCCTTGGTATTGTAACCCACCAGCCATATAAGATTTATATTCCTCTTCAAATTCTTCCGCAGAAAGATCTTGACCTAAGGCTTGTAAATATCGCCAATACGCCGCCCATACCAATGCCACAACTTGGGTGCCGGCATCATTGATATAATATTCTTTGGTAACATCGAACCCTGCCTTAGCCATTAAATTAGCCAAAACATCCCCGACCACAGCACCTCGGCAATGTCCCACATGCATTGGTCCCGTTGGATTGGCAGAGACATATTCGACGTTGACAGCGATCCCTTGACCAATTGTGCTGGCACCAAAAGATTCGCCTGTCTGTAAAATCGTTGAAACCAGCTTTTGAAAAATAGAAGGTGCAATCTTTAAATTGACAAACCCTGGCCCTGCTGGCTCGGCGTCATCTATTCCATCAATCTTCTTTAGATAATCTGCGAGTTCTTGCGCTAATTCCTGAGGTCGACGCTTAACAGCCTTGGCAATAATAAGCGCAGCATTCGTCGCCATATCCCCATGTGCGGGGTCTTTGGTGGGAGTTAATTCAACCCGTTCCAATAAGGCTTCGGGTAAATCAGGCACGGTCTGCCGCAAGGCTTCCAAAACATAGTGGCGGAAGAAAACGTACAGATTATGATTAATCATCTAAAAACTATCTTTCTCAAAAGCAAGGAATCTATCCTTCCCTATTTACATAAGCATTATCAAAAAAGCCATTCTATCTTTTCATTTATCCCAGAAAAAATCTTAAGCCAATACCGCTAAATCCGTCAAACGCTGATATTCTTCCATCGCATAGCGATCCGTCATGCCCGCAATATAATCCGCCACCACACGGAACGCGCCTGATTGTTGTTTGGTTTTCAGGGCGTTCTCTAGGCGACTATGCCATTCTGTGGGTAATAAATCCATATTGGTCGATAAAATTTCAAATAATTCTTTGACCAATAATTGTCCTTTACGACTCATCCGTTTGACACGCCAATGATAATATAGGTTTTTATATAGAAATTGACGAATCTCTTGATTAGAATGCCCGATCTCTGGACTGAATTGCACCACACCTGTTTTGGCATATCGAATATCATCAGAGTTTTTAGGACATAACTCTTTTATATTCAGCGCCGTTTGTTTTTTTAAATCACTGACTAATATATTAATAACCCGTCTTATCATCTCGTGACGTAAGCGTTTATGCTGATGTTCTGTTGCTGGGCTTTCTTGGATGACTTGCTTGGCTTCGTATAAAGCTTGCCCCACGATAGGTAAATCCTTCAAATCATCAAACTGTAATAATCCAGCCCGTAACCCATCATCTAAATCATGGCTGTGATAGGCAATATCATCGGATATCGAAGCAATTTGAGCTTCAGCAGAGGCATAACTGGTTAATTCCAAAGGATAGAACTGATTATACGCTTTTAAATAAGGATCTGGATCTAAAATTGGGCCATTATGTTTGGCTAGTCCTTCCAAACTCTCCCACGTTAAATTTAATCCGTCAAAATCAACATATCGTTGTTCCAGCCGAGTCACTTGTCGTAACGATTGGTCGTTATGAGAAAAGCCATTATAATCTTTCATCCCTTCTTGCAATGCATGTTCGCCTGCATGCCCAAAAGGAGGATGCCCCACGTCATGTGCCAACGCCAAACATTCGGTTAAATCTTCATTAAGTTGCAAAGATCTGGCAACCGAACGCGCAATTTGTGCGACTTCCAAAGAATGCGTTAATCGAGTACGGAAAAAATCCCCTTCGTGATTTACGAAAACCTGAGTTTTATATTGTAATACTCGAAATCCAGTCGAATGGATCACACGATCCCGATCCCTCTGCCACGGCGTGCGCCCTGATGAGGATTCCGCTTCTGGATATACTCGTCCTTTAGCAGTCGCCTCTTGCACTGCATAAACTGCTAAATCCATTTTTTCACTCTTCTGTTAAGTAATTACCCATATTAAAAATAATCTCATAATAACTATGATATATCTTTAAACCCTAGTAAACTTTATTCATCTGATGAAATCAACTTTATACGGTAAATTAGGTCTATTTTATGAAACTTGCCAGCTGGAATATTAACTCTATTCGCCAACGCCATACTCATGTTCAACAATGGTTAACCAAAGAACAACCTGATTGGTTGTTTTTACAAGAAATTAAATGCCAAAATGAACAATTCCCTACAGAAATATTCGAAGAAATGGGCTATCAAGTCATCGTTAATGGACAAAAAGCCTATAATGGCGTTGCAATTTTAAGTCGACATCCTTTTCAACTGAACCATACGGTTTTACCAGACTTGAACGAAGAAGAACCCCAAGCACGCTATCTGGAAATTGAAAGCCAAGGGGTTACTTTATGTAATTTATATTTACCCAATGGCAATTCAGGAGGTGAAAAAGGCTTTCAAAGAAAGCTGCATTTCATTGATGCACTTATTAACCGTGCAGAGCATTTATTGCAGCATAAACAAGATTGCATCTTTGCTGGGGATTTTAATATTTGCCCCACCAATCAAGATTACGCACCGCAAACTTTATCTGCCGAAGATGCGTTGATCAAACCCGAAAGCCGTAACGGATTTTACCAATTATTATGGCTGGGATTGACCGATGCATTGCGCGCCATTTATCCTACAGAAACGCTTTATACCTTCTGGGACTATACCAGAGGGGCATGGCAACGAAATGCTGGGCTAAGGATCGATCATGCTTTGCTGTCACCAAAAATTGCTGAGCAATTAAAAAGCTTTACCATTGATAAAGCTGAAAGAGATAAAGAACAACCCTCTGACCACGTTCCCATTATTATCGAATTCTAGTATACAAAAAAAGCGCTGTGAGTGACGCGCTTTTTTATTTAGTCAGATACTGATTATTCAATATTCTTATTGCGTTGAATGACTTGTCTCGATAACTTGCCACCATAATTCTTGATGATTTAACATAATCAAAGAAGGTCGTTGCCCTTGCCCTTTTAAACAACGATAAAGATTTCTGTTAACGGCACGATTGAAAATACCAGGACCTGTTTTATAGGTTGGAAACAAACTAGGATTAACATAACAATTATGATATAGAGATCGAATACATTCGTTCAGAATTGGACTATTCGCAACTGAGCCAAAGAAATCATTATGAACAACGTCAATGTCAGCCAAGAAAAACACATGTTCATACATTGTTGGTAAAACTGTACAAAACTGCTCTACTGATTTTATACGAAGTCCCGTTCCCAACCACCAACCACCATATTGATTAATCACGTGAACACGTAAAAAATCTTCGGCTTCAACGGGCGAATTTAAAGAAAGAAAGAGTTGTCTTGCTTCAATACCGTAATTTTGATACAGCCAATCGACTGCCTCTGTTTTACTGAAAATTTTGCAATTAAAATATCCTAATTGTTGATGATACTCAAAATTACTTCTATCTTCAGAAACGTCTTCATCCCAATACATAAATAGATTATTAGGAATCACCTGAATCATACTGTTGGCATAGGTTCTGCCTTGTACTGATAATTGAGGTCTAAAATTAAACAAATCCATCATAATTGAAAGGTAGGTACGATCAGCACCTTCACCAGTTGGAAATTCCTCGTAACAATTCCCCATCATCAAAACGGCA
Source organism: Commensalibacter communis (assembly GCF_947179105.1). NCBI lineage: Bacteria > Pseudomonadati > Pseudomonadota > Alphaproteobacteria > Acetobacterales > Acetobacteraceae > Commensalibacter > Commensalibacter communis. Next base: position 98,506 of record NZ_CAMXCK010000004.1, read on the forward strand.
GATAATGCGTCATGGTTATCTTTATAATGTTTCCAACCTGTGACGTAATTATAAAAAGGAATACTGAGACCTTTTAACTGTTCCAGATCTTCATCTTTTAAAGGGAATCCTCCTTTTAAAAGCGCAACCATTCGGATCATCCATAGGACATGACTTAATGGATGTTCTGACGGGCTTTTAGAGTGCATATTATATGCAAGTTTATAGAAAAAAGCTGCTTCGCCATAAAAATGATTGGTAATTAAAACATTTCCAATGTCATATGCCGCAAGAACATCGTTCACACCACGTTGCTGATATGTTTCCAATGCCTGTGGGCAAATAGACAACATATCTGTATAATCTACAGATTGGTTGGCTTCCATATTCTTTACCTATGATATAAATAAAATAATGAATTTCAAAAAAAGTATAATACAATTATTTTCATTAAAAAGCTATTTTTTTATATAATGTTCTGATTACATTATCTAACAATTTTTTTATTTATTATTATATCAAAATAGACCATGTTTACTTTATCTATTCTATATAACAAAAAACGATGATTTATGACCTATATCAATGACTAAATCTGTTTTATAGAAAACAAAGAAAACTCCTTTGCTTTCTTATCATCTTTTCGTATTATAGAGCGTTTTGATGAAATAAGGTATGAAATGTGTAAGAAATCACTTTTAAGAGCTATCCCTACTATAATTAGCGTAAGTTTGCTCTCTTCTTCTTTAGCCATGGCTCAGCAGCCTGTTACAACTGCTGCTGCGTCTAAACTCTCTTTTCCAGCACCTGCATTGCTAGATGAAGATAACGGTTATCAACTACAGCATAATAATACTTATGGAAATTGGAGCATCATAGCAGGTCAACCCTACACCAGCTTATTGTGGCAACAACCTAATTCATCGATTAAACTGTATATCACACCATCAGCACATATGATCAGCATTGATGTTGTGGCCAAGAAAAAAGAAAATAGGGCCTTAAAACTGCCATTTATTACATGGAATATCAAAAATGTTTCCGTCGTTTTAAATAAAATTAGCGACCGTAAAGGCTGGGTTCAATTCTCAACCGCTGTTTATACGCAAAATATTGACAAGCTGGTCTCTGCTTTAGAAAGCGATTCCCCAATGGTTATTAACCTTTCAACATTGACCTCAATTCCCATCAGCACAGATGGTCTGCGGTCTGCAATGAATGATTTTATCCAATTGATTCGCCAAAACAACTTAATTGCCCCCAAACCTTTGGCGTTAAACGAAGTTCAAGATGATTCATTTGTTCCTTTGGATGGAATGTCACCCCAACTATTTCCATTATATCAAGAAACAAATTACTACGTTAAACAATGCCTAACCATGACCAAGCCTGGCCAAGAAAAAATTAGGACTGATATTTGTTTAAGAAGAAATGATCTATTGAAACAAATGGAAAAGAAAGGCTGGTGTTGGGGCAGTAACGACCCAGATCAACATGACAAAGATAAAATCTGGCGGAAATGCATCATGAGCCCCAAAGGCGAAGTCGACAAAATCAAAGAAAAAACCAAGAAAGATTTCGAAAAAGCCAAAGCAATAACAAATAATTAATTTTCATTTATTGTATTATAACTCATAATCGGTAAGATTAAATCAGCAAGAGGTAAATTTATGGTTCATTCCCTTATTCATCGTTGGAAAATAGTTGGTATATTATTAGCCAGCTTTGTAACATGCTCGGCATTTTCAGTTTCTGCGCATGCCGTTTCATCATCCCCTTCTGATTCACAAATGCAAAACGGTGCAATATCCCCTCTTTCTTATCCAAAATATGGGGAATGGCGTTATAACCCACAAAGTAACCCGCCCACATTGATGTGGTGGAATACACGCATGGATATGGTTCCCGTTTTGTACATTTCATTTTTACCAGACCGAATTGTTCTTGATGCCGTAACCCCTGTTTGGCCCGATACTGGAATTATCTTTTATATCAAAGATAAAAGTGAAAAATTAGGATTGAATCTGATCTTAGATCATAAAACGATCAAAAACTGCTTTTATCGAGCAACCATCTATGGTCAAGATCGACAAGCATTTTTAAATGATTTAGTTACTTCACGCAAAGCAAGATTAATTACCCCTTCTTCTTATTCTCAATCTTTATCGCTACGACATGTATATCAAGCCATGCAATTAATGTTATCAAGTCACCCTGATCTACGTTTATCATTGCCTGCGCCGACTAAATATTCCAAATAAGTAATTCGTATTCGTAATTATTCGGTTTACAGTTAAAATCTATTTTATACAGGATATTCATTATGACCGACAAAAACACTCAAACCGCTTCTGGTGATAATGCCAAAGAAGTCATTGTTGCCGATATTGGGGGAACAAATGCCCGTTTCGCCATTGCAAAAGTTCAAAATGGTACTGTGCTATCCATTGATAATGAAACTATTTTAAAAACAGCCGATTACGCTACTTTACAACTCGCATGGGATGCCTTTGGGCAGAAAATCGGTCGTGCCTTACCAAAAGCAGCATCGATGGCAATTGCATGTCCTATTCGTGGGGATATTCTTAAATTCTCAAACAGTCCTTGGATTATTCGTCCTGCATTGCTAGCAGAACAATTAGAATTAAATGAAATTATTTTAATTAATGATTTTGAAGCAGTCGCTCATGCTGCGGCACATAGCGATGGCTCATATTTAAAGCATATTTTTGGCCCAAAACGCAAAGAAAAACCAACAGGCGTTACCACGATTGTTGGACCTGGTACTGGTTTAGGTGTGGCATCATTAATGTTTGACGATGATTCATATCGTGTTGTTCCCAGTGAGGGGGGACATATTACTTATGCGCCATGTGACCATATTGACATTAGTATTTTACGTTATTTGAAACAACATTATCGCCGTGTATCCGCAGAGCGTATTATTTCAGGCCCAGGCCTTGGGAATATTTATGACGCACTTGCTGCCAGTGCAGGACTGCCCGTCAGTCATCACAGTGACAGCAATTTGTGGGATTCTGCCTTAAAAGGTACAGACCATTTGGCCGCAGCTGCATTAGAACGCTTTTGTTTAAATATGGGTACAATCTGTGCTGATATTGCGTTGGTGCATTTGGCTAATCGTGTTGTTATTAGTGGTGGCATTGGTCAACTATTGGCTGACTACTTACCTCAATCTGGTTTTGGTGAACGGTTTGTTGATAAAGGTCGTTTTGAAAGAATGTTGGCACAAGTGCCCGTTGAGTTACTCACCTATCCTCAACCTGGTTTGCTAGGTGCTGCGGCTGCTTATGCTGTGAAACATGCAAAATAGCGATTCTATTCCCATGAATAACTCTGCAAAAGAACAAGCTGAAACAGAAGCTAAGAAAAAACGCCGTGAAAAAGAAGCCGCGGCGTTACGAGAAAATCTGAAACGCCGAAAAGAACAGAAACGTAATAAAAAAGAGCAACAATCTTAGGCTTCTTAAAAATAATACTTGTTTGAATCCCTAAGGTTGTTTATTGAACAGCTCATCATCGCGAACGATTAAAGAGGAACCACTTCATGTCTATTATGCCTGACAGTTGGATTACGAAAATGGCAAAAGATCATAAAATGATCGAACCTTTTGCGGATAAACAACATCGTGAAGGCATTATTTCTTATGGTGTGTCCTCTTATGGCTATGATGCTCGTATCGCAGATGAATTTAAAATATTTACCGATATTGATAATGCGATTGTTGACCCTAAGAATTTTTCATCCAACAGTTTTGTCACGCGCAAGACCGATGTTTGTATTATTCCACCCAACAGCTTTGCCTTGGCGCATACGATTGAATATTTTCGTATTCCCAGAGATATTTTGGTTGTTTGTCTTGGTAAATCCACCTATGCCAGATGCGGTATTATTGTCAATGTCACCCCTTTGGAACCTGAATGGGAAGGTCAAGTGACCATTGAAATCAGCAATACAACCCCTCTTCCTGCCAAGATTTATGCCAATGAAGGTATTTGTCAATTTCTCTTTTTCCAAGGCAGCGCGCCTTGTGACATCAGCTATGCTGATAAAAAAGGGAAATATATGGGGCAAACAGGCGTTGCCACTCCACGTTTATAATTAGATAAAGAAACTGAAAAAACTATGGATCGATTTTTAATTCGTGGGGGAAAACCCCTACATGGTGATATTACTATTGGTGGTGCGAAAAATGCTGCATTAGCCATTATGCCTTGTGCGCTTTTGACCTCTGAAACCCTGACGTTAAAGAATATGCCACAAATCGTGGATATTAAAACCATGTGTGATTTGATCCATCAACATGGTCTTGACATCAATATTGATAGCAAAGACCCACATCGTTATTCTTTCAAAGGCGAAATCACAAACACCGAAGCCCCTTATAATATCGTATCCAAAATGCGTGCTTCCGTCTTGGTATTGGGGCCTTTATTGGCACGTTGTGGCAAAGCTCGCGTTTCTTTACCGGGTGGATGTGCGATTGGAACACGCCCCGTTAATCTTCATCTCGAAGCATTAACTGCTTTGGGAGCAGAAATTGAAATTGATAGCGGATATATTAATGCAACAGCCCCCAAAGGGTTGACAGGCACACGCTTTGTATTTCCTTTCGTATCCGTTGGAGCAACCGAGAATACTGTCATGGCAGCCACCCTTGCAAAAGGAAGAACAGAGCTTTTAAATGCCGCTCGTGAACCAGAAATCTGTGACTTGGTTGACTGTTTAATCGCCATGGGTGCAAAAATCCAAGGTAGAGGCACCAGTCATCTTATTATTGACGGTGTTGAGTCATTACATGGCGCAGAACATTCTGTTTTATTTGACCGTATTGAATGTGGCACTTATGCTTGTGCAGCAGGGATTACAGGTGGGGAATTGCGCCTCATTGGTGCTAAAGTAGAGTATCTTGGCTCTGTTTTACATGCCTTAGAAGAATGTGGGGTTGAAGTTTTCCAAGAAGAGAATGCTATTCGTGTGCGTCGTACAGGCAGCTTGCGCGGTATCGATATTATGACCGAGGCTTATCCAGGTTTTCCAACCGATATGCAAGCACAATTTATGGCACTCCTTTCTATTTCAGAAGGTGCCAGCATGATTACAGAAACGATTTTTGAAAATCGATTTATGCATGTGCCAGAACTAAACCGTATGGGTGCCAGAATTAATGTTCACGGTTCCTCTGCGATTATTCGTGGGGTTCATTCTTTGTCTGGAGCACCCGTTATGGCAACTGACCTGCGTGCATCATTTTCGTTGATCCTTGCTGGTCTTGCTGCTGCTGGGGAAACCAGTTTAAATCGTGTCTATCATTTGGATCGTGGTTATGAAGCCGTAGAGAAAAAACTGGCTGCTTGTGGTGCAAATATTGAACGGATCAAAAGCTAAACTGGCTAAAAACACAATCAAAAACCAGATCATATTGACATAATCTCGCTATAATCTGGTTTTTATACACATTCATATAACAAGGCATCTCTAAAGAATGAAAATTGACTTTTTTCTTTTACAGATCGCCATTTTACTTTTGCCCGGTTTCTTATGGGCAAAGATTGACATCGACTTTGCGAAAAGAAGAAAGTCTTCTGAAAATCAATTTGTTATCAGAGCCTTTGTCTTTGGCGTTTTCACTTATTTTATTGAATTCGTCATCTTTAAAATTTTTAATCAATCTTTTATCTTAATGAGCGAAACAGACAAAACGACCATCATTAATAATCGTGTGTTGCAAGAATTATTATGGGCCATTGTCATTGCTTCTATTTCGTCAATAATATGGTTATATGTAAAAAATTATAAATTAATTACTAGATTCCTACAAACAATTCGAGCTACAAATAGATACGGCGATCAAGATGTATGGGATTTTGTTTTTAATTCCGATAAAATGAAATATGTACATATCAAAGATTATGATAAACAAATAATATATTCTGGGACGATCCAAGCCTTTTCAGAAGTCAACGATATAAGGGAACTTTTTTTACTGGATGTAAAAACATATGACTTAGCTGGTATTGAGCTTTATAATGCACCATATATGTATGTATCATTACAGATCGATTCTATTGTGATAGAATTTCCTCAATATCAAGACGAGCAGGAAGAATAAACATGAAAAAACCTACTACAAAGCCTATTGTTGAAGGTTATGTCGTCAAAGGTGGGGTTAATAAAAACAGCTCCACTCCTCCCGCTCCTAAACCAACGCCGTCTCCTTCATTTTCATCATCTTCTATTTTCAACAATCAAAAAGCCAAATAATATCTGTATCTGACATGAACAATAATTCTTTGATCCTTGCTCTTCCAAAAGGAAGAATTTTAAAAGCCTGTATTCCTTTACTTGAAAAGGCAAATATTATTCCAGAACCTGCATTTTTTGATGCAGATAGCCGTTTGTTGCGTTTTAGAACCAATGATCCAGAACTGGATATCATCCGCGTTCGTTCTTTTGATGTTGCGACTTTTGTTGCATTTGGTACGGCTTCTCTTGGGGTTTGTGGATCAGACGTTTTAATGGAATTTGATTATCCAGATATTTATGCACCTTTGGATCTCAATATCGGTCATTGTCGTTTATCTGTGGCGCAACTTGCAAATACCAAAGATAAAAACCTAGGTGATCCTGCCAGATGGTCAGAAATCCGTGTGGCAACCAAATATCCTAATTTAACACGCCGTTTTTTTGCTAAAAAAGGTGTACAAGCTGATATTGTTCATTTACATGGTGCGATGGAACTTGCACCTGTTTTAAAATTATCTAATTTGATTATTGATTTAGTCGATACAGGTTCCACATTAAGAGCCAATGGGTTACAAGAAGTTGAAACAATCGTTGATGTATCTAGCCGTTTAATCATTAATCGAACTGCTTTAAAGACCCAATCTGTCCGCATTAACGCGTTAACAGAACGTTTTCGCCAAATCTTATCCCCTCAATCCGTTGCGTAAATTGGAGCGTTATTGTCATGCAATATTTATTTACAACACAATCTGATTTTCAAACTGTTTTTAAGCGTCTATTAACAGCCAGAGCAATGGACACGTCTGCGGTTAAAGAACCAGTCACCGAAATATTAGAAAATATCAAAAAAAATGGTGATACAGCGCTTTGTGATTATACCAAACGGTTTGATCGCTTGTCTTTGACACCGCAAACCTTGCGCGTAACAGACGAAGAAATTGAAGCAGCCTGCAAGCAAATTCCTGCTGAATTAATGGATGCTTTGGACGTTGCGGCTAAAAGAATCAAAGCCTTTCATAAAAGGCAGCTACCTCCTAATTTACACTATGAAGATGATAGTGGTTTTGAGTTAGGATACCGATGGCTTCCGATGGATTCAGCTGGGCTTTATGTGCCAGGTGGAACGGCTGCCTATCCTTCATCTGTTTTAATGAATGCCATTCCTGCCAAAGTCGCTGGGGTTCAACGATTGGCGATGTGCGTTCCTACGCCTGATGGTCATTTAAATCCATTAGTTTTGGCTGCGGCTCATAAAGCGGGTATTACCGAGATTTATCGTATTGGTGGGGCTCAGGCGATTGCTGCGTTGGCGTTTGGTACAGAAACGATTGCTCCGGTGGATTATATTGTTGGCCCAGGCAATGCCTATGTCGCCGAAGCAAAACGTCAAGTTTATGGATTGGTTGGAATTGATAGTGTAGCTGGCCCTTCTGAAGTTGTTGTCGTTGCAGACAAAGATAATGATCCAACTCATATTGCTTTGGATTTATTGGCGCAATCAGAACATGATAAAATGGCGCAGTCTATTTTTATCACTAATAACAAGAAATTCGCTGATCAAGTCATTAAAGCTGTTGATAAACAACTCAAAACCCTTGCGCGTAAAGAGATTGCTCAGGTCAGCTGGGATCATCATGGCGCAGTGATTGTTGTCGACTCTTGGAAAGAAGCAGCAAATTTGATTAACCAAATTGCCCCAGAACATTTAGAATTAATGGTCAAAGAATCGAACACATTGTTTGAAGATGTTCGTCATGCAGGCGCGATCTTTATTGGCAAATGGTGCCCAGAAGCCATCGGCGATTATGTTGGTGGTCCTAATCACGTTCTGCCAACCAGTGGTACGGCAAGGTTCTCCTCTGGTCTCTCTATATTTGATTTTATGAAACGGACGACCTTTCTGAAATCCAATAAAAAAGGGATCCAAAATGTTGGTCCAGCAGCCGTTGCCATTGCCAATACCGAGGGATTAACAGCACACGCGTTAAGTATTTCGCAACGTTTAAAGAGTTTAAGCAAATAAAAGCTAGACTTTTTCAAGAAATAGTCGTTATGTTGTGGCAGTTTAAAATTATGAATATAAACAAGGACAAAATTTTTACAAATGTCTAAAGAAGATATGATCGAATTTAGTGGAACAGTAACAGAGCTGCTTCCGAATGCTATGTTTCGTGTGAAGTTAGATAATGAACATGTTATCTTGGCACATACCAGTGGTAAAATGCGTAAAAACCGTATTCGTGTATTGGCTGGCGATCGTGTAAATGTGGAAATGACCCCTTATGACCTCAGCAAAGGTCGCATCACCTTCCGCTTTAAATAATATCCATAAAAATAGGTAACGCTGTGTCGACTTATAACGTTACCAAACTGCCAATTGTTCTTGCCTCTGCCTCACCCAGACGGTTACAGCTGTTGGAGCAGATTGGTATTGCCCCACAAACAGTCATTGCAACCGACATTGATGAAGCCCCTCTAAAACAAGAATTACCAAGGGTCTATGTTCAACGTTTGGCCAATGCTAAGGCTGTTGCTGCACAACAAATTGAAGGAACCGTTCCTTTTATTTTAGCAGCCGATACGATTGCTGCTGCTGGCAGACGAATCTTGAACAAAACATCCGAGCGCCAAGTGGCAAAAAAACATTTAAATTTACTATCTGGTCGCAGACATCGTGTTTATACCAGTGTAATTTTGATGAATACACAAACAGGTAAAATTTCCTCTCGACAAGTTTACAGTATGGTGCAATTTTCTCGTTTAAGCGAAAAGCAACTGGAGCATTATTTGGACAGTGAGGAATGGAAAGATAAAGCTGGTTCTTATGCCATACAAGGAATAGCAGCCTCTTTCATCCAAGCCGTTAGTGGCAGCTACAGTAATATTGTAGGCCTTCCTTTATTTGAGACGGCACAATTATTGCGTGGGCATGGATTGATTCTTTAATTTGTTTTCCACTAGATTAGCTTATTGAAATTTTAAATAATTATTTGACAGTCACTGTCATTAAAAGTTGCTATCAATAAGATTAATCTATATTTTTATTCGAATAATGTTGGAATCCATCAGCATGCCTACCATTCAATTACTCTCTTCCCCTGGCATCGTTCGTATTGCCGTTATTGACCAACAAAAACTCTTAGACTTTGCAATATGGTATCCAGGGCATCCAGATGGATTTGGCGATGTTTATCTAGGGCGTGTAGATCATTATGCATCTGCTTTGGGTGGAGCTTTTGTCGCATTAGGAAAAGATTTTTCTGGGTTTCTTCCCCATCATCCCTCCGCAAAGCCATTACTCGAAGGCGACTGGGTGATGGTTCGCATAACTCGTAGTGCTCAAGGTGGCAAAGGGGTGCGTTTAGATGCGCGCAATATTTCAGAATATCCTATGCCCTCAGAAAAAACACCTCAACGCCTTCATGCTGGACTTTCCCCTTTTGAAGAGCTAGCACAACGGTTTCCTGATGCTGAAATTCGTATCGACGAGCCTGATCTTATCCAGCTTATCCCGACTGAGTATAAACTAAGGGTTAAACGCTCCAAAGAGTCAGTCAATTCAGAAATATTAGAACAAATCGACTTATTAGAAACAACAGAGGTCGAACTTCCAATGGGAATGCGTGCCAGTATTACGCCAACCCCAGCTTTGGTCGCCATCGATATGGATACGGCCACACAAAGTAATGATAAGCAAAGTAAACTGCGCGCGCAATTTAATGCTAACAAAGAGTCCTTGCCAACATTATTACATCAATTAAGATTACGTAATTTGTCTGGCGCAATTATCGTTGACATGGCGGGATTACCCATTAAGAAACGACGTTTATTCCAAGAGGATTTTGAAAGAAATTTACGCCTTGATCCTTTGCAACCCCGTTTCGTTGGATTTACCAATTTGGGTTTAGCAGAAATGACTCGCCCTCGCAAACGTCCCCCACTCCATGAATTATTGGCCTCTTATCATGGGCAGGCAATCCGAATTCTGGGGATGTTAGAGCATCAATTTAAGAGCCTCGCTTCTCATCACCAATATCACCATCTTACGCTGACGCTCAGCCTATCCTTAAAACAATCATTGCAAAATGATTCATGGGCGATTAATCATTTTGAAAAAAGATGTGCTGTTTCTTTGACGCTCGAATCAGATCCATCCTTTGCAATCCAACAATGGGAGTATCAATATGCGTAATTCATCAGAAAAATGCCCTATTTGTAAAAAAAATATCGTGTCAGACTATACCCCTTTTTGCTCAAAAAGATGTGCAGATATTGATTTAAGTCGTTGGTTTTCTGGAGATTATCGTCTGAGCTCTGAACCCAGAGATGAAGATGAAATAGAAGAATTAGAAAATTCTTTAAAAGAAAGACTTGATCCCAATCACAATGTAGGGTAAATGCTTTACATACAGTCATTCACTAGAGACCGAAACAGTGAATAATCATCAGTGCCCAAGTAGCTCAGTCGGTAGAGCAAGCGACTGAAAATCGCTGTGTCGGTGGTTCGATTCCGCCCTTGGGCACCACTCTTAAATCCCTATAAAACTTAGTTTTTGTTGTTGTAATCTATATAATATTTGCTCGTCTAAAGACAAATTCATTTCAAATAGGCAATATTTTATAGTAATTGAGATGATATTTTGATTGATCCAAATCGATTTAAAATCTTAAAATTAAGAGATCACATTCTTCATTCATAATCGTCTATTGGAAATATAAATCTTTTTCGTAATAGTAAATTTTCTACTGTCTTAATTCTCGACAATATATTGTATATTTAGATCTCGTTTAAGAATTTTGTTCGAAATTCACTATAGTTCAAAACACATTGCCATACCTCAAAAGCCAACAGCCTAAATAAAAAGAAATCAGGAATATTATTGTAATTAGAGTTAAATAAAAGAATTATTTAAATATAATTGTCAAGAGCTGTAAATTTACTACTAAATCTATAAATCAATTTTATATTTTATAAAACTCAACTCTATTTTATTCGTAAGTAATGAACCCATTTTGACACATACGATTTCGTATCGATAAAAAAATAGTTGATTTGTAATGTTGTGTATGTATATAAATGAACATGATAATGTGTACATGTATAGATGTAATACCGTTTATACATGACATAACTTAAATAATCTTAGTATAACGATTTAAAATATGGTTGAAAAAGAAAACTATCCATCAACAGAGAATGAAACAGAAACATTCGCTGCCAATGATGGTGACTATACGATTACTATACGAAAAGAAGCATCAAAACAGTCAAATGACTGCTTCTCACAGAATGATTTACAGCATCATTCTGATAAGAAAATTGCTTCATTACGATTGATGATCCCGATATATTTGGATAATCAACTGACTCAAATCGCGGCCAATAAACGCGTTACAAAACGCTTTTTAATCCTTAAAGCTTTGGATCAATCAGGTTATCATATTGAAAAAGAAGATTTAGTGGCTGATAAGAGGCGAAATCGATAGTTCTTTCAACCCTCCAAAATTAACACACTGTGATAATATTACATAATCATTATAAAAGCAAAAAAAATCTGAAGGATTTTATATGAAACTTTTAAAGAAAAAACATAAACCGCTTCATATCAATGATATTACGATCGTTGACGATGACAAATTAAAAAAAGCCATCACAGCAGCTGCCCTTGGCAATGCTATGGAATGGTTTGACTTTGGGGTTTATGGTTTCTTGGCAATTACTTTGGGAAAGATCTTCTTTCCAGGAGCCAATCCAAGTATCCAAATTATTGCATCGTTAGCAACCTTTGCTGTGCCGTTTTTAGTCAGACCATTAGGTGGAATTTTCTTTGGTATTCTGGGTGATAAATATGGTCGCCAAAAAATATTATCCATTACCATTGTTATCATGTCCATCAGCACTTTTGCAATTGGATTAATTCCTGGTTACGCCACCATTGGTATATTGGCCCCTATTCTATTGCTAATTTGCAAGCTGGCTCAAGGCTTTTCAGTCGGAGGAGAATATTCAGGTGCAGCAATTTTCGTTGCGGAATACGCCCCCGATCGTAGACGTGGCTTTTTAGGAAGCTGGCTAGATTTTGGCTCGATTGCTGGATTTGTATTAGGTGCAGGTGTTGTGGTTGTTCTTTCCAGTATTATCGGAAATGATAATTTAATCGATTGGGGATGGAGAATTCCATTCTTTTTAGCCTTACCACTTGGTTTTGTTGGTATTTATCTTAGACATCAATTAGAAGAAACACCTGCTTTTCAAAAGCACATTGAGGCAATGGAGGCAGACAGTAAAAAGGAACTGCAACAACCCCCTAAACTTTCTATGAAAGAGGTTGCAACTAAATATTCTAAGAGCTTCTTGACTTGTATTGGTCTTGTACTGGCAATGAATATTACGTATTACGTGTTATTAACTTATATGCCAAACTATCTCTCTGGACGTTTGGGCTATTCAGAAGACCATGGGTTGTTGATTATTATTGCCATCATGGTTGGTATGTTATTTGTACAACCCTTTATTGGATTGACCAGCGATAAAATCGGCAGACGTCCTTTCATCTTTGCAGGTAGTATTGGATTATTAATCTTATCTTATCCAGCATTTTGGTTAATCCAAAGTAACACAATTGGGCTTATCTTTGTTGGATTACTCATTTTGACGGTTTCATTAAATTGTTTTGTTGGGGTGACTGCTTCAATTTTACCCGCACTCTTTCCAACGCATGTGCGGTATAGTGCACTGGCAATGTCCTTTAACGTATCAATTATTATCGCCGGGTTTACTCCTGCATTTGTTGCATGGTTAGTCAGTGCAACTAATAACTCTTATATGCCTGCTTTTTATCTGATGCTTGTCTCTTTAATAGGTTTGGTTACGGCATTCACAATGCCTGAAACTGCGAATAAACCTTTGCGTGGTGCTACACCGACTGCTTCTGATAGAGAAGAAGCAAGGGAGATATTATCTCAACATTTTGATACCATTGAACAAAAAGTTGAAGAATTGGATGAAACAATTGCAGAGCTTGAGAAAAAGCGCCAAAGTTTAATCGATCAACATCCAAAATTAGATTAAAGGCCCATTAATTTAAAAAAAAATGGTAAAATTATGAAAATAAGTTAGGATAATAAAATTATTTTAGCTTATTTTCATAATCTAAATGATTACCATAATATTTTTAAAATCATTGGCTTTAATTTATGAACTGTACAGCATTAATTGTTACTTACAATCGTTTAACAAAATTAAAAAATTGTTTAAAAGCCACCTTACTTTTATCATTTAATCATATTGTTGTTGTCAATAATGCTTCAACTGATAATACAGCCGAATGGTTACATACCCAACAAGATCCTCGACTCCATATCTTAACAACACAAATAAATATTGGAGGAGCCGGTGGTTTTAAGCATGGCGCACATTTCATAGCCAACTATTTAGACACAGAGTGGATATTTTTCTATGACGATGATGCTTACCCTACGGTCAATCTGTTAGATCAATTTAATAGATTAAATAAACAAGATTATCAGATATTTTCAAGTAAGGTTTTGTTACCCTCTGGTAAAATCTGTAAAATGAACGTTCCATATAAAAAAGTTCCATATACGGCCTATGAGACAGTTTTATATGGCATCAAGCCACAAAAATTCCTGCCAAACCTTTTAAATCAAGAAGAAGTACAAACCTTTTCTTTTGTTGGCGCCATTCTTCATCAAAATATACTGCGTCAATATACCCATTTAATTGACGAACAACTATTTTTATATTTTGACGATGTTCTATTTTCTTATCAATTATCTCAATCTGGATATAAAATTTTATTTTCCCCAAATCTTATATTTATACACGACACAAGTATTGATACGAACATATATCAAAATAAGAAAATATATTATATGGTTAGAAACCTTTTATACTTACAGAGAAATCAACACTCTCCATTTTCGAAATTGTCAATTTTTATAAGAATTGCGCGGATTTTAACCCTATGTATTTATAAAGGAAGAAATATTAATTCTATCAGATCCATCTTTAAAGGCTTAGAAGATGGATTGTTAAATAATAAAACAAAATAATTTTAAAAGAACTTGCTAAATATAATGATAAAAACGAGTATGTATCTTTTAACATAATGAACATAAAAATAATGAAAAGAATTTCTCTCTATGTTTCTTATCACAATCAATGTGATTTAATCAAAACAAATCATTTCAAACCCATTCAAGTTGGCGCCGCAAACCACCAACCTTTATTTCCAACAGAATTGAATGATGCAACTGGAGAGAATATCTCTTTTAAAAACAAGAGCTTTTGTGAATTAACAGCCCAATATTGGGCATGGAAAAATGATTTAACCAGTGAATATATAGGATTTTGTCATTATAGACGCCACTTCATTTTTAACCCAACCAATAAAATACCCAGCGACATTTATGGGGTCGTCCCTTATCCTAAAATCGATGATACATATTTAAAAGATATAGGATATTCTGATGCTGCGCTAGAAGCTTTTTTAAATAATATTGATGTAGTCGCACCTGAAAATTGGAATGTTCGTAACCTTTATGCCCAAAATAACCTAGAACAATATCAACGTGGTGAAAACTTAGATATTAATGATTATAATATTTGCCTTGAGATTTTAAAAGAGAAATATCCTCAGTATACGGAAGCCGCTGAAAAATATAATATGTCCCCATATGGATATTATACAAATATGTTCATTATGAAACGCCATATATTCGAGGACTATAGCACATGGTTGTTTGATATTTTATTTGAATTAGAACAAAGAATAAACCTAGACCACAAGAATTTACAAGAATATAGGGTTTTTGGTTATATTTCCGAATGGTTGTTAGGGATATATTTAACTTATTTAAAAACCAATAAAAAAATAAACATTATAGAATGCCGTCGGACTTTTGTACATAATACCAACAGTGGTAACTATCAGTTAGTGCTGCAAAAACCGATCCCTCTTATTCATACAATAAAAGACATTGCATCCGATCACATGAAAAATAAATATAAAAAAATAGTTCCTATCGTAACTGCCTTTAATGAAAATTATGCCATTACAGGTGCTGCGTTAATTCAGTCAATTATAGAAAACAGTGATCCTTCTTGTTTTTATGATATTTATATCATCGAAGGTGCATTATCTGATACAACAAAATTCAACTTTAATTTTATGTTTAAAAAACTTGAAAATTTTAGTTTAAACATCATCAATGTTGAGCAATTTTTTTCAAACAAGAATTTAAACTTATATTCACATTTTTCGAAAGAAACCTATTATCGTATCTTAATCCCCACTATTCTTCCCCAATATGACAAAGTTATCTATCTTGATGCCGATATGGTTGTAAATAAAGATATCCAATATTTATACGATACAGATATTGGGAACAAATCAGCTGCCGCAATCAAAGATTATGTCATGACTGGTTTTATTAAAAATAAAGTCGTTTGTCGTAGAGAATGTGGGAATTTCGTTGCTGAAGAATATTTGAAGCAATATTTGGGGATGAAAAACCCTTACGATTATGTACAAGCGGGCGTATTAATTCTAAACACTGAAAAATTTAGAAAAACTGCTATCGACCAAAAGATACTCAAAGATATGTGCCAAACAATTTATTGGTTTTTGGATCAAGATCTTCTTAATAAATATTTAGAAGGCGATATCTATTTTCTTGACATACGATGGAATGTTTTACACGGGAATGGAAATGTGGATACATTCTATAAAAAACTTCCATTACACATCATGGAAAATTATTTTCAAGCCAGAAGAGATCCATGGATTATTCATTTTGCTGGTGAGAAAAAGCCGTGGGCGAACCTTACGATAGATTATGCATCCACCTTTTTCTATTATTTACGTAACACACCTTGGGCTAACCAACTTGCTTTAATAGTCCGATCACAACAAACTGTTAAATATAAAGTGACTCATCAAGGATTGGCCGTAAAGAAAATTTTGATTAATGGTGTCAATCAAGCACTACCAATCGGAACAAAACGCAGAACTAAAGTGCAAAAACTCTATAGAATGGTCGTAAAAAAACAATAGATAATAGATTAATACGTAACAGTAATTAGCTTGCCTCATCTCTTAACTAACAAGTCAAAATAAATGGATAACTACTATTCTGAAAGTGTGCTCTTTGTTCTTAGCTCTTTTTTTGTGTTTTATCTATTTTCGCGGCCTACTCAGCTGTTAAACGAAAAAACAGACACTCTATTTGGATATTTTTGACATCCATTTTGCCTCCATTTCTCTTTGTTGTGGAATGCTTGTCAAATAAATCGGTTCAAACGATCCAAATGATTGGCTGCAAAGCGTGTCACAAAAAAATCTCAGCCTTTGCCAAAATATGCCCTCGTTGTGGCCAGCCTAATCATTTGAAGAAAAATCAATTTTTTTATGAATGAATTATTGGGGGATCTACCCTGGTTATTACAAGTTTATAATAATCGTTCCTCTAGTTTTTTTACAAGTAATGGCACCCCTTATTGTAATACGCACTATACTCAAAACTTGGCACAGAATATACTCAATAAAATTCCAATAAAAAAATATCTGCTATAAGCTTTAAAAATATCGAAAAAATCGCATTATCTTCTACCACAAGAAATTGTAGAGCGAGAGTCTTATTAAGTAATAAAGTAGAATTTTCAGTTCTTTATCCAATTAACTAAAGAAAATAATGACCTATTTTAGAGATAGAATTAGCAACGCCACAAATTATTTATATTTAGCAATGAATTATATCATAATATACTAAAGAGCTCTTGCCCGTCCATCATTAAGCTCCTCAATTGTTTATTATTTAATATCTATATTTTTATGGTATAGAAAAAATGATGAAACAAAATATATAAGGCTTTAATCAATGACTGTCACAAGACGTGATTTTTTAAATGGTGTGGCAATTAGTATTGTTGCGGGAATGGCTCCTGCACAAATATTAAAAGCATCAGCCCAAACAGCGACTCAAACACTTTATTATCCCCCTACACTAACGGGATTGAGGGGCAACCACCCTGGTTCTTTTGAAGGTGCGCACGCATTGGCACGTGAGGATGAACATTTTAATTCAAAAACCCTACCTATTGAAGAAAATTATGATCTTGTGATTGTTGGTGCTGGCCTCAGCGGCTTGGCTTCTGCCTATTTTTGGCAACAATTACAAGGCAAAGACAGCAAGATTTTGTTAATTGATAACCATGATGATTTTGGTGGTCATGCAAAGCGCAACGAATTTCATACCAGCGACCGTATGATCTTGGGATATGGGGGAAGTGAATCTTTTCAATCTCCACAACATAATTTTAGTGATATCGTCAAAAAACTGATTGCAGAATTAAATATTAATGTCGATGTAATGGCAAAACATTTTGATAAAACTTTTTATCCTGATCTGAACCTCAGTCGTGGTGTTTATTTCGATAAGAAAAATTTTGGTGTTGATAAAATTGTTGCTGGCGACCCAGGTCGAGCAGTCTCGGATGATATTCCACCAGACCGCTTAAACGGTCGCAATATTGTTGAATTTATTAACGATTTTCCATTAAGCGAAGATGATCGCAAAGCACTTATTGCGCTTCACACTGAAAATAAAGACTATATGCCAGGGATGAGTCCTGAAGAGAAAACCGCATGGCTTGATAAACACAGCTATACACAGTTCTTAAAAGACAAAGTCAAATTAAACGACAGTGCTATTCGTTATTTCCAACAACGAACCAATGATTTCCAAGCTATTGGGATTGACGGTGTTTCATGTAGTGATGCTCGTCTTTGTGCGTTACCTGGGTTTGATGGGATGAATTTACCCCCTATGGATCCAGATGATCTTGCTGATTTAGAAGATCCTTATATTTATCACTTCCCAGATGGCAATGCGGGGCTTGCACGTTCGATTGTTCGTCACTTGATCCCAGCGATTGCGCCAGGCGATACAATGGAAAGCATTGTTACAGCTAAATTCGATTACAGCCAACTTGATAAACCAGAAAATCCTGTCAGATTAAGACTAAGCAGCACAGGTATTCATGCCGAAAACGTTGCTGATGGCGTAGAAGTAACCTATCTCAAAGAAGGAAAACTACACAAAGTTAAAGGTGGTCACGTGGTAATGGCTGGCTATAATATGATGATTCCTTATATTGTTCCAGAAATGCCAGAGACTCAAAAAGAGGCTTTAAAACAAAATGTTAAAGCCCCATTAGTGTACACCAAAGTTATCATCAGTAATTGGGAACCTTTTATTAAAAAAGGCGTTCATGAAATCTATGCCGTTGCTGCCCCTTATAGCCGCGTAAAGCTGGATTATCCTGTGGATATGGGTGAATACCAACATCCCAGAGATCCGAAAAAACCGATTTGTTTACATATGGTTTATGTACCGACATTCCCAGGCAGTGGTCTCAGCATTCGTGAGCAATCTCGTAAAGGACGTGCATTTTTATTGGGTACGCCGTTCGAGGTACATGAACGCATGATCCGTGATCAATTAC
This sequence comes from Commensalibacter communis, assembly GCF_947179105.1. Classification (NCBI taxonomy): domain Bacteria; kingdom Pseudomonadati; phylum Pseudomonadota; class Alphaproteobacteria; order Acetobacterales; family Acetobacteraceae; genus Commensalibacter; species Commensalibacter communis. The sequence continues at coordinate 117,282 of NZ_CAMXCK010000004.1, forward strand.
AGGGGATGTTTGGTGATGCTGGTTTCGACCATACCAAAGACATTCAAGCCATTACTGTCAATCGTTGGGCGCATGGATATTCTTATACCTATAGTGGCTTGTCTGAATCTGATGAAGATAGCGCACAAAAAACCATCGAAACAGCACGTAAACCTGTGGGGCGTATTACGATTGCCAATTCTGATTCAGATTGGGCACCTTATGCCCATGCTGCCATTGACCAAGGATGGCGCGCTGTTAATGAACTTCATAAGATGAAAGGGTAATCATGAAACGCTTATCAATCCTTTTTTTGATGGCATTACCCAGTATTGCCCATGCTAACCCAACCATATCCAAAGGTGAATATGTGTTCCGTGCCAGTGATTGTGGTGCTTGTCATACCGCCCCCAATGGCAAAGAGTTGGCAGGAGGGGTAAAATTCCCAACCCCTTTGGGCAATATTTATTCCACAAACATCACCCCTGATAAAACCAATGGGATTGGCGACTGGAGCTATAACGATTTTGTACGCGCTGTTCGTAAAGGGGTTGGCAAAGGCGGTCGCCATCTTTACCCAGCGATGCCTTATCCTTCTTATGTTAAATTAAGCGATGAGGACATGCGGGCATTATATGATTATTTAATGAACGATGTTAAACCCCAAGCCGTTCCCAACCCCCCATCAGATATTTCTTGGCCTTTATCCATACGTTGGCCAATTTCTGTTTGGAATGCAATGTATACTGAAAACAAGCGTTTCCAACCTCGCGCCGATCAAAGTGAACAATGGAACAGAGGTGCATATTTGGTTCAAGGCCCTGGACATTGCGGTACATGCCATACGCCACGTGGATATGGCATGCAAGAAAAGAGCTTTGATGAACAAAAAGGCAGTTATCTTAGTGGTGCGCAGCTTGCAGGCTGGTATGCGCCGTCACTGCGTAATTTACCTTTTTCAAAACAAGAAACCATTGATTTATTGAAAAAAGGCCGCAGCGAACATAAAGCACTTGCTGGTCCAATGGATGAGGTGGTGAGCGAAAGCACACAATATTTAACTGACCAAGACCTTGATGCAATTGCTACTTATCTGGCAGATATCGATGGTAATCATCACGCTGCTTCTGCAGTCACCCAAGCCAATACCAGACAAGCAAAAGCTCAAAATAATGGTGAGTTTATGTATATGCGCTATTGTTCAACCTGTCATGGCATGGATGGCAAAGGCAATAGCCATGTCATCCCACCGCTACAAGGGAATTTAACTGTCAATAGTGAAGATCCATTAACTTTAGTCCGCGTTATTTTAGAGGGTGGAAAAACCCCTGTGACCCAAGATCACTTGCCATATTCAATGCCAGGATATCAATGGGTATTAACCAACAAAGATACGGCTGATGTGATTAATTATATCCGTACCAACTGGGGCAATCATGCACATGCTTTAACGCCAGAAGATATTCAAAATACAAAAGATATCATTAAAAAGAATTAACCATAAAATGGCAGTGAAATAAAAAAACACTGCCATTTTTAATATAATCGCTAGTTTTTTTGCGCTAAAAGGGTCGCAAAACGCAGCTCTATTCGGTTGCCTTGCTCGTCTGTTTTATGTAGCAGACCTGTATCTTCGTTATATTTCTTTATTGTCCAAGATTGATAATATGAAGATAATTCTTTGGGTTTAAAAGTAAAATTAAAGAAATCAAGATTACATGGATAATCTTCTGTATTCATTGCGGAAACAATTAGATTATACCCCCCTTTTTTGGTCGATTTTTGCATGTTCCCAATTAAATTTGGAATAGATTTGGGATTAAGAAACATGAAAACTACGGTTGATATAATCACATCATATTGACCTGAAAATTCGAGGTCATTTAAATCAACCACTCTGGTCATAATCGAATCAATAGATTCATTGACACAAATTGTATCTAGCTTTTTGATGCTATTCTCATTATGATCCCATGCATCTACGGTAAAACCCTGTTGAGCCAAATATAAGCTGTTCCTGCCCCCACCACATCCTAAATCTAATGCTTTGCCTTTTGGCAAGTCAGGCATTGCTTTAACAATTTCAGAATGAGGAAGCATTAAATTATATTTATTTAAAAAGTAATCCTTGTCTAAATTCATTTTATTATCCTTTTCAAATAATGTACTGATAATAAAACTTTATACAAAACATACTCATTATAAAAGAAATGTTTCCTTTTTAGAATTGATTATCAAATGATTCATATGATAGAAAATAGAAATTATTTTAATTTCTATATAATTTTAAATAAGAAAAATACTTTATTGATCTTCTGACTAAATATCTTGTTGTGACATACCTTGACTATTAATTTTCCTTGTTTTTAACAAAAATTGAACTTGAAAATCCCCTTTTTTTTCATTTACCGTGATGATCGGTCATATTTTAATGATTTTAAATTTAAATGAATATAGCAAATTATAGAGAGTTCACTCGCTTATTTATGCGTTATTTTGCTGTAGGGCTAATTAATACCTCAGTTCATTGGGCTGTTTTTTTCCTTATTTTTTACAGATTTCACAACTTACAAATGATTGCAAATTTTATTGCTTTTTGTTGCTCAACCAGTTGTAATATTTTCCTCAATGCTAGATGGACATTCAATTCATCAGTAACAATGGCGAAATATATATCATTTTTTATTTTCATTGGCAGCCTGTCGTTGTTAACAGGATATATCGCTGACCACTTTCATATTCCCAGCTTAATAACGTTAATTGTTTTTTCAGGCACATGCCTTATCGGTGGTTTTTTATTTTCTAAATATGTTATATTTAAAGATACAAAGCCCCTAACTATTTCCTCACAAAGATAACTGATGAACAGTCCGCAACACACAACCAAGCATACAGCCACAGGATTGTTAAAATTAATTCGACCCAAACAATGGGTTAAAAATATATTCCTTTTTGCACCTTTGATTTTTTCCAAGGAATTTTTGCATTTATATTCAGTATATCATGTGATTTTTGCTGCATTCTTGTTTTGTTTAGCAGCCTCGGCTGTCTATATCGTCAATGATTTAAATGATATAGAACAGGACAAAACCCATCCAGAAAAACGAAAAAAACGTCCTCTTGCCTCTGGGGAAATCTCTGTCAATAATGCAATATTGTTACTAGGCGCAATATATATTGGATTATTCGCAGCGTGGTTTGTAACTCCAAAAGTCATTAATGTTATCATTGTTTATATCGTTATAAATCTTCTTTACAGCTTTAAATTAAAGCATGAACCTGTCATTGAAATTTTTATTGTCGCTTTTGGGTTTGTCTTAAGAGTATATGCAGGAGCTGTGGCGCTTAATGTGCCAGTATCCAATTGGATGTTTGTCACAACGCTCAGTCTTTCTTTATATTTAGCCTCTATCAAACGCCGACAAGAGTTAATCCAAAATGGCTCTCAAAGCAGAGGCGTGCTGAGTCATTACTCTGTTACGCTCATCAATCGCTTTGCCGAAATGTCTGCAACCTCAGCGATTATCTTTTACAGCTTGTATGTAATGACTGTTCAATCTAAACTGATTGTTACTATTCCTTTTGTTATGTTTGGATTATTTCGGTATTGGTTTATCGTAGAAACGTTAAGAGATGGGGAATCTCCTACCGATGTTGTCATTTATGACAAGCAAATCCTTTTAACCGTTCTTTTTTGGGCTGGGTTTTGTATATGGGTTTTAATTCCAAGGCATTAGAGTAAGATAACGCAAATTATGAGTTTTTATCTTTACTTCATTACTCCATAGTCTCTTGGTTACGCATCGTTTTTGTGAAATTTATCATCAACCCCGTCAGAGCCTAACAACTTGCTTTTTAAAATGATTGAGTATCAAGCAATTTTAGAAATCATTGCGCAATTAATAACAGTGTGGTTGTATTATTTTATTAGTAATTTAGAGTCGTAAAATAACATAAATGATAAAAATCAAATTGATTTTATAATATTCACAAAACATAACAAAAAATCAATTTGTAGAAGGCAATTTTTAAATAAATGAAAAAACTAATTTGTTTTTAATAATTTATCAACCTATTCTTGCATTTACCATCAATTAAACCCTCTTACTTTCATATGAAATGTTTTTATTTAAATAATATTCTTTGTTAATCATAAATTGTTTATTTTGAACATATCCATACCAATGGTAATCTGAGTTTGGTTTAAATAACTATAATTAAAGGAATCCCTAAATGAGCGTAACAAAATTAAAACATTTTATTAATGGGAAATTTGTTGAAGCTAAATCTTCTGAGTATTTTGACTTAATCAGCCCAGTAACGGGCAAAGTAATTGCGCAATCCCCAATAGCTACTCAAGAAGAAGTAGACGCAGCATACGCAGCTGCAAAAGAAGCATTTAAAATCTGGGGCAGAACCACCCCTTCTGAACGTCAAAAAGCATTATTGAAACTGGCTGATGCAATCGAAGCAAACAGCGATGCACTTGTTGAAGCACAAAGCCGTAACACAGGACAAATCAAAGCATTAATCGCCTCTGAAGAAGTTGCCGTCTCTGCCGATCAAGTCCGTTTCTTTGCAGGTGCAGCACGTTGTTTAGAAGGCAAATCAACTGGCGAATATATGCATGGATTGACCTCCAGCATTCGTCGTGAACCATTGGGCGTTGTTGGACAAGTTGCGCCTTGGAACTATCCTTTAATGATGGCTATTTGGAAAATCATTCCTGCTTTGGCTGCTGGGAACACTGTAGTTTTAAAACCAAGTGACACCACACCAGAAAGCACCCTATTACTTGCTGAAATCGCAGCACCATTTTTCCCTGCTGGTGCGATTAACGTCCTTCTTGGTAAGGCAGAAACAGGTTCACAAATCGTTTCTCATAAAACAGCAGCACTTGTTTCTATTACGGGTTCTGTTCGCGCTGGACTAGCTGTTGCTGCATCTGCTGCACAAAACCTTACCCGTGCACATCTTGAATTAGGTGGTAAAGCACCTGTTGTTGTATTTGCTGATGCTGATCTTGAAAAAGCTGCTGCTCATATCGCTATGACAGGATTCTTTAATGCAGGTCAAGATTGTACGGCTGCAACGCGCGTATTGGTCGAAGAATCTGTTCATGATAAATTCCTTGAATTATTAGCTAAAGAAGCCAAAGCAACAAAATTTGGTTCTCCCGATGACAGTGATGCGCTTTATGGTGCATTAAATAATGCAAACCAATTAAAACATGTTCAAGGCTTTATTGATCGTTTGCCTCCTCATGCGAAAATCCAAGCGGGTGGTAAAGCAGGCAATCGTGAAGGGTTCTATTTCGAAGCAACCGTTATCAGCCATCTAAAACAAGATGATGAAGTTATTCAAAAAGAAATCTTTGGTCCAGTCATTACCGTTCAAAGCTTTAAAGACGAAGCAGACGGTGTATTCAAAGCCAATGATGTTGAATTTGGATTGGCATCTAGCGTTTGGACAAAAAATCATGCACGTGCAACACGCCTATCACGTGATCTAGATTTTGGAACTGTGTGGATTAACACCCATATTCCTCTGGTTGGTGAAATGCCTCATGGTGGATTCAAACATTCTGGTTATGGTAAAGATTTATCTTCATATGGTTTGGAAGAATATACACGTGTTAAGCACGTTATGGCCTCTAACGAAGACTAGGAATTTTTGAATGTCAAAAGAGCAAAATAAAGCATTAGTGTTAAAAGCACATAATATGCTGTTTTCTGATAAAGATATCAAAGCGCTTGAACTCTATTTTTCACCAGATTTTATCGAGCATTCTCCATTGGTTGCTGATGGCATCCCTGGTTTAAAAGAACTTGTCGCAAGCTGTCCAGACATGGACTATAAAGTCAGCCGTGTATTGGGTGACGATAATGGTCTGGTCGCTTTACATGGTCGTTTTGTCGGGCTTGATGAAAACCCATTGGTTGGATTTGATATTTATCGTGTAGAAAATGGTAAAATCGTTGAACATTGGGATGGTTTAGTTGCAGAAGCTGAAAAAAATATCAGTGGACGCAGCCAACTTGATGGCCCAACCGAAGTCGATGCAACAGCAGATAGTGACGCAAATCGCCAGTTAGTAAAGAAATTCTTTACTGAAACCCTAATCGGTGGTGATTATAGCGGTTTTGAACGCTATAGTGATGGGAAAACATTCTATCAACACAGCCCAGATATTGGCGATGGTGTTCAACCCGTTATTGATTTCCTTGAGCAACTGAAAGCCGATGGATCAGCATTACATTACGATAAAATCCACCGTACTGTTGCTGATGGTCAATTTGTGTTGACCCATTCAGAAGGATCGATTGCTGGCGCACGTCATGCTTATTTTGAGCTATGGCGCGTCGAAAACGGTAAAATCATCGAGTTATGGGACTCTATACCAGCAGTTCCAAGCGATGAAGATGCCGTTCATAATTATGGTATTTTTTAAAAAGAAACGCTATACAAACAGCTTGCTCTTCGTGGGCAAGCGTGAATATTAGCTAATTGAGAAAAAAATGAAGAATTCTGACTTAATGAAACGTAAAGAAAAATCAATGCCAAAAGGCTTTGCTATTGGTTTTCCTTTCTTTGCAGACCGTGCAAAAAATGCTGAAATTTGGGATGTAGAGGGCAACCGCTATATCGATTTTATTGGGGGTATTGGTGTATTAAATACAGGTCATACTCATCCAAAGATTACAGCAGCCGTCAAAGCACAAGTTGATAAATTTTCTCATACAGCGACTCAAGTTGTTGGCTTTGAAAATATTATTACCTTGGCAGAAAAACTGTGTGAAAAAGCACCAATTTCTGGCGAAAAAAAAGCTGTATTTTTCTCTACAGGTGCAGAAGCCGTTGAAAATGCAGTGAAAATTGCTCGTGCTGCAACAAAACGTTTCGGTGTGATTGCATTTGATGCTGGGTATCATGGTCGTACCATTTATACATTGGCAATGACAGGTAAAGTTGCCCCTTATAAGCAAGATTTCGGGGTCATGCCTGGTGGTATTTTCCGTATTCCTTTCCCTGTTGAAAGCTTTGGCGTTACAGAAGAAGCATCATTAATTGCTTTGGAAAAACTCTTCAAAACGGATATTGCACCAACAGATGTTGCTGCCATCATTTTTGAACCTATCCAAGGTGAAGGTGGTTTCCACTTTATGCCGCCTTCTTTTGCGAAGAAACTTCGTGAAATTGCTGACAAACATGGCATTAAAATCATTTGTGACGAAGTACAATCTGGGTATGGACGTTCTGGTACATTCTTTGCAACGGAACAACTCGGCATTGAACCAGATCTTATGACCACAGCAAAAAGTCTTGCTGGTGGTTATCCTTTGTCTGGTGTGGTTGGTAAAGCTGACATCATGGACAGTGTTTCCCCTGGTGGATTGGGTGGAACCTATGCCGGTAGCCCAGTTGCTGTTGCTGCTGCTTTGGCTGTATTAGAAGTTTTCGAAGAAGAAAATCTTTTACAACGCAGCAACGATCTTGGTAAAAAAATTGCTGCATTCCTGAATGGGTTAAAAGCTAAAGGCGGTGCCTTTACTCGTATTGGTGAAGTTCGCCACCGCGGTGGAATGCTGGCATTTGATATTTTAAATGCTGAAGGTAAACCTGATGCGGATACAACCAAAACCCTTGCAGGTCATGCCAGAGATAATGGTCTGATGTTGGCAACTTGTGGTCTTTTCGCGAATTCTATTCGTGTCTTGGTACCATTAACGGTTGAAGATAATATCTTAGATGAAGCCCTTGGAATCCTTGAAAAATCCTTGGCTGCAGTTTTAAAATAATTTTTTAAAGCACATTAAGATCGATGAAAAGGCATTGTTGTAACAATGCCTTTTCTTTTATGACAATTAAACTTTATTTTTCACTTTTACTTCGGTCAAACCAACGTAACTGTGTCTTATCAGCTGGTACCATCAAACATTCTTTCCACTCTCCATAAAAAGGTCGGGATTGATAGTGACATGATACATAAAAGAAATCATTTTTTGATGTCATTTCTAAGTAATCAGGTCTTTTAAAAGCACCAAAATTTTTAATTCTGCCAGTATTATTCATCTGACGCAGAATGCCAGTATCAACATAAAACGCAACATCAAAATAATGATCGTTAGGGGGATCTGCTCTAAAATTATCGTCATATTCAACAAAATCAAAAAAGACAAACTTTACCAGCCGATGATGATACATAAAAATAGCTAGTGTATTAATGCGTTGAAAATCACCTGAAACCCCTGTAACTTTTTGAATAGCTTGATTGCTATAAGCATCCCCTCGTGGAAAAATATAGGCTTGATCCCATACGAAAGGGGTTAATTCATGTAAACTAATTTTACAAGTTGGTTGTTGAAAACATTCAGGACGAATGGTGTTATATAGGTGGTCTTCAAAGGTTTCGGATGACCATGAATAAATTAAAAATCCCACGATCAAGACAATAAAAAGGGTTAGTAGTCTTAATAAAGAGAAAATAAGATTTTTAGTAAACTTTATTGTCTCTTTATTTCTTATTGCTATTGTAATCACATTAACGAACTTATTAAAAAAGTAATCTTAATTTACTCAATTATATTAGAAAACAATAGTTACATGTTTCATATATCATTTCCAATATAATTCAATTTTACTCTTGTTGATTATATGGTTTCTCAAGATAAACTTGTTTCAAATTAGTAAAACTTAAAAAACAAGTTTTTATCGTGCCTTGAAAATAATTGTCTGTATCACATCCAGCATCAAGCAAATCATTATCAGGTGTTATTTCATAATATTTGATATAAACAGTATCATTAAATTGATTAATATCCCCCAAATAATGCAACTCATTTAATGATGATTTTCCCATCATGAAGCCGATTGCAACGGTCTTGTTCACCCCTCCCCACAAAGAGAAAGAAAATTTCAGATCAGTATGATCGTAAACTTCAAAAATTTGATATTTTACAAGATGATTATGATATTTAAATAAAATCAGAACATCCCTTCTCCCAAGGTCAAAATCGCCCTTGGTACCTGTGATGGATTGAATATCATAATTACTATATCCATTTTCTTCCAAAAAGAAATACGCCTTATCCCATTGAAAAGGCATAATTTCTTGAAGATAAATTTGACAATTTTCTCGATTCTTACAGGCTTTTTCAACCCCCGAAAATAATTGCATTTCTAACGATGGGAACAACCACGCATATGAATAAAAAGCACATATTAAAATCAAAGTAAAACGTATAAATTTTGACCTCGATAATGATTTTAATATTGTTATGCCAAAATCTATAATTCTTTTTAATGTGTTGAATATAAACAATATAAGTGTTTTCATTATTTATATTCCCATAAACTTTGTCTTGATATTAGACAAAGCAAAATAAGTTGGCAATCAATACCAACTTATTATCATCATTACGTCATATTTTATTATTTTTTCTCAAAAGCAGCAGCAATGTTTAAATCGACCTCGTCTCCAACTTTGGGTAAATAGGTCATAATTCCGAAATCGCCACGGTTAATTTTACCTGTGATTTGGAACCCAACGGTATATGCTTTGTTTAATGGATTAACCCCTGCTCCAATATAAGACACATGTAATGTGACTGGTTTAGTAACACCATGCAGAGTCAAATTCCCTGTTACATCTGCGGTTTTATCTCCCGTTTTAACAGATTTCGTCGAGACAAAATGCGCTGTTGGATATTTTGCTGCATCAAACCAATTTGGATCTTTTAATTCTGTGGTCAATTTTGTGCTGGTTGTTTGAATGCTTTGAATAGGGATTTCGATCGTTAATTTGCTTTTACTAACATCGTGAATATTCAAATTTAATGAGCCCGCAATATCCGAAAAATTACCTGAATAATTCGTAAATCCGAAATGAGAGACTGAGAATATAATTTGAGTGTGATAAGGATCAATCTTATAGTTGCCATTTTTAACATCCTGAATCGTGCTGACAACATCAGATCCTGTTTGTTGAGCAGAAACCGCATAGGCACCTTCTGTTGCTAAAAATAAAGCGGTTGCACTAAATAGCGCTGCAATAATTTTTTTCATAATTTTTTCCTTTGCTTAATATTTCAAACTATATTTTAATCTATTGTAATCGACTATAAAGAGTTCTTTATCTTTGAAAAGACCTCTTTTTATTAAAAGATTATAAACTATGAGTGTGAAATAAAAAATGCTTGATCGTATTACCAGCATGCAAATCTTTGTTAAAGTCGTCCATACGGGCAGCTTTTCCGCCGCAGGACGAGCCTTTCACTTGTCGCCAACGATGGTCACCAAACATATTAATGCACTAGAGCAACGATTAAATTGCACCCTATTACACCGAACTACACGCAAGATTTCTTTAACAGAAGCTGGCACTTTATTTTACCAAGGCTGCGATAAAATTCTTTCAGATATTGATATTATTGAGCAAACCATTACTGCACAACATATTAATCCAAAAGGTCATTTGAAAATTAATGCCCCTCTTTCATTGACGTTACAGCATTTTTCCCCTTTACTGATCGAGTTTTACAAGCAATATCCCGATATTACTATTGAACTTGGGCTAAATGACCGTATCGTTGATTTGGTCGAAGAAGGCTGGGATCTCTCTTTACGCATAGGAAAAATGGTGTCCAGCACCCTCAAAGCAAGAAAACTGGCACCCATTGAGTTTATTTTATGTGCCTCAGCCGATTATTTAGAACGGCACGGGAAACCAACACAAATCCAAGAACTCTCTGAACATCAATGTTTGCTCTATAGTCTAGGCACTCTTATGAACCGATCTTATTGGAAATTTGGTAAAAATGGAGAGCATAATATTCATGTTCATGGCTCATTCACTGCCAATAATGGCGAGATGCTTAAAAATGCCGCCATCATGGGTCAAGGCATCGCCTATCTTCCGAAATTCTTATTAACTCAAGAGCTGGCCGATAAACAGCTTATTCCACTTGATCTCGATCATCCAACCATTCAAGACGCTGCGTTATACATTATGTATCCGCCTTCTGACTATGTACCTTTAAAAAGCAGAGTGATGATTGATTACCTTGTGGAACAATTTTCTAAAAAAGCACCTTGGGATTGATTGGATTGACACTAAAATTCTTGTAGAATCTTTTGAACAAAATGGTCAAGATTACCACCGCTGAATAAATATCCTTGGATATTGGCATTTTTAGCAGCCTCTATATCTGTATCTCGATCTCCAATTAAAAAAGAGCGTTCTCGATCTATCGACCACTCTTGGCAGGCACGCTCAATCATTCCTGGATTGGGTTTCCGATCAGGGTGGTCTTGACGATAAGTCTCTATCACTCCGTCAGGATGGTAAGGGCATAGATAAAACGCATCAATATGAGCATGATAAGTTTTTAATTCTTGCGAAATATATTGATGAAACTGATGCACATCTTGCTCGGTAAAATATCCCCTCGCTACTCCAGATTGGTTGGTCACTATAATCACCAGAAATCCTTGTTGGTTCAGACGTGCAATTGCATTGCCAGCTCCATCAATCAGTTGTAGATCAGATTGACGACATGGGTATCCTGTATCCACATTAATCACACCATCACGATCCAAGAAAACACAACGGTTCATAGTTAATCCTCAAGCATATTAATTCGTTTTTATTTCAGAATAAAACAGTGATTATAATTTTATTCACAGTAACAGATTGTTTATGTAAAAGAAAAAACTTTATATAAAAACGCTTTGCTTTAACTATAATTTCATTTATTAACGCATTACTTCAAAAGTTAGCTTTTTTTACTTTTTCAAAAATTATGATAGAGTGTTTCTTTTTTATCATGATAATAGAATTGTCTTCTTTGCTCAATCTATTCAATCAGAAAGGTATAAGATTAATTGGATGGTTAATAAAATTATAAAACATTCTCGCATAATATTTTATATAAGCACCTCTTTTGTTACAGCGTCTTATTGCGCTTCTGCATTTGCTAAACCGGAATTGCACCAAAAGGAAGACAAACAATTAGATCAACTTATTCAAACAAGAGACGATACGCCCAATCAACCTTCTGCTTTAAATAATCCAGAGGCAAATCCAGATATTAATCCTTCTCAAGAATTGCTCTTGGGCGGTGTTAATAAATATTTAGACCAATATGGGATCCAATTAGGTCTAAGCTGGCTCACTGAAACCGCAGGGGTTGTGCGTGGTGGCAAAAAAAAGGGGGCAGATTATGCCCACCAAATTGCATTTTCAATTGACATGGACTGGGAAAAAATAATTGGTTGGAAAGGCTTCTCCACTCATGCCATGGTTTTAAATCTAGCTGGGCGTAATGCCAGCAGCGACTATGTTGGGGATTCGCAAATGCAAGCCCAAGAAATCTATGGCGGTGGTTATGACCGTGTCTTGCATATGAATTATCTCTATGGTTTACAAAAGCTATGGGATGATAAAGTTGAAATCCGCTTTGGTCGAGATAGTGTTGGAAATACTTTTGCCATTAGCCCTTTTGCCTGTCAATTTATGTTACTTGCTACATGCGGACAACCCAGAAGTATTCAATCTCAGCAAGGATTCAGCCCATGGCCTGGCACGGTTTGGGGGGCGCAAATACATTATAATATTTCGAAATCAACCTATTTCCAATTTGGCGCTTATGAAAGCTCGCCTTGGGGAACAGGGAAAGGCGGCCCGACAGGCCTCAAATGGGGGGTCAAAGCGGCAACAGGGGCATATGTTCCCATAGAGTTTGGATATAACTCCAACTTTGGCAAGAACCATTTAAATGGCTATATTCGCATCGGTGCAGGCTTGGATACCAGTAAATTCGAAACATGGTCCAGCAAAGCAACAGGGTCAGGTAAAAAAGATCATACTAGCCAATATTGGGTTATGCTTGGACAAATGATTTATCGTAATGACCAAGTCAAAGATCATGGACTATATGTTATTGCCAATTGGGGACACGATTCTCCATTAACTGCCAACTATAAAGATTTGTATAATATAGGACTATTAGATCGTGGCTTCTGGCATGCCAGACCCTATGACCAAATTGGGCTGATGATGACTTACTATACAGTTCCAAGAGGGCTTAGCAGAGCACAACAATATCAGATCAATAATGGATTGGTCACGCAAACGAATGGTATCTTTGGCGGTTTAATCAATGGTGCGCCAGGGATTCAAACCAATAGTATGCTATTTGAAGCAAATTACAGTATCGCTGTTTATCGCGGTGTTATGATTATGCCTGTTTTTGAATATTTTCATAATGTTTCTGCCACAAGAAGCACGTATAAAGACGCAACTGTCCTTGGGTTCCGAACCAATATTATTTTCTAGAAAATCGATTTATTGCCATAATTTGATGATCTTATTATCAGATCAGAGCATCAAAAACTAAACTAGGTATCGGTAATTATGTTCACAACAAAGCGTTTTGTATATATATTTTTCTTAGGAACGATCACAGTTGCTATGAATAGTAATCAGCCTGCTTTCGCACGTCATCATCATAAGGACGGCCCACCGCCCCCCTCTGTGGTTACTTCCAAAGATACACATTTGAATCCTCAACAAAGCTCCGATGACATTTCGCCCTTTGCAAAACAAGCAGCAGAAAAAGCACGTCAACAACAATCCAACTCAGCACAACAAGCTAAAAACGAGAAAAATGGTCCAGCTGCATTGATTCCTGACCACTATACAAAACGTTCGCAAAAAATAAATGGCACAGATGGATGGGTTAATAGCAAGCGACGTACAGGAAAATATGATATGGGCATTAATATGCCCGTTTCGCAGACAGCGGATCCAACACAAAATAAAACACGAGGTGTCTTCCGCCGTTCAATGCCAGTTTATGAACCAAATTACTAGGGCTTTTTGATTAAAACCTCACGAATAGCATTTTTTGCTTCCTGAATGATCTCTTCTAGGGGCTGTTTATGACTATATAAGTCGATAATTGGCGCCCCATTAAATGTAAGTTTCTCTATGGACTCAATTTTTTTAACCATCGAAGATAAACGATGATCGGGCTTACGTTTCATTGCGGTATCAATATCGACATTCAACCGAATCACAAGATCGGGTTTATGATCGGCCATCCAACGATATAATCGACGTTCCCATTGTGTCAACCAGCGTGAAATGATGTTATCAGGATGATCAATTGTTAAATCAGGCCCATCCAACCCGCCAATGACCGATATTTGGGGATAGCGATCTGTAATAATTAAAAAGCCTTGTTTCTTAAATCGCAGCATTTTATAAAAACGATAGACCCGCTTTAAAGATAATAAAAACATAATGCACGCAACCCCCGCTTTTGGTCCTTTGTCCGAACGTGCCTTATTCGCTTTACCTGCTATTTTATGATCTAATTTTTTACCCAAGAATGGTAACTTAGCGATCATACGACCAATATTTCCTGTTTGACGCCCCAGATGGCATAAGCGTACAGGATAACGCCCTTCTAGCCATGTCATTAATTCTGAGCAAATTGTTGACTTTCCAGAGCCATCAGCTCCTATAATCGCAATTACTGGCAAGTTTACGTTTTGTTTCATAAATTTTGTTTCTCTAAATTTTTAGTTTAATAATTTGTATATTACAATAAATTACGATAAAATTTGATTTGATTTATCGGCAAGAACAATTATAACTCAATTTTTTAATAGTTGTGTTATCCATAATGTAACTCTTATTTATAACTTAATGTAAACTATCATAATAATTCGGAGAATATGCATTGACATCCTATTATGAATAAGAAATCCATATTATATGGTGTCCTGCAAATTCTTTAATTTTAGAAAATTATATATGTCGTATCAAAATTCCCCCAAGCATTTACCCCCTTTGATCGCCTTTATTGGTTGTGATGGTTCAGGAAAATCTACCTTAAGTTTAGAAATTACCAGTGCTTTATCAAAAATACGCCCAACCCAACGTTGCTATTTAGGGCAAGGATCAGGGAATATTGGTCGACGAATCAGAGAAATAAAATATATAGGCCCCATCCTAGATCGTGTTATCGAAAAAAAAGCGACAACTGCACGTAAAAAAGGTAATAAGATTCCAGGGGTTCTAACCGCTTTGGTTATTTTTCTGTTTTCTTGCATTCGATATTATAATTTTAAAAACATGACTAAAGCCCGCCAAAATGGTGTGTTAGTCGTTACAGATCG
This sequence comes from Commensalibacter communis, assembly GCF_947179105.1. Lineage (NCBI taxonomy): Bacteria > Pseudomonadati > Pseudomonadota > Alphaproteobacteria > Acetobacterales > Acetobacteraceae > Commensalibacter > Commensalibacter communis. Next base: position 132,447 of record NZ_CAMXCK010000004.1, read on the forward strand.
CTATCCTCAAACAACGATCTATGGTTTTTATGATGGCCCCGGATTGTCCGCAGCACACACCACGAATTGGTTCATATCCAAGCTGGTTCAATGGGAATATAAACTTTATGATCGAATGGCATCTGTTAAACCCGATATTATATTTCGGTTAAACATTGATGTTGACACGGCATTTGCACGCAAACAAGATCATGATTACGAATTACTCAAAGCAAAAGTTGAAGTAACCCCAAAACTTTCCTTTAGAGGAGCTTACATTGTCGACGTTGATGCAACACTTCCTTATGAAGAAGTCTATCAAATCGTTTGGAATATGATAAAAGACATTATCTAACCTTTATTTTTTATTGGGGCAAACGATTGTCTTTTCATTATAAATTTCTTTTTCTAAACGGCATAATCTTATTTGGAATAGCCATTATTATTGCCCTATTGACATCGTTAGATACTAGCCTCAACAACATCTTTATACTGTCCCCCACGAATCCTTTTGTAGCACTAGTTAGAATGATTTCCAAACTTGGTTCATTTGTAATCATTACTTCTATGACTTTATTATTAGGGATCTGGTTATGGCTAAAAAAACGCATCTATGAAGCCATATGGGTGGTTGCAACTATGGGATCGTGTAGAATAGTTTTTACAACGTTAAAGATCCTTGTTGGAAGGGAACGTCCTGTTTTTGATGAACCCTTGACTCATGCACTCAGCTATAGTTTTCCCAGTGGACATTCAGTAAATTCACTTATGTTCTTACTGGTTTGTTATAGTATTTTTTCTTACAGAAAATCTTTCTTATGGATTGCTATTATCGGCACCCTTCTGATTGGATGGTCTAGACTAGCTCTGGGCGCACATTGGTTTAGCGATGTTCTGGCAGGATGGGGATGCGGTTTCATGTGGATTTCCATTGCTTATCAGGTTAAAATATCTATTCCTTTACAAAACTACGTCAACAAATATTTTCCGAACTAATCATCACTATTATAAAATTCAAAGCAATAAAGATCTTGCATCATGTCAAAAACAAAAGCACCAATCACAGCTAAACAAATTGTTGATTTTGAACGTTTTCACTTCTCAGAACAACAATGCAATCAACTTTATGATATGATTTGTGTTGATGATCAGATTAATCTTGACGTTACATTACCCAACAAAATCACATTTGAATATACACAAAAGCAATTGATAGAAAGCTTTATGATAAGCCGTCAACTATGGCTAGAAGGTATTATAGATCAACAATTTCCAAAAATTATACGGGGTCTATGTACCTCAAGTAAAATCACTGAGGAAAATAAAGTAATCTACAAAATGGTTCGAGCTAAATTTAAACATTTATGCTATGCTTACCGTGGCTTTGATGCACGACATAAACGCCCTTTCCTACTTGGTAATATCACAGGGCTGCTGGGACTGATACAAGATGGATTTAAGAACGATAAAAGTAGTATCGTGATTCCAAATGCTATCCTGTTAAATAGTTTATGGAATGAGCAAGGATTATCTTTTTTAAAGCGTGAAGCCTATCGTTATTTTCCATGTGACCTCGCAGATTTTACATTTACCCTCCATAAAAATGTCAAATTTATTCAACAGCAAATTCAGAAAAATTCGACCTTATCGGCACATGAATTCCATACCTTACGAAAACAAATGAGTATGTTCTCTGCCCTTTACGGAACCTTTGATGTTTTATACTCATCTCCCTATCATCATCAAGTTTTTCAATATCTAGCAACGATTAATGGCCTAATGGGTGATTATCATGATATATTTATCGAAAACAAATTAAATAAGACACAGAATTACTTTTTTGATCGTTTTATATTGCCAGAGAATATCTCTACAAGGTTAGCAATTTTTATTAAATATTTTCAACCTCGATAAAACAAACAAGCAAAAGTCAGGGCAATATTTAGCCTAGTTAGTACTAGAGAAGATATCTTATTCCTCATATTTTTAAGAAATAAGATATCGTAATCTTAAAATTATATTCAAGTTTTTGAAACAAATAGTATTGTGATTAATTAATCAGCTCTACAGTGTATAAAGTTACCGTTGATGAAGTCGCCCCCACATCCGTAATCGTTAACACACGATCGATAAGAGCGCTATCTATAGATGTGGTTACTTGTTCTGGTGTCATACGATCAAGACGACCATCTTCTTTGATACGATATGCTGTTATTTTGTAATCATTATAATTTTCAGGAATATTTGCAATATTAACCGTCAACCCCATACGACTTTGCTCATAGTCTATCGTTTTTTGAGGTAAATTTTCACTAATTGGCAACTGAGGCACTAACTCTTTCTGAGGTACTTCATTATTATACATAATAGTCCTTGGATCAACACCTCCAAACCAATGAGCCTTACTCCAATCATCATCTAATTGATTAGTTGTTCTATTTGAATCTAAATAATATTGTGAATACAAAGAATATCCATTAGGTGGAAATGCAGGTTCAACAAAATTGCTGTCCATTTCAAAATTAGAAGCTAAAATATTAATCTTATTCCCTACTTCGTTTTCTGCAACTAATGTTGTTAATCCAGTACTAAAATCATTATCTTGGGTCAAAATATAGGGTGTTTCAAACATACGGGTAAATAAGTTAAACCCTTGTGCAGCGTATGTACAAAAATTTTTATTTTGTGGTCTCTTAGGGTTCGTCTGATCATTAAATAACCCAAAAGCAGCTCCGTCGCCACGATAATAATAAGCTTTGTCAATTTTAGTATATTGCATACACGTTAATATAGACGTCAAAAATGCAGCATTTTGAGCTGATTGCAGTTTTGTAAAGCTATTCACTGTTCCTGTAGGAGTAGAATTCCATTCAGTACAAAAACTCTCAAGGTTACTAAAACCATGCTTATTTAAAGTATCTTGAATATAGTTCCCAGCATCGATAATGCTTTGTGGTGAACTATTGTAATAATGCCAAGAAAAGAAATCGATGGGAGTATTTGTTGTTTGACAATAATTAAGCAACCCATCGATGTAGGCACCACCAGGATTATATCCATAAGCAACAGCTGGACCACCTACTTTTGCGGTTGGATCAACTGCTTTAATAGCATTGGCTATCTTCGCATAAAATTCATAATAAATTTGTGGGTTATTATTATTCCAAAAAAAGGTCAAATCAGGCTCATTCCAGATTTCCCAATAAGTGACTTTTCTTGGTAAACCAATGCCTTTATAGTTTATAGAATAACGCATTACCAATCTAGACACCAAAAAAGCATAAATATCAAAATTTTCTGGAACCTCATATCCACCATCAAGTGTCCGTCCAATGCGGAACATTACCTCTCTTTGAAGGTTACCAGGATTAACGCTAGCATTATTTATCATGGTTCGACGAATTGCATCATCTGTAATTCGGTAATTCGGACTACGTAAAGCTTGTTTCAAATCGTTATTACGCATACCAACAGCAGCGTAAGGAAAGATTGTTCTTTTATTAGCATAGTCAGCAAGAAATTCCTTTGCTTTATCCTGCTGATCAAAAGGCACAGTAACGAGTAATTGATCAATATTTGAATGATTCGCATTGAACCCGTTATCAATATCGCCCACACCAAAACAATCATGTAACCTGATATGAGTAATTCCCATCTGATTAAATTGATCTTCTAAATCTGGAAAACCCGGAGCAACAGAAATAGGCATACCATTTACACCATTTACTTCCTTTAATAAACCATTATTTCCTGAGGAAGTATTTCTAGAACTCTTATTAATATTAACTGTAAATACCATAATAAAATTATCCTTAATTGTAAAATTTAGATCTGTAATATATATATTATTACGTTAATATTATAACATAAATAATTTTTTATTTATAAAAATTTATTAATACTGTAATTTTTAAATAAAATACAGAATATGTATTTATATACTAATATTTGTTCGATTATATTATTTAATCCAAACATGGGTACTTCTATTATTTCTTATTAACTTATACAAAATAAATTGGAGTTCGAAATACTGATGTCATTTTTTGACCATTTACTGCCAACTCAGTCTTGTTATAATTTGCAAGAATAAAATCAATAATTATAAATTAGTGATTTAAGAATAATTAACGTT